>NZ_JAKEIO010000001.1 GCF_021474405.1 [Streptosporangium] indianense
TGACCGTGGTGGGGTGAGGCCGAGGGGGACTGCGGGGCCGTTGTGGCTGGTCGCGCAGTCCCCCGCGCCCCCAAGGGGCGTTGCAGCACGGGCACAATGAGAAGGTGAATGAGCCTGTACCAGTCGCCCGCTCCGTCGATCACGGGTTTGCCAAGCTGATGCCCGACGTCGACAGGCAAAGGGCCTGGCTGCTGACCGTGGACGGGGCGCCGCAGTCCTACGTCGATCTGGACGAACCGGCACATCTGGAGTTCGAGTACACCCGGCGGCTCGGGCACGTCCTGGACGTCGTGGCCGAGCCGGGGCGGGCGCTGGACGTGGTGCATCTCGGAGGTGGCGCGCTCACCCTGCCGCGGTACGTCGCCGTGACCCGGCCGGGCTCGCGGCAGGACGTCGTCGAGGCCGACCGGGGGCTGCTGGGGCTGGTGTCCGAGCATCTGCCGCTGCCGGAGGGCGCCGTCGTCGCCCTCCACACGGCCGACGCCCGGGTCTGGCTGGAGAACGCCCCCGCGGACTCGGCGGACGTTCTCCTCGCGGACGTCTTCAGCGGGTCGCGGGTGCCGGCCCACCTCACCTCCGTCGCGTACATCCGTGAGGTCGCGCGGGTGCTGCGGGGGAGCGGGGTCTACCTCGCCAACCTCCCCGACGCGGCGCCTTTCGCGTTCCTGCGGTCGCAACTCGCCACGCTGGCCACCGCCTTCGGCGAACTCGCGCTGATCGCCGAGCCGGGGGTGCTGCGGGGCCGCCGGTTCGGGAACGCGGTGCTCGTCGCCGGACACCAGCCGGTCGACGTCGCCGCCCTGATCCGCCTCACCGCCGCCGACGCCTTCCCCGCCCGGGTCGAACACGGCCCCGCCCTGCGGAAGTTCATCGGCGACGCCCGGGCGGTACGGGACGAGGACGCCGTCCCGTCGCCCGAACCCCCCGACGGGGCGTTCGGCATCGGCTGACACGCGCTCGGCCCACCCCGGGTGACCGCCGTGAACGGCTGGAGACGGGGGTACGGGACGCCTGCGAAGCGCCCCCAGCGGCCCCGGTGACCGAGCTCCCGTGACGGCCGCGGCCGCCAACGGTGCCTGCTGACAGGCCGGTCGTGCGGCCTCACGGCCCGCCGCTGAGCTGATCTCGATTGACGGCCCGCCCCTGGCGCAGGGGCGGGCCCGTTCCCTTTCCGGGTCAGCCGCCGGTCGGCTCGCCGTGCAGGCGGACCGTGCTGAGGATCTTCATGACGGTCTTCTCGGGCACCTCGCCCTTGACGCCCTTGGCGCCGAAGAAGCTCCACGCGACGAAGTCACCGGCGGAGTTCTTGAAGCCGAAGGTGACCGCCTTGCCGTCGCTCGCGCACTTGCCCTTGTCGGGTGTGTTCTCCGAGTGGGCCCAGGCGATGCTGCCCTTCACGCCCGAGGCGGTGGTGTAGGGCTCGGCCTTGTCGTCGGTCTTGACGCTCTTCTTGTCCGGCTGCGTGTAACCGCCGTACACCCACCAGGCCACCTGGTTCACGGCGACCTCGTCCGTGTCCTTGGCGCCGTCGGCTCCCTTGGTGCCCGCCCCGGCCAGGGACTCGGTCTCGGTCCTGCCGTCCTTGTCGTCGTCGCTCGTGCACCACTTCGACTTGTAGAACGCCGGCGCCGACATGGTGATCAGCGGCTTGCCGTCGTCGGACTTCTCGTCCTCGAAGAAGACGGACGAGGTCGGGGAGGCCACTTCCCAGTCGGCGGGGACGTCGAAGGCCGTGCCCCACTTGGGGTTGATGACGACCTTCCAGCCCTTGACCGTGGGCTGGGCCTCCTCGCCGCCGCGCGGGTTGTCGCCGGTGGCGGAGGCGCTAGGCTCCTCGGCCGGCGCGCTCGACGCCGTCTTGCCGCCCTTGCCGCCCTTGCCGCCGTCGGCGGTGTCGTCCTTGTCGCCGCCCAGCACCAGGAAGCCGGTGACACCGGCCGCCACGACCACCGCCGTGGCGGCGATGATCGCGACCAGCTTGGTCCGGTTGCCGCCGCCACCGCCCTGCGGGGGCTGCGGCGCACCGGCCGGTCCCGGGGCTCCCCACTGCGGCTGCTGTGCATAGGGGTTGGGCTGCTGCTGGTATCCCGGCTGCTGGTACGGATTCGGCTGCTGGTACCCCGGCTGCTGGTACGGGTTGTTCGCCTGCGGGTTCTGCTCGCCCCCGGGCTGCTGCTGTCCTGGCCACATGGGCAGTCACCCTAGCCGCGCCCCGGACACGATGCGGTCACCGCCCGTGGACACGGACGTGGCAACCCGGAGACGGCGCGGTGCGGACGGTGTGCGCGGAT
Source organism: [Streptosporangium] indianense (assembly GCF_021474405.1). Lineage (GTDB taxonomy): Bacteria > Actinomycetota > Actinomycetes > Streptomycetales > Streptomycetaceae > Streptomyces > Streptomyces indiaensis. The sequence goes on from NZ_JAKEIO010000001.1 coordinate 2,292, forward strand.
CGGTGCGTCGGTCGTCACACCGGCCTGGCCAGGCGTCTCTACTCGTGAGTAACATTCGGGCATGAGCGCAGACCAGATGTCCATCGGCGAGATGCTCGCCGCTACGGTGCCCATGGCCCGGACCCTGAACCTCGAGTTCCTGGAGACCTCGCCGGAGCGGGCGGTGGTGTCGCTGCCGGACCAGGGCGAGTACCACAACCACGTGGGCGGTCCGCACGCCGGCGCGATGTTCACGCTCGGCGAGTCCGCGAGCGGGGCGATCGTGCTGGCCGCGTTCGGCGATCAGCTCTCGCGCGCCGTGCCGCTCGCCGTCAGCGCCGAGATCTCCTACAAGAAGCTGGCGATGGGTGCCGTCACCGCCACGGCGACGCTGGGCCGCCCGGCCGCCGAGGTCGTCGCGCAGCTGGACGACGGGGAGCGCCCCGAGTTCCCGGTGACCATCGCCATCCAGCGGGCCGACGGTGCCGTCACCGGCGAGATGACCGTCATCTGGACCCTGCGGCCCAACGCCTGACGAAGAGGCCGTGCGTGCGGACCCCGGCCGGGTGCCGGGGGGCTCGCCCATCGGGCGGCCGGGTGCCGGGGGGCTTGCCCATCGGGCGGCCGTGTCCCGGTGGGCTTTCGCGGGTCACCGACCCCTCCCTGTGCCCGGGCTCCGGCCCCGCCGAGGGCTCCGTCGCGGCGGCCGACTGCCTCGTGCACGCGGGAGTCGTCCGCTACGACCTGACCGCCGACGGAGCGCACGGGGCCGACGGAGCCGACGGGGTAGACGGACCTCCGGGGCCGCCCGGGGCCGCCCGGGGCCGGCGGAGCCCGCGGGGGCGGCGGAGCCCGCGGGGCCGGGGGAGCCCCGCGGGGCCGGCTCCGGAGCCGGCACGCAGCCGGGCCCCGACGTCCTCGGTCGGGCGAAGGGCGGAGCGGCCGACACCGTCGCGGCGCCTCACTCCGCCGCGCGGTCGCCGTAGTGGCAGCTCGGGGTCGCCCATCAGGGCGGCCCCGCATGCACGGATCCCCGCGCTCCGCAAGGGCCGTCCGGGGGCGAGCCATGGCCGACAGGCGCCTGGCATCGAACCGGAACAAACTGGTACTCCTCCTGAGTCCGCCCGCAAACCCAGGGAGTCACCCATGCCCGAGGCCCCGCGCCGGGACAGCAGGACCGCACCGTCCGACGAGGAACTGCGCACGCTGGACGCCCACTGGCGGGCCGCCAACTACCTGGCGGCCGGTCAGATCTATCTGCTGGCGAACCCCCTGCTGACCGAGCCGCTGCAGCCCGAGCACATCAAGCCGCGGCTGCTGGGCCACTGGGGCACCTCACCCGGGCTGAACCTCGTCCACACCCACCTCAACCGGGTGATCAAGAACCGCGGGCTGGACGCCCTCTGCGTCTGGGGCCCGGGCCACGGCGGGCCGTCGGTCCTCGCCAACTCCTGGCTGGAGGGCAGCTACAGCGAGAAGTACCCGAACGCCTCCCGGGACGCGCGGGGCATGGAGCTGCTCATGCGGCAGTTCTCCTTCCCCGGCGGCGTGCCCAGCCACGTCGCCCCGGAGGTGCCCGGCTCCATTCACGAGGGCGGAGAACTCGGCTACTCCCTCGCCCACGCCTACGGTGCCGCCCTCGACAACCCGGATCTGCTCGTGGCCTGCGTGATCGGCGACGGGGAGGCGGAGACCGGGCCCCTCGCCGGTTCCTGGCACGCCAACAAGTTCCTCGATCCCGTCCACGACGGCGCCGTCCTGCCGATCCTGCACCTCAACGGCTACAAGATCGCCAACCCGACCGTGCTGTCCCGCCTCCCGCAGGAGGAACTGGACGCGCTGCTGCGCGGCTACGGCCACGAACCGCTCCACGTCGCCGGTGACGACCCGGCCACCGTCCACCGCGCGATGGCCGAGGCCATGGACACCGCACTGGACCGCATCGCCGCCGCACAGCACGCCGCCCGGGAGGAGGGCGCGACCGAGCGCCCGCGCTGGCCGGTGATCGTGCTGCGCACCCCGAAGGGCTGGACCGGCCCGGCCGAGGTCGACGGCGAACCGGTCGAGGGCACGTGGCGCGCCCACCAGGTGCCGCTGTCCGGCGTCCGCGACAACCCGGAGCACCTGCGGCAGCTGGAGTCCTGGCTGCGCTCGTACCGGCCCGAGGAGCTGTTCGACGCGGACGGCCGCCCGGTCGCGGACGTCCTCGCCTGCGTCCCCGAGGGCACCAGGCGCCTGGGCGCCACCCCGTACGCCAACGGCGGGCTGCTCGTCCGCGACCTGCCCGTTCCGTCGCTGGACGACTTCGCCGTGCCCGTCGACAAGCCCGGCACGACGCTGCACGAGCCGACCCGGGTCCTCGGTGACCTCCTCGCCCGGGTCATGCGCGACACCGCCGACCGCCGCGACTTCCGCCTGGTCGGCCCGGACGAGACCGCCTCCAACCGGCTCCAGGCCGTCTACACCGCCAGCGGCAAGACCTGGCAGGCCGAGACCCTGCCCGTGGACGAGCACCTGGAGCGGCACGGCCGGGTGATGGAGATCCTCTCCGAGCACCTCTGCCAGGGCTGGCTGGAGGGCTATCTGCTCACCGGGCGGCACGGGCTGTTCTCCTGCTACGAGGCGTTCGTGCACATCGTCGACTCCATGGTCAACCAGCACATCAAGTGGCTGCGCACCTCGCGCGGGCTGCCCTGGCGGGCCCCCATCGCCTCCCTCAACTACCTGCTCACCTCGCACGTGTGGCGGCAGGACCACAACGGCTTCTCCCACCAGGACCCCGGCTTCGTCGACCACGTCCTCAACAAGAGCCCCGAGGTCGTCCGGGTCTATCTCCCGCCGGACGCCAACACCCTGCTGTCGGTCGCGGACCACGCCCTGCGCAGCCGCGACTACGTCAACGTGATCGTGGCCGGCAAGCAGCCCTGCTTCGACTGGCTGTCGATGGACGAGGCCCGGGTGCACTGCGCGCGCGGCGCCGGCATCTGGGACTGGGCGGGAACCGAGGACGGCACCGAGCCCGACGTCGTGCTGGCCTGCGCCGGTGACGTCCCGACCCAGGAGACCCTGGCCGCCGCCCATCTGCTCCGCCGGCACCTGCCCGAGCTGTCCGTCCGGGTCGTCAACGTCGTCGACCTGGCCCGCCTGCTGCCCCAGGGGGAACACCCGCACGGCATGAGCGACTTCGAGTACGACGGCCTGTTCACCACCGACAAGCCGGTGATCTTCGCCTACCACGGCTATCCGTGGCTGATCCACCGGCTCGCCTACCGCCGCACCGGCCACAAGAACCTCCACGTGCGCGGCTACAAGGAGGCGGGGACCACGACCACGCCCTTCGACATGGTCGTCCGCAACGACCTCGACCGCTACCGCCTCGTCATGGACGTCATCGACCGCGTCCCCGGCCTCGCCGTCCGCGCCACGGCCGTACGCCAGCGGATGGCCGACGCCCGCACCCGCCACCACGCCTGGATCCGCGAGCACGGCACCGACCTGCCGGAGGTCGCCGAGTGGAGCTGGAACGCCTGAGCCCCGGGGGACGTCCTAGAAGCCGGTAGGCTTCCCGGGGTCGCAGGGAAGCTCAAGGAAAGGAACCGGCGTTGCACGTCCAGGAGTGGCTCGAAACCGTACCCGCGGTCGCCGTCTACGCGCTGGTCGGGCTGGTCATCGGCCTGGAAAGCCTGGGCATCCCGCTGCCGGGCGAGATCATCCTCGTCTCCTCGGCGCTGCTCGCCTCCCAGCACGGCGAGATCGACCCCGTCGTCCTCGGCGCCAGCGCCACGGCCGGCGCGATCATCGGCGACTCGATCGGCTACGCCATCGGCCGCAAGGGCGGGCGTCCCCTGCTGGCCTGGCTGGGCAACAAGTTCCCCAAGCACTTCAGCGAGGGCCACATCGCCACCGCCGAGCGCTCCTTCGAGAAGTGGGGCATGTGGGCCGTCTTCTTCGGCCGCTTCGTCGCCCTGCTCCGCATCTTCGCGGGCCCGCTCGCCGGTGTGCTGCGCATGCCGTACTGGAAGTTCCTCATCGCCAACGTCCTCGGCGGCATCGTCTGGGCGGGCGGCACGACCGCGGTCATCTACTACGTCGGCATCGTCGCGGAGTCCTGGCTCAAGCGCTTCTCGTGGCTGGGCCTGGTGGCGGCGGTCCTGGTGGGCCTGACGTCCATGTTGGTGATCAAGCGCAAGGCGAAGAAGGCCAACCAGAACCTGGAAGCGACCGGGGCGCCGACTCCCTAGGGGCGCGGGGCTGTGTTCCCATGCGGCTCCGCCGCGTGGGCGCGATCAGCCCCCACGGCACCGCACCCGCCGAGAACCCTACGCATGCACCTCACGATGGGCCTTCGCCAGCTCGGCGTACATCGTGCCGTTGAGGGTGACCCCCTGCCGCTCCTCCTCCGTCAGCTCCCGCCGCACCTTCGCGGGAACCCCTGCCACGAGTGACCCGGCCGGCACCACCATCCCCTGCGGCACCAGCGCCTGCGCCGCGACGAGCGAACCGGCCCCGATCACCGCGCCGTTCAGGACCGTCGCCCCCATCCCGATCAGGCAGTCGTCCTCGACCGTCGCCCCGTGCACCACGGCGTTGTGCCCGATGGACACGCGCTCTCCCACCGTCACGGGAAACCCGGGGTCGGCATGAAGTGTGCAGTTGTCCTGCACGTTGCTGCTCGCCCCGACGGAGATCGACTCGACGTCGCCGCGCACCACGGCCCCGTACCAGACGCTCGCGCCCGGCCCCAGCGTCACGCCCCCGACCACCGACGCCGTCGGCGCCACGAACGCCGACGCGTCGATCTCCGGCTCCCTGCCGCCGATCCCCGTGATCATCGCCCGCTGCGCCATGTCCGCCTCCAGGAACGTCGTAGACAACGCGCACACCGTACGCCACACGGTGGGGTGAAGATCACAGGCCTCCGACGCCGCGGCCGGGGCTACCGCTGAGTACCGTGAGCTCGTGCCGAAGCGCAAGAACACGTTCTCATCCTGGCGGCGGGGCCTCACCCAGCGGGCCGTCCACGCGGGCTGGGCCTGGGTGCAGCGCACGGGCTCGGTGACCGCCGAGCACCCCGGCCGCTACCGCTTCGGCGCCATGGGAACAGGTACCAGACTGGCCTTCCCGCTCGGCACGGTCTTCGGCGAACCCTGGATCCACGTCGGCTCCCACTGCATCATCGGCGAGCAGGTCACCCTCACCGCGGGGCTGATGCCCGACCTCGACCTCGGCCCGGACCCGATCCTGCGCATCGGCGACGGGGTCGTCCTGGGCCGCGGCAGCCACGTCATCGCGGACACCATCGTCACCATCGGCAGCGACTGCTACTTCGGTCCGTACGTCTACGTCACGTCCACGAACCACTCCTACGACGACCCGCACGAGCCGATCGGCAAGCAGTGGCCGCGGATGGAACCGGTGGAGATCGGGCCAGGCTGCTGGATCGGCACCGGAGCGGTCATCCTGCCGGGCGCGCGGATCGGACGGAACGTGGTGGTGGCCGCGGGCGCGGTCGTGCGGGGAACGGTGCCCGACCACGCCGTGGTGGCGGGCGCACCGGCGCGCGTCGTACGCCGCTGGACCCCCGCGGATGGCTGGCAGCCGCCCCTGCGCACACCGGCGCCGGTGCCCATACCGGAGGGCGTCACGCCCGAGCAGCTCCGGGCGCTGTCGGAGCTGGACGAGGAGACGGCGGCCCGGCTGGCCGCACTGGACGAGGAGACGGCGGCCGATCTCGCGCAGCTGGAGCCGGGTTCCTGAACCGCCCGGTTCAGCCCGACGCCAGCAGTACCGTCCCCACCAGGGCGAGCCCCGCTCCAGCGGCCTGGATCGCCCGCAGCCGTTCCCGCAGGACACCCCGCGCGGCCACGGCCGTCACCACCGGGTACAGGGAGGCCAGCACGGCCGCGACCGTCACCGGACCGTGCTGGGCGGCGATCGAGTAGGTGCCGTTCGCGGCGACGTCCGCGAGTCCGACGAAGGCCAGGGCGGGCAGTGAACGCCAGGGGAAGCCGTCCGCCGGCAGCGCGGGCGACCCGCGCCGCACCGAGACGCAGAGGGCCAGTCCGCCTGCGGCGACGTTCGTGACCCGCTGGACGAACAGCGCGAGGAACAGACCGGTCAGCGTCGTCGACGCCTCGGCGATCAGCGCCATCACCGCGCCGAAGCCGAACGCCGCGAGCAGGGTCAGGGCGATGGCCTGGCGCTGGACGGGGGCGCCGCGGAACTGGGGGCCTCCGGCGAGGCACACCCCGGCGACCGCCACGAGAATGCCGAGGAACTGCAGCAGGCCGGGCCGCTCGCCCAGCACCAGCCCCACCCCGACCGGCACGGCCACGCCGAGCGACCCCAGCGGTGAGACCACGCCCATCGGGCCGAGCGCGAGCGCCTTGTAGAAGGCGAGCATCGCCACCGGTCCGACCAGCCCGGCCGCCACGGCGAACCACAGCTGCGGCCCCGCCTCGCTCCAGCCGCCGGTCGCCACCACGACCGCGCCGAGCACCACCACCGCGATCGACTGCGAGACCACGACCACCGTGAGCGCGGGCGTGCGCCGGGTCAGCAGACCGCCGCCGAAGTCGGCCAGTCCCCACAACAGGCTGGTGGCCAGGGCGAAGAGCGCTGTCATGGGACGGATACCTCGCAGTACAGTTCAGTGAACGATCAGGTGAACCACACCATAGTGCAGCCCGCTGTACTGTGTCATACAGAATATTGGACGGAATGTGTCGGACCTCGACCTGCTGACCCAGTCCCTGGCGCGGAGCGTCAAGCACTGGCGCGCGGTACGCGGCTTCACCCTGGACGTGCTCGCCGCCCGGGCGGGTGTCAGCCGCGGCATGCTCATCCAGATCGAGCAGGCCCGCACCAACCCCAGCCTCGGCACCGTCGTGAAGATCGGCGACGCGCTCGGCGTCAGCATCACCACCCTGCTCGACTACGAGCAGGGCCCGAACGTCCGCATCGTCCCGGCCGAGCAGGCCGTACGGCTGTGGCACACCGACGCCGGCAGCTACAACCGGCTGCTCGCGGGCACCGAGGCGCCCGGCCCGCTGGAGATGTGGGACTGGCGGCTCATGCCCGGCGAGAGCAGCCCGTCGGACCCGCACCCCGCCGGCACGACCGAACTGCTCCACGTCACGGCGGGCGAACTGACCCTCACCGTCGACGGCGTCGAGCACCGCGTGCCCGCGGGTGCCAGCGTCCACTTCGAGGCGAACGTCCCGCACACCTACGGCAACACCGGCGACGCTCCCATGGAGATGGTCATGGCCGTCTCGGTGCCGCCCGTGACCTGAGACGCCCGGTCCCGCACCGGCCCGCTGTTGTTAGCGTGCGGCCATGCGCGCACCCATCGGACACTTCGACGACGCCCGCCCGGCCCCCGCCTGCCTCGACGAACTCACCGCCCCGGTCGCCGACGCCGTACGCAACTGGCGGGGCAGCGTCCCGGCGGAGCAGATCGTCTACGTCGACACCGACCCCGAGTGGGCCGACACCGCCACCTTCGTGGAGCACTACGGGCAGGACCTGCTGGAGCGGTCCGCGAACTGTGTGGTGGTCGCCGGCAAACGGGGCGGCGAGTCCACGCTCGCCGCATGCCTCGTGCTGTCCACCACCCGGGTCGACGTGAACGGTGTCGTACGCCGCAGGCTCGGCGCCCGCAAGGCCTCCTTCGCCTCCATGGACACGGCGACCGGCGAGACCGGCATGGAGTACGGCGGCATCACCCCGCTCGGGCTGCCGGACGGCTGGCCGCTGCTGGTGGACGCGGCCGTCGTCGACCTGCCGTACGTGCTCGTCGGCAGCGGCCGCCGGCGCGGCAAGCTGCTGGTCCCGGGCAAGGCCTTCGCTGAACTGCCCGGTGCCGTGGTGCTGGAGGGCCTCGGGGTCTCCTGACACGACGCCACGGCGAGTCGGCCCGCGGTGGATCCGGCGGCAGCTTCTGTCTCTGCCGGTCTACGCCGCCATGTGGTGGGCCAGCGGCAGATGGGGGTCGCTCTCGCCCGGGGCCGGCTCCGGGTCCGCGTGCACCAGGGCCGCGGTCAGGCGCGGTACCGCGTGCAGCAGCGCGTGCTCGGCGTCCACGGCGATGCGGTGGGCCTCCCGCACCGTCACGTCGCCGTCCACCACGACCGCCACCTCGGCGCGCAGCCGGTGACCGATCCAGCGCAGCCGCAGTTCGCCCACCCCGCGCACCCCGGGCACCTCGGTCAGCGCCCGCTCGGCCCGGTCCACCAGGGCCGGATCGACGGCGTCCATCACCCGGCGGAACACCTCCCGGGCCGCGTCCCGCAGCACCAGGGCGATGGCCGCCGTGATCGCCAGTCCGACGATCGGGTCCGCGAGTTCCCATCCCAGGGCCGAGCCGCCGGCGCCCAGCAGCACCGCCAGTGAGGTGAAGCCGTCGGTGCGGGCGTGCAGGCCGTCGGCGACCAGTGCGGCCGAGCCGATCGAGCGGCCGACGCGGATGCGGTAGCGGGCCACCCATTCGTTCCCGGCGAAGCCGACGAGCGCGGCCACGGCCACCGCCGGGACGTGCTGCACCGGGCGCGGATCCAGCAGCCGGTCCACAGCCGTCCAGCCCGCGAAGGCCGCGGACGCGGCGATGGTCAGCACGATCACGAGACCGGCCAGATCCTCGGCCCGGCCGTAGCCGTAGGTGAAACGGCGCGTGGCCGCGCGCCGGCCCAGCACGAAGGCGATCCCGAGCGGGACGGCGGTCAGCGCGTCCGCGGTGTTGTGCACGGTGTCCCCGAGCAGCGCCACCGACCCCGACACGGACACGACGACCGCCTGCGCCAGTGCCGTCACGCCGAGCACGGCGAGTGAGACCCACAGCGCCCGCATACCGCGGGCCGAGGACTCGAGGGCGGAGTCGACCTTGTCGGCCGACTCGTGGGAGTGCGGCGTGAGGAGGTGGCCCACCCGATGACGCAGGCCATGGCGGTGCCCGTGGCCGTGCTCGTGCTCGTGTCCGTGGCCGTGCCCGTGATCCTTCCCATGCCCATGCCCATGCCCATGCCCGTGGCCGTGTCCGTGCTCGGGCGGGTGGGAGTGGGTGTGCTCGTGCCGGTCGTTCACGTGGATCCCCTTCCGGTGCGCGCGGGAGTGGACGTACCCGTGCCCTGGCGCCATTATGTGCGTATGAGCGCACGCATGCACCTGTCATCTGCGCACGATGCGCATCCGCGCAGCCCGGGCGAGGAACAGTTCGCGCTCGCCGCGGAACTCCTCGCCCTGCTGGGGGACCGGACCCGGCTCGCCCTGCTGCACGCGCTGGCCGGGGGAGAGGCCGACGTCACGACCCTCACGGAGGCGTGCGGGGCGGCCCGGCCGGCCGTCAGTCAGCACCTGGCGCGACTGCGACTGGCGGGTCTGGTGAACACGCGCAAGGAGGGCCGCCGGGTGATCTACTCACTGCGCGACGGCCATCTGCGCCGCCTGGTCGACGAGGCGCTGAACGTGGCCGACCACCGCCTCAGCGACCGCCCCCTGCACGACTGACAACGGCTCGCACGCCGGCGCCGCAGTCCCGGCGCGCCGCTCGCTCAGTAGCGTGTTGCCGTCCCCAGGTATCGCTCGGCGAAGGCGGCGGCCGCGAGGGGCGAGGTGAACAGACGGCGCATCCGGGCGAGCGCGGTCCCCGCACGGAACGGGTCGCCCGCCGCCGTGCCGTGGAACACCTCGGACAGCCACTGCGAGAACTCCTGGTAGTCCCACACCCGCCGCAGACACGCCTCCGCGTAGCCGCCGAGGCCGCTGTCGTCGCCGGTGGTCAGCCGGGCCACCAGGGCGTCGCCGAGCAGGAAGGCGTCGTGCAGGGCGAGATTCATGCCCTTGGCCGCGATGGGGGCGACCAGATGGGCCGCGTCTCCGGCGAGATGGAGCCGGCCGTGCACCATCGGCTCGACCACGTAGTCGTGCATGTCCAGCACGCGCTTCTCGATCAGCCGCCCCTCGGCCGGCGGCGGCACGCCGGCCGCCCCGAGTCGCTGCCGGAGCTCCGACCAGACGCGCTCGTGCGGCCAGTTGTCCGGGTCGTCGCCCGGCGGGCACTGGAGGTAGTAGCGGGTCACCTCCGGGCTGCGGGGCATCTGGCCGGCGAACCCGCGCGGGTGGCAGCCGAACAGTACGCAGTCGGAGGACGGCGGCGCCTCGGCGAGCAGGGCCAGCCAGCCGATCCCGTAGCCGTGCCGCGCGATCCGGACCCGCTCGGGAGGGAGCGCGGCCCGGGTCGCTCCGCGTGCCCCGTCGCACCCGGCGACGAAGTCGCAGTGCACGACCCGGTGTTCACCCGTCTCGGGGCAGGTGTACGACACCGACGGCCGGTCGCTGTCGATGTCGTGCAGCTCCACGTCCCGGACGCCGAAGCGGATCTCGCCGCCCTGGACGTCGGCGTACTCGCGCACCAGGTCCGTCACGAGCAACGGTTGCGGGTAGACAAAGTGATGACTGCCCGTCAGCTCACCGTAGGGGAACCGGTAGCGCTCCCCGTCGAAGCGGAACTCGCACGCGGTGTGCAGTTCCGCGCGGTCCAGGAGGTTCCGGGCGAGGCCCCGCTTCTCCAGGCCGCGTACGGCCCATTCCTCGATGACTCCGGCGCGGGGCCGCTGTTCGATGAACGCGCGGCTCTCCGCCTCCAGCACCAGACAGTCCACGGATGCGGCCCGCAGGATGTTGCCGACGGTCAGACCGGCCGGACCGGCGCCCACGACGACGACCGGGAAGCGTTGCGGGGCGCCGGAGTCGAGAGGCGGGGAGGGGCGCATGCGCACATTATGGAGGCCGGTCTCAAAGCCGCGGGATCTCGATGGCCGGGCAGCGGTCCATCACCATCTCCAGGCCCGCCGCACGGGTCCGGTCGTACGCCGCCTCGTCGATCACGCCGAGCTGGAACCAGACGGCCTGCGCGCCCTTGGCGACCGCCTCGTCCGCGACGGCACCGGCGAGGTCGCTGTTCACGAACACGTCCACGACGTCCACGTCGAAGGGGATGTCCGCCAGGCTCGCGTAACCCTTCTCCCCGTGCACCGTCTCCGCCTTCGGGTGCACCGGCACGACACGCTTGCCGAAACGCTGGAGCACGGCGGCGACGCCGTACGCCGCGCGCTGCTGGTTCGACGACAGGCCCACCACGGCCCAGGTGTCGCCGAGCTCGGTGAGAATCCTGCGGACCGTTGCCTCGTCGCCGTACACCGGCGGCCTCCTCGTACGTCGTGGACGAACTGCTCTCCCTTTTCAACGGCGGCGGGTGCGGGGGGATTCCCCACAAGGCGGGTGCGCGGGGAATCCCCCGGACGGGCCCCGAGACGGCTTGCCGGGGCCAGTCGAACCCATGTGCGCGGGTCGGGGAATCCGGTGCGAATCGGGAACTGACGCGCAGCGGTAGGGGGACGGGCGGGGCCTCGGCCACCGAGGCTGGTCCGATCGCGCCATGATGGCCGGAAAAGGTCGGTCCTGCCTGCGCAGGCCCGGCCACCCGCCTACGCTCGCCTCGTGCTGCGCATCATCGACGCCCGAACCCGTGAGCCGGTCGCCGCCGCTCCGGCCCGCCGGGGCCTGACCCGCGTCCAGGTGCACGCGTCGGACTCCGACACGACCAACCTGCGGGTGCTGCTCGTCGGCGACCTGCTCGTGCGGACCCTGGAACTCGGCGGCACACCGGTGTGGGCCCTGCTGACCGGCGGCACCCGTCAGGCGGAGTTGCGCGCGTACGCCACGACGCTCGGCGTCCGCCCCTTCGAGGACAGCCCCGACGTCGGTGCCGGCCTGGGCGAGTCCCAGGTCGTCCACGTCGCCGCCGAGGGCGGGACGGCACCCGACGGGGTGCGGATCGCCGTCGCGCCCGTGGAGTCGGGCCCGCCGGGCCCCTCCGACCCCGCCGTCCTGCGTCTCGCCCTGCTCACCCGGCACCACAGCGCCCCCCTCCGCCTGGAGACGCCCGCACTCGACGACGCCCGCGCCACCCTCGCCCGCTGGCGCACCGCGGTCGCCCGCTGGGCGGGCCGGCCCTCGCGGCCGGTCCCCGACGGCGTACGGGAGCGGCTGCGCGAGGCCTGGGAGGACGACCTGGACGTGCCCGGGGTGCTGGACGTCCTGCGGCAGGTGGAGACCGAGCCGGACCTCGCGGACGGCGCCCGCTTCGAGACGTACGCCTACGCGGACCGGCTCCTGGCCCTCGACCTCACGCGCGACCTGGGATCCTCGTCATGATCGAACGCGCCGGAGCAGGCCCGCTGCGCCGCCTGGTCCTGCTGCGGCACGCCAAGTCCGCCTGGCCCCTGGACGTCGCCGACCACGAGCGCCCCCTCGCCCCGCGCGGCCGGCGGGACGCCCCCGCCGCCGGGCGGGCCCTGGCCGACGCCGACCTCCTGCCGGACCTCGCCCTGTGCTCCACCGCGGTCCGCGCACGCCTGACCTGGGACCTGGCCGCCGCGCAGTGGGGCACGCCCCCTCCGGTCCGGCACGACCGGCGGCTGTACGCCGCCGGGCCGTCGGGCCTGCTGGCCGTCGTGCACGAGGTGCCCGCCGAGGTGGAGACGCTGCTGCTGATCGGGCACAACCCCGGACTGGAGGACCTCGTCCTGGCCCTCGCCGGGGACGGCCTCGACGACACCCTGGAGCAGGTCCGCACGAAGTTCCCGACCTCCGCGATCGCCGTCCTGTCCTGGCGCGGCACGACCTGGCGGGCGCTCGCCCCCGGCACCGCGCTCCTCACGTCCGTGACCGTGCCCCGGGGCCCCAGGCACTAGCCCGGACCGTGGGGCCCGAAGCCACGGCCCCGACCCAGCAGCCGGGTCCCGGCATGCGGCCTTTACGGTGATGTGTGCCCGGCGCGCGCTGCGCCCACGTCCCGCGGCGGGTAGGCGTCTGCGTCGAACGGCCTTGCCGATCCAGGAGGAGAGCAGCCATGCACGCAGTGATCCGGCGGTACGAAGGAGTGACCGACCCGGCCGAGGCGGGACGCCGGGTGGACGAGGAGTTCCTGCCGATCGTCCGCCAGGTCCCGGGGTTCGTGGCCTACTACTGGGTCGACGCCGGCGGCGGGGTGATGGTGTCGACCGGTGTCTTCCAGGATCGCTCCGGAGCTGAGGAGTCGACCCGCAGAGCCGGGGACTTCGTGCGGGACCGGCTCGCCGAACTGCTGCCCAACGCGCCCCAGGTCACGGCCGGTGAGGTCGTGGCCCACTCGTAGCGCCGGGCCGCCTGGCCTCGGGGGGGCGGAGCACCCCACCGGGGCGCTTCCGGCCACGCGACTAGGCTGGCCGGATGCAGGACGAATACCGCACGGTGGCCGCCGCCGGCGTGCACGAGACCGAGGTCAGCCGTTCCCGCTTCCTGTGTGCCCTGGCCCCGGCGGCCACCGAGCAGGAGGCGCAGGACTTCATCGCCGCGGTCCGCAAGGAGCACGCCGACGCCAACCACAACTGCTGGGCCTATGTCATCGGCGCCGACGCCTCCGTCCAGAAGGCGAGCGACGACGGCGAACCCGGCGGCACCGCCGGCGTCCCCATGCTCCAGATGCTGCTGCGCCGCGACATGCGGTACGTCGTCGCCGTCGTCACGCGCTACTTCGGCGGGGTCAAACTCGGCGCGGGCGGGCTCATCCGGGCGTACGGCGGAGCGGTCGGTGAAGCGCTGGACGCCCTCGGCACCCGCACCCGGCGCAGGTTCCGGCTGGCCACGGTCACCGTCGACCACCAGCGGGCCGGCAGGCTGGAGAACGACCTGCGCACCACCGGGCGCGACGTCCGGGCCGTGCACTACGGCGAGGCGGTGACGATCGAGATCGCCCTCCCGGACGCCGACGTCGACGCCTTCCGCTCCTGGCTCGCCGACGCGACCGCCGGGACGGCCGGTCTCGAAACGGGCGGGGAGGCGTACGGGGACGCGTGAGGGCGGCTCGCCGAAGTCCCTGTTTGCCCCGTCCCCGCATGCTCCCGTCCCGGTTGCCCTCGTCCCCGCATGCTCCCGTCCCCGCATGCCCCCGCCCCCGCATGCTGCCGCTCCCGTGTGCCCCGCTCCCGGGTTTCAACGTCCCCCGGCGCTTCCGGGCTGGTGATGCCGCCGCTCTGACGGCATCGCCCCGGGAATGGCCTGCCTCACAGCCCACTTGTGGACATACCGCCTGAATTGCTGCCGGACAGGGGTGACAGTCCGGGGTTCGTGGTGGACCGGGTGCCCGCACGGGTTAGCGTGGTGGGGCTGACGGCGGGCCGGACCGGCTCCCGTCGCCGACGAACGGACAGTAGGGGGAGACATGCGGGTCGGAGCGGCGTCTTGAGGCTGCTGCACACCTCCGACTGGCATCTCGGCCGGGCCTTCCACCGGGTCAACATGCTCGGCGCCCAGGCCGAGTTCATCGGCCACCTCGTCACGACCGTGCGGGAGCGTGCCGTGGACGCCGTGGTCGTGTCGGGGGACGTCTACGACAGGGCGGTGCCGCCGCTCGCCGCGGTCGAGCTGTTCGACGACGCCCTGCACCGTCTCGCCGACCTCGGCGTGCCGACGGTGATGATCTCCGGCAACCACGACTCGGCCCGCCGGCTGGGCGTCGGAGCCGGGCTGATCGGGCGGGCCGGCATCCACCTGCGGACGGAACCCGCGGCGGCCGGCACTCCGGTCGTGCTGGCCGACGCCCACGGCGACGTCGCCTTCTACGGACTGCCCTACCTCGAACCGGCCCTGGTCAAGGGCGAGTTCGGTGTGGAGAAGGCCGGGCACGAGACCGTGCTGGCCGCCGCCATGGACCGGGTCCGCGCCGACCTCGCCACGCGCCCGCCCGGCACCCGCTCCGTCGTCCTCGCGCACGCCTTCGTCACCGGCGGCGAACCCAGCGACAGCGAACGGGACATCACCGTCGGCGGCGTCGCCGCGGTACCGGCCGGGGTGTTCGACGGCGTCGACTACGTGGCGCTCGGGCACCTGCACGGCTGCCAGACCCTCACCGACCGCGTCCGCTACTCCGGCTCCCCGCTGCCCTACTCCTTCTCGGAAGCCGCCCACCGCAAGAGCATGTGGCTGGTCGACCTGGCCGCGGACGGCTCGGTCGAGGCGGAGCGCGTCGACTGTCCGGTGCCCCGCGCCCTGGTGCGGATCCGCGGCACGCTGGAGGACCTGCTCGCCGACCCCGCCCTGGCGCGGCACGAGGGGGCGTGGGTCGAGGCGACCCTCACCGACCCCGTCCGCCCGGCCGACCCGATGGCCCGGCTCGCCGAACGCTTCCCGCACACCCTCAGCCTCGTCTTCGACCCCGACCGCGACGAGGACGAGTCCGAGGTGTCGTACGCACGGCGTCTCGCCGGCCGCAGCGACCAGCAGATCGCCGAGGACTTCGTCGCCCATGTGCGCGGCACCGGGCCCGACCCGCACGAACAGGGCGTGCTGCGCGACGCCTTCGACGCGGTACGGGCCGACGAGACCGTACGGGAGGTGGCCCGGTGAGGCTGCACCGGCTCGCGGTCACCGCCTTCGGTCCCTTCGGAGGCACACAGACCGTCGACTTCGACGAGCTGTCGAGCGCCGGGCTGTTCCTGCTGCACGGACCCACCGGAGCGGGCAAGACCTCCGTCCTGGACGCCGTCTGCTACGCCCTCTACGGCTCGGTGCCGGGTGCTCGGCAGGGCGGCGGCCAGGGCACGGCCCTGCGCAGCGACCACGCCGCACCCATGACCCGCACCGAGGTCACCCTCGACCTCACCGTCGCCGGGCGCCGCCTGGAGGTCACCCGCCAGCCGCCCTGGGAGCGCCCCAAGAAACGCGGCACCGGCACGACCCTGGACAAGGCCCAGACCTGGCTGCGCGAGTACGACGCGACGGCCGGGACCTGGAAGGACCTCAGCCGCTCCCACCAGGAGATCGGCGAGGAGATCACCCAGCTGCTCGGCATGAGCCGGGAACAGTTCTGCCAGGTCGTGCTGCTGCCGCAGGGCGACTTCGCCCGGTTCCTGCGCGCCGACGCCGAGGCCCGCGGGAAACTGCTGGGCCGCCTGTTCGACACCCGCCGCTTCGCCGACGTGGAGAAGCGCCTAGCCGAGCGGCGCCGCACCACCGAGGCCCAGGTGCGCGACGGGGACGCGGAACTGCTGGCCGACGCCCACCGCATGCAGCAGGCCGCCGACGACGCCATGACACTGCCCGAACTCGCCCCGGGCGAACCGGGGCTGGCCGAGGCCGTACTGAGCGCCGCCGCCGTCGCCCGCAGCACCGCCCGCGAACAGCTCACCGTCGCCGCGTGCGCGCTCACCGCCGCCGAGTCCGCGCAGGCCGCCGCCGGCCGCGTCCTGGACGAGGTACGCGAACTGGCCCGGCTCCAGCGGCGCCACGCGCAGGCCCGGGAACGGGCGGCGGGCCTGGAACAGGGAGCCGGGGCCTACCGGGAGGCCCAGGCGCTCATGGAGCGGGCCCGCAAGGCCGAAGCCGTCGCGCCCGCCCTCGACCTGCGGGAGGCCGCCGAAGCCGAACACCGCCGGGCGGCCGCCGCCGAGGAACGCGCGCGTGCCCTGCTGCCGGAGACCTTCGCCGACGCGGGCGCGGCCGGGCTCGCCGCCGCCGCACGCAGGGCCGCCGAGGAACTGGGCGGCCTCGACTCGGCCCGCCGCGCCGAGCGACGCCTCGCCGAACTCCTCGCCGAGCGCACCGACCTCGACCGCCAGGACCGCGCGGACGCCGACCTGCTGCAGGACGCCGAGGGCTGGCTCGACGGCTGGGAGGAGCGGCGCACCACGCTCCAGGCCGGTGTCGACTCCGCGCAGCAGGCCGCCGCCCTCGCCGAACAACTCGCCGTGCGGCGGGAGCCCGCGCAGCAGCGGCTCCGGGCGGCCCGCCTGCGCGACCAGCTCGCCCAGGACACGGACCGTGCCGTCGCACGGGTGCGCACCGCGCAGGAGGCGACGCTGCGGGCCAAGCAGCACTGGCTCGAACTCAAGGAGCAGCGCCTGAACGGCATCGCCGCCGAACTGGCCGCTCACCTCGCCGACGGCGCCCCCTGCGCCGTCTGCGGCGCCACCGAACACCCCGCCCCCGCCCGCAAGGTCGCCGGGCACGTCGACCGCGAGGCGGAGGAGCGGGCCCTCACCGCCTACCAGCGGGCCGACGAACAGCGCGCGGACGCCGAGCGGAAACTGGGGGTCGCACGGGAGGCACTGGCCGCCGCCACCGCGGAGGCCGGTGACACCCCCACCGGGCAACTCGCGCGAGAAGCAGAGGAGTTGGACGAGCAGTACACGGGGGCCCGCGGCGCCGCCGCCGAACTCCACGCCGCCCAGGAGCGGCTGCGGCAGGCCGCGCAGGAGCACGAACGCCGCCTTGCCGCCCGGCAGGAGACGGCCGTGCGGACCGCTTCCCGGGTCGGTCACCGGGAGCGGCTGGACCGCGAACGGGCGGCCCTGGAGGAGGAACTGGACCGGGCCCGGGGGGCCCTGGACAGCGTCGCCGCGCGGGCCGCACAGCTGGAGCGGCGCACCGCGCTGCTCACGGACGCCGCCGACACCGCCCGCGTCGCCGAGGACACCGCCCAGCGGCTGAAGGACGCCGACGCCCGCCTCGCCGACGCCGCCTTCCGGGCTGGCTTCGAGACCCCGCAGGCCGCGGCCGACGCCCTCCTCGACCGTGCCGCCCACCGCGAACTGCAACGCCGCCTGGACGCCTGGCAGCACGAGGAGGCGGCCGTACGGGCCGTCCTCGCAGAGGCCGACACCGCCGCGGCGGCCCACGAGCCGCAGGCCGACCCGGACGCGGCGCAACGGGCCGCCGACGAGGCGGCCCGGCGGCTGCGCGACGCCGCCTCCGCGCATGACGCCGCGCAGCGGCGCTGCGCCGACCTCGACCGCCTCTCCGCCCGGGCGGCCGCCGCCGTACGCCGGCTGGCACCGCTGCGCCAGGAGTACGACCGCGTCGCACGGATGGCGGGCCTCGCCGCCGGGACCTCGGCGGACAACGAACGCCGGATGCGCCTGGAGTCCTACGTCCTGGCCGCACGGCTGGAACAGGTCGCCGCCGCCGCGACCGTACGGCTGCGCCGGATGTCGTCCGGCCGCTACACCCTCGTCCACTCCGACGACCGCACCGGGCGCGGCCGCAGCGGGCTCGGACTGCACGTCGTCGACGCCTGGACCGGCCGTGAACGCGACACGGCGACGCTGTCGGGCGGCGAGACGTTCTTCGCCTCGCTCGCCCTGGCGCTCGGCCTCGCGGACGTCGTCACGGACGAGGCGGGCGGGGTGCGGCTGGACACCCTCTTCATCGACGAGGGCTTCGGCAGCCTCGACGACCAGACCCTGGACGAGGTCCTCGACGTCCTCGACTCCCTGCGGGAACGCGACCGGAGCGTCGGCATCGTCAGCCATGTCCCCGATCTGCGGCGCCGGGTCCACGCCCAGCTCGAAGTGGTCAAGGGCCGTTTCGGGTCGACACTGCGCCTGCGCGGCGCCGGCTGAGGTCAGCGGCCCACGGGGCGCCGGGGGAGGGGCGAGGAGTACACGACGCTCGTGGTCACCGAGCCGAGCGCCCCGATCCTGCCCGACACCTCCTCCAGGTGGCGCATCGAGCGGGCCGTGACCTTGATGACGAAACAGTCGTCGCCCGTGACGTGATGCGCCTCAAGGATCTCGGGCGTCACCGCGACCAGATCATGGAAGGGTTTGTAGTTGCCGTTCGGGTAGCGCAGGCGCACGAACGCCAGGATCGGCAGACCCAGCTGCTCCGGATCGACCACCGCCGCGTAGCCCTGGATGACCCCGGCCTCCTCCAAGCGGCGCACCCGCTCGGTGACCGCACTCGCGGACATGGACACGGCACGGGCCAGCTCGGCGAAACTGGCCCGGCCCTCCCGCTGGAGGACCTCGAGGATGCGCCAGTCGGTGGCGTCCGGGGAATACGCGGTCATGCCCGAGAAATAGCAGGGGAATCACCGGCGGATCAAGCAGTTGGCCGGGGATCGTCCCTTCAGGGGCGGGCAGCGCGGCCGTAGTTTTCTCGGCATGATCACCACCGTGAACCCCGTGCTGCGCGTCGCCCCCGCCGCTCCCGCCGCGGCCGCCGCCCACTTCCGCGCCGCTCTCGCCCTCCACACCGACGTGTCCGACGTCGCCGCCGCCCTCGCCGCCGGCGGTGACCCCGGTTTCGTCCTCGTCGACTCACGCTCCACCGAGGCCTGGGACCAGGGCCACGTCCCCGGCGCGCTCCACCTGCCGACCGCGCTCGTCCCCGAGCAGGCCGGGCAGCTCCTGGACCGGACGGTGCCGGTCGTGACGTACTGCTGGGGCCCCGGCTGCAACGGCGCCGCCCGCGCGGCCCTCGCCCTCGCCGAACTCGGTTACCAGGTCAAGGAGATGCTCGGCGGCTTCGAGTACTGGGTGCGCGAGGGCCTGGAGTTCGAGACCTGGCAGGGGCGCGAGCGCAGGGCGCGGGACCCCCTGACGGCCCCCGTGGGCGCCGATGACTGCGGCTGCTGAACCCCTCCTCCTGTGAAGCGGGTCGGCCCTGTAGGTTCTTGCGCCATGGTGCGATACGCGGAGCCGGGCGCGGTGCAGTGGGTGGAGTCGGGCGGCGGGCCGCTGATAGCGGTCCCGGAGACCGTCCTGCCGTTCTGGGCGGGCGCCGACGGCGAGGAGACGGCCTCCGACTACGACCGGGCCTGCGAGGTGGACGGCCACGTCGGCCTCCTCCCGGTCGGCGACTCCACCGCGCTGGTCCTGGGGGACGAACCCGCCGCGACCGCCTACCTGCCCGGCCACGGCGTGTTCGTCCGCTGGTGCGCCGGCGACTCCGAGGAGGAACTGCTGGCGAGCGTGCCGGCGGCGCTCGACGGGGCGGAGTGGGAGCCGGAGGTGCAGTGGAAGGTTCCGGGGACGGTGCTGCTGTTCGACGCGGCGTGGCCCGGATCCGACCCGTCGGGGGCCGATCACGTGCGGGTGGTGCTGGAGCCGGGCCGGTACGCGGTGCGCGCGGCAAGGGTCCACCCCGGTCCGGAGACCTGGCTGAGCCTGGTCCGACTCCGGCTGCTCGCACGGCGATAGGCCCCGTCGCGGCGACGGACCCCGCTCCACCGACGGGGAAAACCGTGTGCGGCGGCGATCCGGACCGATCACCATGAACGCATGCCACGCCTTCCCCACCCCACCCCTGAGGAACTGCGCCGCGACCCCCTGCCCCTGCGCGGCCGCACCGCGCTCGTGACCGGCGCCAGCCGCCGCGGCGGCATCGGACACGCCGTGGCCCGCCGCCTGGCCGCGTACGGCGCGAGCGTCTATCTGCACCACCACGTTCCGCACGACGCCGAACAGCCCTGGGGCGCGGACCGCCCCGAGGACGTCCTCGCATCCGTCCGCGACGCGGCCGGCGACCCCGGGGCCCGGATCGTCGCGGGCCCCGGCGACCTGGCCGACCCGGCCGTACCCGCCGAACTCGTGGGCAGGGCGGCCCACGCCCTCGGCGGACAGCTCGACATCCTCGTCGCCAACCACGCGCAGAGCGGATTCGACGGCTCGCTGGACGAGATCGACGCGGCGATGCTCGACCGGCACTGGTCGGTCGACACCCGCGCGGTCCTGCTGCTGGTCCAGGCGCACGCCCGGTCGAGGCCGCCCGGCCCCGGAGGCCGCGTGGTGATGATGACCTCCGGTCAGGACCTCGCGGGCGGCATGCCGGGCGAGATCGCCTACGCGCTCCAGAAGGGCGCCCTCGCCTCGATCACCCGCTCCCTGTCGACCACGCTCGCCGAGCGCGGCATCACGGTCAACACCGTCAACCCGGGCCCCGTGGACACGGATTACCTGACCGGGGAGTCCTACGACGCGGTTGCCGCCCGCTTCCCCTCGGGCCGGTGGGGCATGCCCGACGACCCGGCCCGTCTCATCGCCTGGCTCGCGACCGACGAGGCGTGCTGGATCACCGGCGAGGTCATCACCTCCGAGGGGGGATTCCGCCGCTGATCACAGGGCCGACAACTCGTCCACCAGGTCGTCCAGACCGAGCGAGCCCTGCGACAGCGCCGCCATGTGCCAGGCCTTCGGGTCGAAGGCGTCGCCGTGGCGGGCGCGGGCGTTCTCGCGGCCCAGCAGCCACGCCCGCTCGCCGAGCTTGTAGCCGATGGCCTGGCCCGGCATCGACAGGTAGCGGGTCAGCTCGCTCTCCACGAAGTCGGCCGGCCGGCTGCTGTGCGAGCCGAAGAACTCCTGCGCCAGTTCGGCCGTCCAGCGCTCGCCGGGGTGGAAGGGTGAGTCGTCCGGGATCGTCAGCTCCAGGTGCATGCCGATGTCGATGATGACGCGCACGGCCCGCATCATCTGCGCGTCCAGGTAGCCGAGCCGGCGCTCCGGGTCGGTCAGGAAGCCCAGTTCGTCCATCAGCCGCTCCGCGTACAGGGCCCAGCCCTCGGCGTTGGCGCTCACCATGCCGACGCTCGCCTGGTAGCGGGAGAGGTTCTGTGCCACGTGCTTCCACTGGGCCAGCTGGAGGTGGTGGCCGGGCACGCCCTCGTGGTACCAGGTCGACACCAGGTCGTAGACCGGGAAGCGCGTCTCGCCCATCGTGGGCAGCCAGGTGCAGCCCGGGCGGGAGAAGTCGTCCGACGGGGGCGTGTAGTAGGGGGCCGCGGCGCTGCCCGGAGGGGCGATGCGCGACTCCACCCGGCGCACCCGCTCGGCCAGGTCGAAGTGGGTGCCGTCGAGTGCGTCCATCGCCTCGTCCATGAGGCACTGCAGCCAGTCGCGGACCTCGTCGACGCCCTCGATGTGCGTGCCCTGCGCGTCGAGGTGGGCCAGCGCCTCCCACGGCGTGCCGGCGCCCGGCAGGATCTTCTCGGCCTCGGTCCTCATCTCGCCGAGGAGGCGGTGGTACTCGGACCAGCCGTAGGCGTACGCCTCGTCCAGGTCGAGGTCCGTGCCGTTGAAGTAGCGCACCCAGCGCGCGTAGCGCTCCCGGCCCACCACGTCCGGCGCGCCCTCGACGGTCGGCGCGTACACGTCCCGCATCCAGTCGCGCAGCCGGACCACGGCCTCGGTGGCCGAACGGGCGGCGGTCTCGAGCTCGGACCGCAGGGACTCGGGGCCGGCGGCCGCGTACTGCTCGAACCAGCCGTGGCCCTCGCCGTCCGCGTCGGCCCACTCGCCCAGCTGCTGCACGAAGGTGGCCGTGGCGCGGGGACCGCCGTACAGCTTGCGCTCCAGGCCGAGCGCCAGGGACTCCCGGTAGCCCTCCAGCGCCGCCGGGACCGCGCGCAGCCGCTCGGCGATCGCCGTCCAGTCCTGCTCCGTCTGTGCCGGCGTCACGGTGAACACCTGCCGCACCGCGTGCGCGACGGAGCTCAGGTTGCTGACGGACCGCAGGCTCTCGTCGGCCTCGTGCACCGCGAGTTTGGCGCCCAGCCGCTCGCGCAGCAGTCGCGCGCACCGGCGCTCGATGTCACTGTCCGCGCCGGGCAGCCGCTCGGCCTCCTCCAGCCGGGCCAGCGTCCGGCGCGCCAGCTCGGCGAGCGCCTCCTGACCCGCGGGCGAGGTGTCGGGCAACTTGCTCGAGCTTTCCGTGTCGCCGAGGTACGTACCGGTGATCGGGTCGAGGGCGACGAGCTCGTCGACGTACGCGTCGGCGACTTCACGGGGCAGCGGGCTCTTGATCTCAGACATGCGGCCATCCTCGTACGACGGACCGCACACGTCACGCGGATTGAGCCGAGGGCGGAGGCGGCAGCAGCGGCCCGCACTCCCACTGCTGGAAGATCAGCCGCGTCTCCACCCGGGCGACCTCCCGCTGCGACGTGAACTCGTCCAGCACCAGCCGTTGCAGGTCGGCCATGTCGGCGACCGCGACATGCACCAGATAGTCGTCGGGACCGGTCAGGTGGAACACCGTCCGCGACTCCGGCAGGGCCCGGATCCGCTCCACGAACGGCCCCACCAGCTCCCGCCGGTGCGGCCTGACCTGCACCGACAGCAGGGCTTCCAGCCCCCGCCCCAGCTTCGCCGGATCCAGCTCCAGCCGGTGCCCGAGGATCACGCCCGAGCGGCGCAGCCGTGTCACCCGGTCCAGACAGGTCGACGGCGCCACCCCGACCTGCGCGGCGAGATCCCGGTAGGTCGCCCGGGCGTCGTTCTGCAACAGCCGCAGCAGATGGAGATCCACCGGATCCAGTACGACAGATTCAGCCATTGGCCGAACGTAGCACGGGAGCCGCACGCGGCAGCCCGGCCGATGTTCACCCTTGCCCACCATGGACATGGACACAACGAGCCCGCGCGCCGTCGACGACATACGCACCGCACCGCGAGCCCTCGCCACCGAGGCCGTGCACGCCGGCCGGGACGACCTCGCCCGCCAGGGGCTGCACGCCCCGCCGATCGACCTGTCCACCACCTACCCGTCGTACGACAGCCGCGGCGAGGCGGCCCGCATCGACGCCTTCGCCACCACCGGCGCCGAGCCGGACGGCCCGCCCGTCTACGGACGGCTCGGCAACCCGACCGTGGCCCGTTTCGAGACGGCCCTGGCCCGCCTGGAGGGCACCGAGGCGGCGGTCGCCTTCGCCAGCGGCATGGCCGCGCTCAGCGCCGTGCTGCTCGTGCGCGGCTCCATGGGCCTGCGGCACGTCGTCGCGGTACGCCCCCTCTACGGCTGCAGCGACCACCTGCTCACCGCCGGGCTGCTGGGCTCCGAGGTGACCTGGACCGACCCGGCCGGCGTCGCCGACGCCCTGCGGCCGGACACCGGACTGGTCCTGGTCGAGTCCCCGGCCAACCCCACCCTCGCCGAGGTCGACCTGCGGGCCGTCGCACACGCCTGCGGTTCGGTGCCGCTGCTGGTGGACAACACCTTCGCCACGCCGGTCCTCCAGCGCCCGGCCGAGCACGGCGCCCGGCTGGTGCTGCACAGCGCCACCAAGTACCTCGGCGGCCACGGCGACGTCCTGGCCGGTGTGGTCGCCTGCGACGAGGAGTTCGCGGGCCGGCTGCGCCAGGTGCGCTTCGCCACCGGCGGCGTCCTGCACCCGCTGGCCGGCTACCTGCTGCTGCGCGGCCTGTCCACCCTCCCCGTCCGGGTCCGGGCGGCCTCCGCCACGGCCGCCGAACTGGCCGGGCGCCTCGCCGCCGACCCGCGGGTCGCCCGGGTTCACTACCCGCGCATCGGCGGCGCGATGGTCGCCTTCGAGGTGCACGGCGACCCGCACGAGGTGATCGGCGCGGTCCGCCTGATCACCCCGGCGGTGAGCCTCGGCAGCGTGGACACACTCATCCAGCACCCGGCGTCCATCAGCCACCGCATCGTCGACGAGGACGACCGCAGGGGAGCCGGCGTGAGCGACCGGCTCCTGCGCATGTCGGTGGGCCTGGAGGACGTGGAGGACCTCTGGTCGGATCTGGACGCCGCCCTGGGACGACGCCCCGAAAGGGGCACGGGGAACCGCGCGAGCGGGCACGAGGCACCCGCCCTCGCCAACTGACGCACGTCCCTACGGCGCGGAGGCGCTCCCCAGCTCCTCCGCGCCCGTCACGACCGCCTCACCCAGCCGCGCCGTGATCACCAGCGTCCCCTCCTCGACCTGATAGTCCAGAGGCAGCCCCAGCCCCCGCATCGCCGCGACCATGCCCGTGTTGGACGACTGCGTCACGGCGTACACGCTGGAGCACCTCGCCTCGACGGCCAGTGCCACGAGCCGCGCCAGCAGCTCCGCCCCGACACCCCGCCGCTGCCAGGCGTCCTCGACGAGCAGCGCGACCTCGGTCTCGTCCCCGTCCCACAGGAGGTGACCGAGTCCGACGATCCGCCCGGAGGCCGTCTGCACGGCGAGCGTGCGGCCGTAGCGCGGACTGAGCAGGTGGTTGAGGTACCGGTCGGCGTCACGGACGGGCCCGTGATAGCGCTGCTTCAGCGTGCGCGGCGAGCACCGCTCGTGCATCGCCCTGGCCGCTTCGAGGTCGCGTGTGTCGGCCCGCCGCACGGTGATGTCGCTGCCCTCGGCGAGCGTGAAGACGTCCTGCCCGTGCGGCAGCCGGGGCCCGAGCCGGGCGTCCAGCTCGACCAGGGCCCGCGCCCGGGCGAACTCGGTCGGGGTGAACGGCAGATACGGCCGCTCCACGATGATCAGGCCGCCTTCCGGAGCGCGCAGCCGCATCACCGTGTCGTCGAGGGCCCCCTCCACGGCGAGGCTCTCGGGCGCCCGGCCGGCACCGGATGGGGCGGGCCGGGACCGGATCGTGCAGCGGCCCAGCAACTGCCGCAGTGCGAGGGGGAGTTCCGCCGAGTCGAGGGCGGTGCGGGCGGCGAGTCCGAGGACCCGGGTCGGCGCGTCCACCAGGTCGTGGGCGTCGGCCCGCTCGATCCAGGTGTCGGTGCCGCCGGCCGAACCGACGGCCGTGGTGATCGCGGACGCCGGCAGATCCGCCGGGCCCCGCAGCAGGAACTCGTCGACCGTGCCCTCGGCGAGCGGGTGCGTCTGGAGGCTCACGATGTCGACGCGCTGCCCGGCCAGGGCGCCGCACAGCGCCGCCAGCGCCCCCGGCTCCTCCTGGACCGTGGTCCGCATCCGCCACAGCGTGTGCGCCCCCGGCACCGTCTCCGGCGCCGGGGACCCGGTATCACTCGTCGGCGGTGCGTGTTCCTGGCGCCGTGTCCGCCAGGCGTGGAACGCCGCCGCCACCCGCTGCCACGAGGTGGCGGGGCGGCAGTTGTCGTCGGTGTGCGTCACATGGGTCACTTCTCGCGTCATGCACCCACTGTGACGGAACGGTGTTGCGTGATCGCGAACGCATTGTGACCGGCGGGTAAAGGAGGCAGTTTGCCCCCTTTGTCGACGCTTCAAACGTTGCGCTGTGTGCCTACTGGCCGACCAGGCCCGGCCGGAGCGTCTTCGTGAACAGCACGGTGCCGTCCTGCTCGCGCAGACGCACCGTCAGCTCAGCGCTCTCGCCGTCGATGTCGACCTCGCCGAAGAACTGGTAGCCGCCGTCGGGAGAGACGTTGGCCGTGGCCGGGGCCTTCACGAACACGCGGTCCGGGCCGAAGGTGCCGTCGAGCGCGTTCGCGGGGAAGGCACCGGCGTTGAGCGGGCCCGAGACGAACTCCCAGAACGGCTCGAAGTCCGTGAAGGCGGCCTTCGACGGCTGGTAGTGCTGCGCCGAGGTGTGGTGGACGTCGGCCGTGAGCCACACGGTGCCGGTGATCCGCCGGTGCTTGACGAACCGCAGCAGTTCGGCGATCTGCAGCTCGCGGCCGAGGGGCTCGCCGGGGTCGCCCTGCGCGACGGCGTCGATGTTCGGCGCGTCCGGGACGACCAGTCCGAGCGGCATGTCGGAGGCGATCACCTTCCACACCGCCCGCGAGCGGGACAGCTCGCGCTTGAGCCACTCCAGTTGCTCACGGCCGAGGATGCCCTGCGGGTCGGTGGTCTGGTCGTCGGGCGAGTTCGCGTTGCGGTAGGTGCGCATGTCCAGGACGAACACGTCCAGCAGCGGGCCGTGGTGCTGCACGCGGTACACCCGGCCGTCGGGGCGGCGCAGCGTGGAGATCGGGAAGTACTCGGAGAACGCCCGGCGTGCGCGGGCGGCGAGCACGTCGACGCTCTTCTCGGTGTAGCGGGTGTCGGTGAGGATCTCGCCCGGGTACCAGTTGTTGACGACCTCGTGGTCGTCCCACTGGACGATGGACGGGACTCGCGCGTTGAAGGCGCGCAGGTTCTCGTCCAGCAGGTTGTAGCGGAAGTTGCCGCGGAACTCCGCCAGGGTCTCGGCGACCTTCGCCTTCTCCTCGGTCGTGACGTTGCGCCAGGTCCGCCCGTCGGGCAGGGCCACGGTCCCGGTGATCGGGCCGTCGGCGTAGATGTTGTCGCCGCTGCAGAGGAAGAAGTCCGGGTCCAGGGCGCCCATCGCGTCGTAGATGCGGTAGCCGCCGCGCTCCGGGTTGATGCCCCAGCCCTGCCCCGCGAGGTCGCCGGACCAGACGAACCGCACGCCGTCGCGGCGCTTGGCGGATGCCGTGCGGAACGTGCCGGTGACCGGCTCGCCGGCGCGGCGCGGGTCGTCCGGGTCGGCCAGCAGCACGCGGTAGTGGATCTGTTCGCCGGCCGGCAGACCGCGCAGCCGGGTCGTACCGGTGAAGTCGGTGTCCGCGCCCAGCAGGGGGCCGTGCCATCGGTGAGGGTTGCGGAACGACTCGGTCGCCGACGTCTCCACGATCATGCGGGCCGGGCGGTCGGAGCGCACCCACACCAGCCCGGAGTCGCAGGTCACGTCACCGGCCTGCACGCCCCACCGCGCGCTCGGGCGCCCGGAGCGTGCGAACGCGGGCGCCGCGCCGAGGGCGGTGGGCAGGGTCAGGGCGGCCGACGCGGCGAGGGAGCCCCTCAGGACGCTGCGGCGCCCGGGCGACGGTCGGTGGGACTGGGACATGGATACGCCTCCGGGGACGGGATCCGGCCAAGTGTGCAGAGCCACACCTACTGGCACGTCGCGGCGCACACACGAACCTCAAGTGAACAACTGACCGCAGGGTGAGGGAACGCGCGAACCGGTCGGCTCACCCGGTTGCGGCCTGCGCCATCAGGCGCACGCCCTCGGCGATCCGGGCGGGCGGCACATGGGCGTATCCCAGCACCAGCCGGACCTCGCCGGCCGGCCCGGCCGGTGTGTGGGCGTAGGCCGAGAGCGCGCGCACCGCCACCCCGGCCTCCGCCATGCGCGCGAGGAACCGCTCCTCGGGCCCGTACCGCCGCGGCAGAGTGGCGATCACGTGCAGACCCGCGGCGATTCCCGACACCTCCGAGCCCGGGAAGTGGGCGTCCAGGGCGGCGACCAGCGCGTCCCGCCGGTCCCGGTAGGCGCGCTGGCAGCGGCGCAGTTGACGGTCGTAGTCGCCGCGCTCCAGGAAGCGGGCGAACAGCGCCTGGTCGAGGGCCGGGTGGCCGAGATCCATCGTCCGCTTGCGTTCGACGACCTCCTCCGTCCAGGACTCGGGCACCAGCAGCCAGCCCAGCCGCAGGCCCGGGGCGAGGGACTTGCTGACCGAGCCCGTGTAGGCCACGCGCTCCGGGTCGAGGCCCTGGAGCGCGCCGACGGGGGCACGGTCGTAACGGAAGTCGCCGTCGTAGTCGTCCTCCAGGACGATTCCGTCCACCGACCGCGCCCAGTCCAGCAGTTCGGCCCGCCGTTCGGCCGAGCAGGCGATGCCGGTGGGGAACTGGTGGGCCGGTGTCGTCACCACGGCCCGTACGCCGGACGCCCGCAGCGGCTCCAGGGCGACACCCTCGTCGTCCAGCGGCAGCGGTACGGCGGCGACCCCGGCCGAGGCGTACAGCGCGTCGTGCTGGGGACTGCCCGGGTCCTCCACGCCGACCGTGCGCAGTCCGCGCGCGTGCAGCGCGAAACCGAGCAGGGCCGTCGCCTGGGCCACGCCCGAGACGACCACGATCCGCTCGGGGTCGGCCACCACGCCGCGTCGCCGGGCGAGCAGTTCGGCCAGTGCGGTGCGCAGCCTCGGCAGCCCGCGAGGGTCGGGGTAGCCCAGCTCCTGGTGCGGCAGTTCCGCGAGCACGGCGCGCTGCGCGGCGGCCCACGCCGCGCGCGGGAACAGTGCCAGGTCGGGCGTCCCGGGCACGAAGTCCGCGCGGGTGCCGGACGCGCGGGGAGCGAGATCGTGCGCCCGCGGGCGGACGGCCCGTACGGCCGCGCCCACCCACGTCCCGGCGCCCCGGCCGCTGCGCAGGTACCCCTCGGCCGCCAGTTGCTCGTACGCCTCGGTCACCAGCCCGCGCGACACCCCGAGGTCCGCCGCGAGGTCACGGCTCGACGGCAGCCGGGTGCCCGGCGCGAGACGGCCCGAGCGGACCGCCTCGCGCAGTGCCGCCTGCAGGGACCGGCCCCGCGTGCGTGCCGGAGCCGACGCGGCGGGGAGCAGCAGTTCCCAGGCGGCGGACGCGGAGCCGTCGCCCGGGTCCCTCTGCGGTGGCCTCATGAGGGGAGACCTTAGAGGCTGCGCCCCCTTCTACGGTCAGCGGCTGCCGTCGAGGACGACCCTGGCCACCAGAGCCGGGTCGTCGTTCATCGGGACGTGACCGCAGCCGGGCAGCCGCACCAGCCGGGCCCCGGGGATGACGCCCTTGGCGCGCACACCCTGGCGGGGGATCAGCAGCCGGTCCCGGTTGCCCCACGCCACGGTGACCGGGGTCCCCACGATGTCGTCGGTGAACCGCACGGTCCGGCCGGAGCGCAGGGTCTCGGAGAACCCCTGGGCCCGGGCCAGCGCGAGCGTCTCGGCGACCACCGCCTCGGGCGAACGGCGGCCCGGCCGGGCGTAGATGGTGCTCGTCAGCAGGGTGCGGCCGAGGGCCGGGCGGGCCAGCCGCTCCACCAGCGGCGGCGGCATCCGCCGGGCGATCTCCCGCATCGTGCTCAGCACGGTGAAGGCGTAGCGGCGCTCCGCCTCGTTCCAGAACCCGGCCGGTGACAGGGCGGTGACCGAGCGGACGAGCCGGGCCCGGGCCAGGTCGAGCGCCAGCAGGCCGCCCAGCGAGTTGCCCGCCACGTGCGGCCGCTGGATCTCCAGCGCCTCGAAGAGGGCCGCCAGGACCGTGCTCATCGTGGGCAGGTCGTGCGCCATGCCGTCCGGGAGCGCCGCCGACTCACCGCAGCCCGGCAGGTCCACGGCGATCACGTCGCGTTCGGCCGCCAGGGCCGGGATCACCGGGTCCCACACCTGCCGGTGGTGGCCGATGCCGTGCAGCAGGAGCAGCGGTTCGCCGCGGCCCCGGCGCGTGTAGGACAGGGTCACTCTCTGCTCGCCCCGCGCGGAGGCGACGGTGAAGGAGACGGTGGCGGACATGGGGTGCTCCTCGGCTGTACTCGCTGACGGACGCCGTAGACAGCTTGTCAGCAATTGCTACCGGCGGGTAGCCCCAAGGTGTCACCACCTTCATCCGGCCCGGACGCTCAACGCGCCCGCCGTACCTCCAGGTTGAACTCCGCGTGCCCGAACGTCCGCAACAGGCCGGCCCACAGCGGCAGCCACATCTCCACGGCACGGGACGCCCGGATGCCGCCGAGGTCGAGCACGCGCTCCGCCGGCCAGCCGAACTCCCCGAGCAGCGCCGTCACCTGTTCCTTGGCCGCCGGGTCGTCCCCGCAGACGAAGACGTTGTGCTCGCCCGGCACACTGCCTGGATCCACCATCACCCGGCAGTTGACCGTGTTCAGCGACTTCACCACGCGCGCCCGCGGAAACGCCCGCTGGATCTGCTCGCCCACACTGTCCGACTCGACGGGGGACAGCCGCAGCTCGCCCTCCTCGAGCGCCAGCGGATTGGACACGTCCACCAGCACCTTGCCGTCGACGTGCTCCGCGCCCGCCGCCTCCAGCGCGGCGAGCGCCACCCGCCCGCCGACCGCGTTCACCACGACCTCCCCGAACTCCGCCGCCTGCGCGAACGTCCCCGCGCCGGCCCGGGGGCCCGCGGCGGCGGCCCACTGCACGGCGGCCGCGTTGTCCGGCGTGCGCGAACCGAGCCGTACCTCGTGCCCCAGCTCCACCAGCCGTCCGCCGAGCGTGCGCCCGACCTGTCCCGTGCCCAGCACCGCGTACCGCATCGTCACCTCCGCAGCCGTCGCCGCCGATCAACGGCGCCCTGTCGGCCATTCTGTCCGGGAAGTGCCGGTTCCGCCTGGACAGGGCCGCACCGGTGGGCTGGGATGGAGCCGTGACCACCGAGACCCCGACCGATGTGTTCGAAGCCCACCGCCCCGTCCTGCTGGGCGTCGCCTACCGGATGCTGGGCCGTGTGGCCGACGCCGAGGACGTGGTCCAGGAGGCCTGGCTGCGCTGGTCCGGCAGTGACCGCGCAGGCGTGCGCGAACCACGCGGCTACCTCGTACGGATCACCACCCGCCTCGCCATCGACCGGCTGCGCCAGATCAAGGCCCGCGGCGAGACCTACGTCGGCCCCTGGCTGCCCGAGCCCTACGTCACCGACTTCGGAGACACCGTGCCGGACACCGCCGAACGGGCCGTGCTCGCCGACTCCGTCTCCCTCGCCGTCCTCGTCGTACTGGAGTCGCTGTCACCGCTGGAACGGGCCGTGTTCGTGCTGCGCGAGGCCTTCGGCTTCCCCTACGCCGACATCGCCACCATGCTCGACCGCGGCGAACCGGCGGTGCGTCAACTGGCCGGGCGGGCCCGCAAGCACGTCGAGGAGCGGCGTCCGCGCTTCGAGGTCGACCCCGCCCAGCGCCGCGACCTCACCGAACGCTTCCTCGCCGCGGCAGCCGACGGCGACCTCGAAGGCCTGATGGCGCTGCTCGCCCCCGAGGTCCGGCTCGTCGGCGACAGCGGTGGCAAGTCGCGGGCGCCGCTGCGGGTCCTGCAGACCGCCGACAAGGTGGGCCGGTTCCTCGTCGGGGCAGCGCAGAAGAGCGCCCCGGGCCGCCTGTCCGTGCGCTTCCTCGAGCTCAACGGCGGCCCGGCCGCGCTGATCCTGACCGACGGCAGACCCGACTCCGTGCTCCAGATCGATGTCGCCGACGGCCGCGTCCAGTCCGTCTACATCATGCGCAACCCCGACAAGCTGCGGTCCCTGACGGCCTTTTAGATGCCTCGCCGGAGTGGCCCGCCGCCTTGCATGAACGGCCCGTGAACGTTCCCGGCCATTGGTCTTGACCAAGGATCAGGGCCGCCCTATGGTCGCAGAGAAGTGCAACAACCTTTAATAAACAAGGGCGCTAAAACGCCGCCGACCACGGCGATTGCGGAGGACAGGGTGGGGACCACGCAGCTGGAATCGGTGCAGGAACCGAAGTACTGGCATCTCAAGACGGTGCTCAGTGAAGCGCTCGACTCGGAGTTCTCGGTGGGCGAGATCCTGCCCAACGAGCGCGACCTCGCGGCCCGCTTCGGCGTCGCCCGCGCCACACTCCGCCAGGCCCTGGAACAACTCGAACTCGAAGGCAGGCTGCAGCGTCGCCGCGGGGTCGGCACGACCGTCGCACCGCCCCGCGTGGGCGTCTCCCTCGGCACCGGGCCGCACACCTGGCCGGGAGGCTCCGACGACGCCTGGCAGCCCGTCGACTGCGCGGCGGCCGTCCCGCCGGCGAGCGTCGCCGACGCGCTGGAGACCGGCCGTGACGAGTCCGTGCACATCGTGCGGCGCTCCCGCGTCTCGCACGGCCGGCCGGTGGCCGCGGAGCTGCTGTACATCCCGGAGCCCTCGGTGCCCGACCTCTCCGGCATCGACGCGCCGTCGGGGGCGGCACGGGCGCGCGCGGTGCTGCGGGAACTGCAGCGGCTGGAGCCGGAGCGGCAGGAGAACGCGGTGGAGCTGGGTTCCGCCGGGGCCGAGGAGGCGAAGGAGCTGGACCGGCTGCCGGGGGCGCCGGTCCTCGTCGTCACGACCCGCTTCGTCTCCCTGGGGCGTACGGCTGCGCTGTCCGTGGCGACCTATCGTGCGGACACGTGCCGCCTCACCTTCGGTGACCCGGGGGGTGTGGAGATCCACGCCGGGATTCAGCGGCGGGCGTCCTGAGCCCGGCGACGCAGGGGTGCGGAGTGCGGACGGCTGCCGGCGCGCTGTGGCTTGTCGCGCCGTTCCCCGCGCCCCTTCGGGGCGCTGTCGTCAGGGGCGTTCCACAGTGAACAGCTGCTCTTCCACGTGGTCCAAGGCCAGACGCAGGGCCCCCGTCGCCACGGCTGCGTCTCCCAGGGCTGAGAGGGTCACCTCCGGGGGACGCAGGCAGTAACGGGCCAATTCCTCGCGGAGGGGGGCCAGGACACCGTCCAGGCCCGCCGCCCAGCCGCCGATCACGACCAACTCCGGGTCCAGGGCGAGGAC
Source organism: [Streptosporangium] indianense (assembly GCF_021474405.1). Classification (GTDB taxonomy): domain Bacteria; phylum Actinomycetota; class Actinomycetes; order Streptomycetales; family Streptomycetaceae; genus Streptomyces; species Streptomyces indiaensis. The sequence goes on from NZ_JAKEIO010000001.1 coordinate 35,074, forward strand.
GAGGGCGGCCACGTCGTGGACGAGGCGCTGGATGAAGCGGTCGACGGCCGCGCGGGCCCGCTGGTCGCCCTCGCGGGCCTGTGCGAAGACCTCGGCGACCGCCTGCTCGTCGAGGGGGTGCAAGGGCTCGTCCGTGGTGGACAGGAGCGTCTCGGGTGTGACTCCGCGGCCCAGCAGATGCAGCGCGCCGATCTCACCGGCCGCGCCGCCGTAGCCCCGGTGCAGCCGGCCCCCGATCAGTGAACCGGCGCCCGGGCTGAGCCCCGCCAGCACGAACACCACGTCGTCCGACTCGGTGGCCGCACCCTTCCAGTGCTCGGCGACGGCAGCCGCGTTGGCGTCGTTCTCCACCAGCACCGGACACTTGAACGACCGGCCCAGCCGCTCACCCAGCCGCAGCCCCGTCCAGCCCGGCAGCGCCGTACCCAGCCGCACCCGGCCGTCGGCCTCCACGATCCCCGGGGTCGCCACGCCCACGGCCCGCAGCGAACCGCGGGCCACCCCGGCCCGCCGCAACAGCTCGGCGACGGCCCCGCGCAGCCGCTCCAGCCGCTCGTCGGCCCCCGCCGTCTCGGGCACCTCCTTGGCCTGCGCGCCGATCACCCGGCCGTCCAGGTCGGACAGCAGCGCCGCCACCCGGTGCGCCCCGATCTCCAGCCCGAGCAGATGCCCGGCCTCCGCCCGGAACCGGAAGCGCCGCGCCGGACGCCCCTGCCGCCGGGCGGCACCCTCCTCGGCCGCCTTCTCGACGACGAGCCCGGCCTCGATGAGCCCTTCGACGACGCCCTCGACCGTGGGCCGGGACAGCCCCGTCACCCGTGTGATCTCGGTCAGCGTCGCGCAGTCCGTGGCACGCAGCGCATGCAGCACCACCGCGGAGTTGATCCTTCGCAGCAGCGAGGGATCCCCGCCGGTCAGCCGCCCCACCGTCCGTCCTCCCAGGTCGTGCGCGTGATGGCCGGATCGTACTTCGGCAGGGCGCACCCCGGCGAGGGGCGGGCACCCCCGGCCGGTCAGCCCGGCGCCACGAACCCCGACTCGTACGCCGCGATCACCGCCTGGGTGCGGTCCCGCGCCCCCAACTTGGCCAGTACCGCGCTGACGTGTGACTTCACGGTCTCCGTCCCCACGACCAGCCGGGCGGCGATCTCCGCGTTCGACAGGCCGCGCGCCATCAGCCGCAGCACCTCCGCCTCGCGCTCGGTCAGCCCGGCCCGCTCCAGCACGGCCCGTGCCGCCCGGTTCCCGCCGGTGTCGCCGTACTCGGCGGCGAGCTGTCGCACCGACGCCGGGAACAGCAGGGACTCGCCCTCGGCGATCAGCCGCACCGCATGCACGATCTCGGCCGGCCGGGCCCGCTTCAGCAGGAAGCCGTCGGCGCCCGCCCGCAGCGCCTCGTACACGTACTCGTCGTTCTCGAAGGTCGTCACCACGAGGATCCGGGGCGGATCGTCGACCGTCCGCAGCAGCGCCCGGGTGGCCTCGATGCCGTCCAGCAGCGGCATCCGCACGTCCATGGCGACCACGTCCGGCCGCAGTCGCCGCACCAGAGGGATCACCGCCGCCCCGTCCGCAGCCTCGCCGACGACCTCGATGTCGGGCTGTGCCTCCAGCACGGCCCGCAGACCCGCGCGCACGAGGGGTTCGTCGTCGACGAGGAGAACGGTGACCGGCATCGGGCCAGCGTAGATCAACTCAGCGGCAATTCGGCATGGACCTGCCAGTCGCCCGCGTCGGGTCCGGTCCGGGCCCGGCCGCCGAGCAGGGCCGCGCGTTCCCGTATCCCGCGCAGGCCACTGCCGCGCCCGGCGCCGGACACACCGGCCGGCAGCGGATTGCGGACCGCGAGGACGACGGTGCCGTCGGCGACGTGGACGCGGACGCGCACCGGGACGGCGCCCGCGTGCCGCAGCACGTTGGTCAGCGACTCCTGGAGGATGCGGTAACCCTCCCGGGACACCGGCCCGGGCACCGTCTCCACCGGCCCGGTCACCTCGGCGTCGACCTTCGCCCCGGAGGCGCGGGCGGACTCCAGCAGCCGGTCGGCGTCCGCCAGCGTCGGTCTGCCGCTCGCCGGCTTCTCCGACTCGCGCAGCACCCCGAGCACCCGCTCCAGATCCTCCAGGGCGGCCCGGCCGGTCTCCTCGATGGCCTCCAGCGCGCGGTCGGTGAAGGCGGGATCACCCGCCGCCCGGGCGGCCCCCGCCTGCACGACCGCGACCGTGAGCGCATGACCGATGGAGTCGTGCAACTCGCGCGCGATCCGCGTGCGTTCCAGCAGCTGCTCGGTGCGCTCCTCCAGCGCCGCCATCCGCTCGGCCCGCGACGGCCCGAGGAGGCGCCCCGCCAGGGCGGTCGTCAGACGGCCCGACCAGACCACGACCACGGCGAGGAGGACCAGCGGCAGGGGGGACAGCGCCGCGTACCACCAGTGGGTCCCCTCCACGGGCACGAATCCGCCGGCGGCGGGCCCACGGCCGAGGCCCGCCGTCAGCAGGTCGACCGCCAGGAGGGGCAGCTGGACGGAGACATGGGCCACCGCCCAGCCGAGGCACAGCCGCGTCTCCAGCCACACCACCGTCCGCCCACGATCGGCCCAGGTGAGCGACGGGGTGGTCACGATCTCCGGGCTCTCGGCACCCTGCCGGGGCCCGGTCAGCAGCAACCTGGCCTGGAACCCCTCCACGACCCGCGCGACGGGCACGAGGCCGGCGAGTCCGAGCACCACGGCGGCCGTGACCTGGGTCCACCAGGCCTCCTCGACGAACAGCCACAGCGACGGCCACACGATGGCCACCACGATGTGCAGCCAGCGCTTGTACGTGACCGCCCGCGTGAGCGGGCGCAGCATCCGGACCATCGCGCCATCGTGCCAGCCACCCCGACCGCGAGCCTCCCCCGCACGGGGGAGACGATCTCCACCGCCGGGGGAGGCCGGTACCCCCTGCGCAAGGCCACGCTGCTGCCATGACCAGCATCGACGTCCAGGACCTCACCAAGGAGTTCGGCGACCGGCGAGCCGTGGACGGGCTCACCTTCCGCGTTCTGCCCGGCCGCGTCACCGGCTTCCTCGGCCCCAACGGCGCCGGAAAGTCCACCACCATGCGACTGGTGCTCGGCCTCGACCGGCCGACCGCCGGTTCCGCCACGATCGGCGGCCGGGCCTACCCGGCGCTGCGTGAACCCCTGCGCCATGTGGGCGCCCTGCTCGACGCGCAGGCCGCGCACGGCTCCCGCACCGCCCGCGACCACCTCCGCGTCCTCGCCGCGAGCAACCGCATCCCGGACCGGCGGGTCGACGAGGTCCTGGAAGAGACGGGCCTGGCATCGGTGGCCCGGCGCCGCGTACGGACGTACTCCCTGGGCATGCGCCAGCGTCTCGGCATCGCCGCCGCCCTGCTGGGCGATCCCGAGGTGGTCATGCTGGACGAACCGTCCAACGGCCTCGACCCCGAAGGCATCGTGTGGGTCCGCCGGTTGCTGCGCCGACTGGCGGGGGAGGGCCGCACGGTCCTGGTCTCCAGCCATCTGATGAACGAGACCGCGTCCTTCGCCGACCACCTGGTCGTCCTCGGCCGGGGCCGGCTCCTCGCCGACACCCCGATGCGGGACTTCATCGACGCGCGCGTGCGGCCCCGGGTCCGCATCCGCACGTCCGAGCCGGGTGCCCTCACGTCGGCCCTGGCCCGGCACGGCCACGACGCCGAGGAACACCCGGACGGGCACTGGACCGTGCACGACGCCCGCGTGGACGACGTCGGCCGCATCGCCTCGGCCGCGGGTGTGCCCGTCCTGGAACTGGCCGCCGAGGAGGGCACCTTGGAGCAGGCCTACTTCGACCTCACCGGGGCCGAGACCGAGTTCACCGCACAGCCTCAGGAGGCCTGACGATGGAAGTCACACCCGTACTGCGCTCCGAGTGGCTGAAGGTCCGCACGCTGCGCTCGCTGCCGGGGGCGCTGCTGGCGCTGTTCGCGGCGACCACGGCGTTCTCAGCGCTCGCCGGAGCCTCCGCCTCCGATGTGTCCGACCCGGGGTTCGATCCGCTGTTCACGGCCCTGTCCGGCGTGATTCCCGGCCAGATCGCGGCCGTCACCTTCGGGGCCATGGCCGTGTCGTCGGAGTTCCACCGGGGCGGGTTGCGGCTCTCCCTGGCCGCGGTGCCGCGGCGTGGCCGGTGGTTCGCGGCGAAGGCGGCCGTCATCGCCGTGCCGGCGCTGCTGGCGGGGCTGGTGACGGCCTTCGCCGCCCTCCTCGTGGGGCGGGCGGCGCTCGGCGCGGCGGCCGACGGGCTGAGCGCCGGTGAGCAGGTGCGCGGGGTCGTGGGCTGCGGTGTCTACCTGATGCTGATGGCCCTGTTCGCCGCGGGGATCGCCGCCCTGCTCCGCAGCGGCGTGGCGACCCTCTCGCTGCTGGTGCCGTTCATCCTCGTCGTGTCGTTCGTGATCGGCGACGCGACGGGCACCGTCGCCGACTTCCTGCCCGACAAGGCAGGCCAGTTGGTCCTCCGGGAGACGTACGACGGCACCCTCGGACCGTGGTCGGGGCTCGCGGTAACCGCGCTGTGGTCGGCCGCCGCACTCCTGGCGGGAGCCTGGAGGGTGCGCCGCGCGGACGCCTGAAGGAGGGCCGGCCGGCGCACGCCGGGGAGGGGCGCCGCCGTGGGCGATCAGCCTTCGGCGGCTTCCCGCAGCCGGGCGAACTCCTCGGCCATCGTCTCGATCGTCCAGTGCGCGTTCAGCCCGCTCGGATTGGGCAGCACCCACACGCGGGTGTCACCGATCGTCCGCGCCTGTGGCCCCACCCGCGCCTTGCGGTCGTCGAAGGCGGCGCGGTACGCGGTCACGCCGACCACGGCCAGCCAGCGCGGCCGCAGCCGTTCCACCTTCGCCGTGAGCAGCCGCCCGCCCTCCCGATACTCCTCGGCGCTCAGCTCGTCGGCCCGGGCGGAGGCCCGCCCGACGACATTGGTGATGCCGAGCCCGTACGACAGCAGCTCCTGCTGCTCGGACGGTTTCAGCAGGCGCGGCGTGAACCCGGACCGGTGCAGCGCCGGCCAGAAGCGGTTGCCCGGCCGGGCGAAGTGATGGCCCGTGGCGGCCGTCATCAGGCCGGGGTTGATGCCGCAGAACAGGACGTGCAGACCCTCCGCGACCACGTCGGGCACGACGCGGTCGCGGGCGGCCTCCAGCTCCTCGGGCGTGAAACGCACCATCAGGGAAGGCGCGTCAGAGGATCGCGCCGGGCGTGTAGCCCGCGGCCTCGGGGTGCTGCTTGACGATCTCCTCGACCCGGGCGACGACGGCGGCGACCTGGTCGCCCGCGGCGCCGGTGAAGGACAGCTTGTCGGCCATCAGCGCGTCGAGCTGGTCCCGGTCCAGCGGGATGCGGGTGTCGGCGGCCAGCTTGTCGAGCAGCTCGTTGCGCTCGGCGCCCTGTTCGCGCATGGCGAGCGCGGAGGCGACGGCGTTCTCCTTGATCGCCTCGTGCGCGAGCTCCCGGCCGACACCCGCCCGCACCGAGCCCATGAGGACCTTGGTGGTGGCGAGGAACGGCAGGTAGCGGTCGAGCTCACGGGCGACGACCGCCGGGAACGCGCCGAACTCGTCGAGCACCGTCAGGAACGTCTCCAGCAGACCGTCCAGCGCGAAGAACGCGTCCGGCAGCGCGACCCGGCGCACCACCGAGCAGGAGACGTCGCCCTCGTTCCACTGGTCGCCCGCCAGCTCGCCGGTCATCGAGGCGTAGCCGCGCAGGATGACCATGAGGCCGTTGACGCGCTCGCAGGATCGGGTGTTCATCTTGTGCGGCATCGCCGAGGAGCCGACCTGGCCGGGCTTGAAGCCCTCGGTGACCAGCTCGTGCCCGGCCATCAGCCGGATCGTCTTGGCCAGCGACGACGGGGCCGCCGCCAGCTGCACCAGCGCGGTGACGACCTCGTAGTCCAGGGAGCGCGGGTAGACCTGGCCGACCGAGGTGAACGCCTGCGAGAAGCCCAGGTGCGTGGCGATCCGCTGCTCCAGGTCCGCGAGCTTCGCCGCGTCCCCGCCCAGCAGGTCCAGCATGTCCTGCGCGGTGCCGACCGGGCCCTTGATGCCGCGCAGCGGGTAACGGCCCAGCAGCTCCTCGATCCGGCCGAACGCGACGAGCAGCTCGTCGGTGGCGGTGGCGAAGCGCTTGCCGAGGGTGGTGGCCTGGGCGGCGACGTTGTGCGAGCGGCCGGCCATGACCAGCTCGCCGTACTCGCCGGACAGCTTGCCGAGCCGGGCCAGGACGGCGACCGTGCGGTGGCGCACCAGCTCCAGCGACAGACGGATCTGCAACTGCTCGACGTTCTCGGTGAGGTCGCGGGAGGTCATGCCCTTGTGCACGTGCTCGTGCCCGGCGAGAGCGTTGAACTCCTCGATCCGCGCCTTGACGTCGTGCCGCGTGACCTTCTCGCGCTCGGCGATGGAGGCCAGGTCGACGGTGTCGAGGACGCGCTCGTAGTCGGCGAGCGCCGCGTCCGGCACCTCGATGCCGAGGTCCTTCTGGGCCCGCAGCACGGCGAGCCAGAGCTGCCGCTCCAGCTTCACCTTCTGCTCGGGCGACCAGAGCGTGGCGAGCTCGGCGGAGGCGTAGCGTCCGGCGAGGACGTTCGGGATGCGGGGCTTGGCGGGAGCGGAAGTCACGTGGACGGATTCTACTGGCGATTCGTGCAGGCCAGCGCCGCGGGTGTCTTCGTCGGAACCTACGAGAGCACCGCGGGCGCGTCCACCTGCGGCTACGCCGGGTCCTCGTACGGCAGCAGGTCCGGCCGCTTCGGGGGCAGTCCGTCGCCCGAGGAGCGGCCCGTCAGGCGGCGGCCTATCCACGGCAGCAGGTGCTGCCGGGCGAACCGCGCGTCCGCCACCCGCCGCGTCATCCAGCCCGGCGGCAGCGTCGCCGGCATCGGCGTGCGCCACTCGGCGTCCTCCGGGTCGTGGCCCAGCGTCTGCCAGACCGCCTCGGCGACCCTGCGGTGGCCTTCGGCCGTCAGATGCAGCCGGTCCACGTCCCACATCCGGGGGTCGCTCAGGGAGGGCGCGCCGTACAGGTCGACGACGATCGCGCCGTGCCGGGCGGCCAGCTCGTCGACGCAGGCGAACAGCTCCTCCATGCGCGGCCGGAAACGCTCCAGGACGGGGCCCTGACGGCCCGGGCTGCGCATCAGGACGAGCTGCCGGCAGGCGGGGGCCAGCTTCTCCACGGCCTCCGTGAGCAGCGCGCGGACCCGGCCCATGTCGCACTTGGGCCGCAGCGTGTCGTTGAGCCCGCCGACCAGGGTGATCACGTCGGCGCCCATGGCCGCCGCGACGTCGACCTGTTCGTCGACGATCTGCTGGATCAGCTTGCCGCGCACCGCGAGGTTGGCGTACCGGAAGCCGGGCGTACGGGCCGCCATCCGTGCGGCGAGCAGGTCGGCCCAGCCCCGGTAGGTGCCGTCGGGCATCAGGTCCGACATGCCTTCGGTGAAGGAGTCGCCGAGGGCGACCAGGCTGCTGTACGTGGGATTCGTCTGCATGGCGACGGAAATGGTATCCCGTGCACATACCCATCAGTCGGTCGGTCCCGTCGGAGGGGTCCCGGACGCCTGACCGACCTGCTCCCGCTCCCTGCCGGACCTGTTCCTCAGGCCCGCTGGCCGAACAGCTCCCGCAGGACGTCCTCCATGGTCACGAGCCCGGCCAGCCGCCCGTCCGCCCCGAGGACGGCCGCGAGGTGGGTGCGGCTGCCCCGCATCGCCGTGAGGACGTCGTCGAGGGGTGTGTGTTCCCGCACACGGGCGATGGGGCGCATGTCCCGCAGCCGGAACGGCGTGGTGCGCCCGGCGGCGTCCAGGGCGTCCTTCACATGCAGGTAGCCGACGATCCGCCGCCCCTCGTCCACCACCGGGAAGCGCGAGAACCCGGACTCCGCCGACAGCCGCTCCAGCTCCTCCGGGGTCACCCCCACACTCGCGTACACCACGCGCTCCAGCGGCAGCACCACGTCTCGCACCGGGCGGCGGCCCAGCTCCAACGCGTCACGCAGGCGTTCCTGGGCGCGCTCGTCGATCAGGCCGGCCTCGCTGGAGTCCTTCACGATCTGCGCTATCTCGGCGTCCGAGTAGGAGGCGGCGACCTCCTCCCGGGCCTCCACCCGCAGCAGCTTCAGCAGGGCGTTGGCGAACGCGTTCACCGTGAAGATCACCGGGCGCAGGGCGCGGGACAGCGCCACCAGGGGCGGTCCGAGCGCCAGCGCGCTGCGCACCGGCTCGGCGAGCGCGATGTTCTTCGGCACCATCTCGCCGAGCAGCATGTGCAGATAGGTCGCCAGCGACAGCGCGATCACGAAGGACACCGCGTGTCCCGCGCCCTCGGACACGCCCACCGCGTGGAACACCGGCTCCAGCAGGTGCGCGATCGCGGGCTCGGCCACCACGCCCAGCACCAGCGTGCACAGCGTGATGCCGAGCTGGGCGGCCGCCATCAGCGCGGACACGTGCTCCAGGCCCCACAGCACGCTCTTGGCGCGCCGGTCGCCCTGGTCGGCGTAGGGCTCGATCTGGCTGCGGCGCACGGAGATCAGTGCGAACTCGGCACCCACGAAGAAGGCGTTGACGACCAGCGTCGCCAGTCCGATCAGCAGCTGGACGGCGGTCACAGCTCCACCCCCTTCTCGTCGGGCTTTTCGTCGTCGAGGGGGGCGCGAAGCCGGACGCGGGCGGCCCGGCGCCCCGTCGCGTCCAGCACCTCAAGGTGCCAGCCGTTGACCTCCAGGGTGTCCCCGGCGGCCGGTATCCGGCCGAGCACCGACGCCACCAGCCCGGCGAGCGTCTCGTAGGGCCCTTCCGGCGCGCGCAGCCCGATCCGTTCCAGGTGGTCCACGCGCGCGGAGCCGTCGGCCGAGTACAGCGCGTGCCCGGACTCGTCGGTGCCGGCCGCGGCCAGGTCGGGCGTCTCGTGCGGGTCGTGCTCGTCGCGCACGTCGCCGACGACCTCCTCGACGATGTCCTCCAGCGTGGCCACGCCCGCCGTGCCGCCGTACTCGTCGATCACGACGGCCATCGTGCGCTTGCCGGAGAGCCGGTCCAGGAGCCGGTCGACGGTGAGCGTCTCCGGGACCAGCAGGGGTTCGCGCATCAGCTCGGAGACGTGGATCCGGGTCCGGCGCTCGGCGGGCACCGCCAGCACGTCCTTCACGTGCGCCGTGCCGACGACCGAGTCGAGGGTGCCGCGGTAGACCGGGAACCGGGACAGACCCGTCGCCCGGGTCGCGTTCGCCACGTCCTCCAGGGTTGCCTGCACCTCCAGCGCGACGACCTGCACCCGGGGCGTCATGACGTTCTCCGCCGTCAGGTCGGCGAGGTTCAGGGTCCGCACGAACAACTCGGCGGTGTCCGCCTCCAGGGCGCCCTCCTTGGCGGAGTGCCGGGCGAGGGCGGCCAGCTCCTGCGGCCCGCGCGCCGAGGCGAGTTCCTCGGCAGGCTCGACACCGATCCGGCGCACCACCCGGTTCGCCGTGTTGTTCAGGTGCGTGATGAAGGGCCGGAACGCGGCGCTGAACCAGCGCTGCGCGTTGCCCACGGTCTTGGCGACCGTCAGGGGCGAGGAGATCGCCCAGTTCTTGGGCACCAGCTCGCCGACGACCATCAGGAACACCGTGGACAGGGCGGTGCCGATCACCAGCGCGACGCTGTGCGACGCCGAGCGCGAGACGCCGAGGTCCTCCAGCGGCCCCGCGATCAGGGCGGCGATCGACGGCTCGGCGAGCATGCCGACCACCAGGTTCGTCACGGTGATGCCGAGCTGCGCCCCGGAGAGCTGGAACGTCAGGTTCCGTACGGCCTTCAGTGCGCCCTGCGCACCCCGCTCGCCGCGCTCAGCGGCCCGCTCCAGCTCGGCGCGCTCGACCGTGGTGAGGGAGAACTCGGCCGCGACGAAGGCACCGCAGGCGAGCGAGAGGGCGATCGCCGCCAGGAGGAGGAGCACTTCGGTCATCGGTTCACCCCCGGTCCATGGTTCTCCAGGACGGGGCGGAACGCGCGATGTCGCGCACGGGGAGGCTCGCCCATGGGCGGAGGCTCACAACCTTTCATGCCGGACCGAGTGGCCATTCAAGAGTAAAGGATGGGCAAAGTCCTCTTGCGGGTGCGGCCACCACCTCGTGGCCGCGCCTACCCGGTGAGCGGCTTCACCCAGCGTCGCCACTGCTCCTCTGCCCCGTAACCCGCCGCTCCCCACGTCCGGTGCGCGGTCTCGTTGCGCGTGAGCACCATCGCGTCCGCGCGGCGTCCGCCGAGCCGTACGAACCGCTCCTCCGCGGCGGCGAGGAGTGCGGTCGCGATGCCCCGGCGGCGCCGGTCCGGGTGCACGGCCAGCCGGTACAGGTGGCAGCGCCAGCCGTCGAACCCGGCGATCACCGTGCCGGCCAGTTCACCGCACACTTCGGCCAGGATCAGCGCCCCGGGGTCGCGCTCCACCAGCCGCTCCACCCCGCCGCGGTCGTCACTGATGCTCGTGCCCTCGGCGGCCACCTTCCAGAAGGCCAGCACGGCGTCGAGGTCCTCGGGCGTCGCGGCCCGGATGCGCACATCGGTCATCGCATGATCACAGCACTCGCGCCCACCCGCGTCAGACCGTTTCACCATCCGGACGTCACTCGTGCGCGATGGCCGCCAGGACGTTCATCCGGGAGGCGCGCAAGGCCGGCAGCAGCGCCGCCACGACACCGACCACCGCCGAGCCGACCACCACCAGGACGATCGTGAGCCACGGGATCGCGAGGGCCGTCATGCCCTGGAGCGCGAGCACCTGATGCATGCACACGCCCCACACCAGCCCGAGCGCGAGCCCGAGGACGGCGCCGAACACCGCGATCACCACCGACTCCAGCCGGATCATCCGCCGCAGCTGGCGCCGGGCCAGCCCGATCGCCCGCAGCAGGCCGATCTCCCGGGTGCGCTCGACGACCGACAGGGCGAGGGTGTTGACCACGCCCAGCACCGCGATGATGATCGCCAGCCCGAGCAGCGCGTACACGAGGTACAGCAGGACGGCGATCTGGTCGTGGACCAGCCGCTTGTAGTCGGCCATGTCCCGCACCTGCACCTGCGGATACGGGTCGAGGGTCTTCTCCAGGGCCGCGCGCAGGGCGTCGTCGCTCGTGCCGGCGGCGGCGTTGACGTACAGCGCGGAGTCCTGTCCGCCCGGCGCGTACCGCTCCAGGGTGCCCAGGCCGAAGAACAGCCCGCCCTGGGTGCCGAATCCCTCGGCGGCGTCCTGGTCGGTGAGCGCGCCGACCGTCAGCCGGGCCGAGCGTCCGCCCGGGAACTCCACGGGGAGGGTGCTGCCCACGCGGACGTCGTGGTCGCGCGCGAAGTCCCGGTCCATGGCCAGGTGCCCGCTCGCGAGCGCGGCCGCCGAGTCGCCCTGGGTGTACGTGATGTTGGCGACCTCGTCGAGTCGCGGACCGTAGCCCGCGGCCGTGGTCTCCACGCGGTCGCCGTCGGGGAGACGCACCGCGACCGGTGTGAACCGCCCGCGTACGACCAGGCCCACGCCGTCGGTGCGGCGCACCTTGTCGGTGACCTCCTGCGGGAACGTCTGGAAGTTGCTGTTCTGGACGACGAAGTCGGCGCCGAGCGTCTTGTCGATCTGCCGGTCGAACGAGGCGGTCATCGACTCGCTCGCCACCGACATCCCGCCGACCAGCGCGATCCCCACCATCAGAGCCGCCGCGGTGGCTCCGGTGCGGCGGGGGTTGCGCAGGGCGTTGCGCTGGCTCATCCGGCCGATCGAGCCGAACAGGGCGGGGAAGGCCGCGCCGAGCACCCGGATCACCGGGCGCACCAGCAGCGGCCCGGCGATCACCGTCGCGATCAGGGTGAGCGCCACCCCGAGTCCCAGCAGGGAAGCCGCCGACGACGTCTGCTGCGACACCGCGCAGCCCGCGAGCGCCGCCGCACCGGCCGCCCCGACGACCGCGCCCGCCACCGCGCGCATCCGCAACGGCCGGCCCACCCCGGCGACCTCGGCGTCCGAGAGGGCGGCCATCGGGGAGACGCCCGCGGCCCGCCGGGCCGGAAGGTACGCGGCGACGAAGGTGACGCCGAGCCCGACGACGTACGCGGCCACCGGGGTCACCCAGCCGATCGCCATCTCGCCGGCGTCGATGTTCATGCCCAGCAGGCCCATCAGCCCGATCAGCCCGGCCGCCAGAGCGATGCCCGCGGCGAGCCCCAGGGTGGAGCCGATCAGCCCGAGCAGCAGGGCTTCGGTGAGCACCGACGCCTGGACCTGGCGCCGCTCGGCGCCCAGCGCGCGCAGCAGGCCCAGCTCACGGGTGCGCTGGGCGATGAGCATGGAGAAGGTGTTGACGATCAGGAACACACCGACCAGCACGGCGACCCCGGCGAAGCCGAGCATCACGTACTTGATGACGTCGAGGAACCCGCCCAGCTGCTCGACGTCCGACTCGGCCTGTTCGCCGGCCGTCCTGAAGTCGTAGGTGTGCGAGCCGAGCGCCCCGGCCACCCGCCGTTTGAGCTGGTCGTCGCTGACGCCCCGGGCCGCGTCGACCGAGATGCCGGTCGCCGTACCCGGCCGGCCGAGCAGCTTCGCCTGCGCCGTGGGCGGGTCGAAGTAGAGCAGCGCGGAGCCGGGATTCGTCGTCCTGAACGTGACGATGCCGACCACCCGGACCCTGAACGAGCCCGGGGGCGCGATCACGGTGAGGGTGTCGCCGACGCGCACGTCCTTGCGGCCGGCGGTCTCCGCGTCGAGCAACGCCTGGCCGGGTCCGCGCGGGGCGTGGCCCGAGTCCAGCCGCACGGGGCTGCGCTCGTTCGGGTTCCAGGCGTTGCCGATCGTCGGCGCCCCGGTGGTCGGGCCCACCGGTTCGTTGTCCTCGTTGACGACCGTGAGGCCGTTCACCTTCACGTCGGCGCGGGCCGCCGCGACCCCGTCGACCTGCCGGACCCGTGTGGCGAGCGCGGCGGGCAGGGTGGCCGTGCGGCCGGAGGGCACCGCCTCGTCGAGTTCCTCCTTCGGACTGACCGTGACGTCCGCCGCGGTGGACGCGAACAGCCGGTCGAAGGTGCGGCTGACGGTGTCCGAGAAGATCAGGCTCCCGGTGACGAACGCGACGGACAGCACGACGGCGAGCGCGGAGAGCAACAGCCGCCCCTTGTGCGCCAGGAAGCTTCGCAGGGTCGCCTTGAGCACGGGCTCAGTTCTCCTCTGGCGAGGCCGGGGCGCCGCTGTCGCCGGGGCGGGTGCGGATCACGTCGAACCTCTTCATCCGCTCCAGGACCGCCTCGGCGGTGGGGCGCCGCATCTCGTCGACGATCCGGCCGTCCCCGAGGAAGAGCACCAGGTCCGAGTGGGCGGCGGCGCCGGGGTCGTGGGTGACCATGACGACGGTCTGCCCGAGCTGGTCCACCGCCTCGCGCAGGAAACCGAGGACTTCCAGACCGGCCCGCGAGTCGAGGTTGCCGGTCGGTTCGTCCGCGAAGATCAGCTCGGGCCGGGAGGCCAGCGCCCGCGCGCAGGCCACGCGCTGCTGCTGCCCGCCGGAGAGCTGCGAGGGCCGGTGCCCGAGCCGGTCCCGCAGGCCCAGGGTGTCGATGACCTGGTCCAGCCACGTCGTGTCGGGCTTCCGGCCCGCGATGTCCATCGGCAGGGTGATGTTCTCCAGCGCGTTCAGGGTCGGGATGAGGTTGAACGACTGGAACATGAACCCGATCCGGTCCCGGCGCAGCCGCGTCAGCTCGCGCTCCCGCAACCCGGTGATCTCCGTGTCGCCGAGCCACACCTGACCGGCCGAGACGGTGTCGAGGCCCGCCAGGCAGTGCATCAGGGTGGACTTCCCCGAACCCGACGGGCCCATCACCGCGGTGAACCGGCCCCGGACGACGTCCACGTCCACCGAGTCGAGCGCGAGCACGGCCGTCTCGCCCGCGCCGTACGCCTTGGTGAGGCCGCGGGCGCGGGCCGCGATCCCGTCGGCCGGTGCGAGGCCGGGAGCGTGCTCCGCAGCAGGTGTGGACAAGGCCGCCTCCTCTGGCTGGATGTCAGTATCCCGACCCTGCCCGAGGGTAATGTGACCCGGCCCACACTCGGTATCCTCCGCGGGTCGGACTCGGCTTGCCGGTGCCGGCACCCTCCGCGCCGGCTTCGAGGGAGGGCGAAGACCCGGCTGAACGTGCGCGTCGACGACACCACCGCCCGCGCCGCCCCCGAGCGGGTCCGCGACCTCGCCCGGATGGTCGAGAGCGGCGAGGCGTCCGTACGGGACATCGAGCGGGAGCCGCGCCGGTGGACCCGGTGACTACCCGTCGGCCGGGCGCCACGCCGTGCCGAGCACGCAGTACGAACTCGGCAGCCTCGGCCCCTCCTCCGGCATGAGCACCTGCCGGTAGGGCCCGAGTTCGAACCCGCCCTCCCGCAGCGCCCGCACCGGCTCCCGCGCGACATGGCAGCCCCCGCTCAGCACCGGCCACACCGTCCGGTCCAATGCATGCTGCGCGAGGGTCATCGCCCGGCCGCCGCCCCGGCCGTGCTCGAAGAACCGCACCTCGCCGCCCGGCCGCAGCACCCGCCGCAGCTCCCCGAGCGCCCGGGGCACGTCCCGCACACTGCACAGCACCAGGGACACGACGGCGGCGTCGAAGCCCTCGCTCTTGACCGGCAGCGCCTCGGCCACGCCCGGCACCACGTCCACCGGCACCTCGGCGCGCAGCGCGGCCTCCACGGCCAGGTGCCTCAGCCGCCGCTCCGGTTCGATGGCCACGACCTCCGCGACGGTGCCCGGGTAGTGCGCGAAGTTCAGCCCGTTGCCCGCGCCGATCTCGATCACCCGCCCGGACAGCCCGTCGAGCAGTCTCCCGCGTATCCGGCCCATGCCCATCCGGGTCTCGGCGGCCACACTGATCCTCGCGTAGCAGCGGGCGAACAGCGGATGGTGCACGGCGTCCCGTGGCACCTTGCCGGAGCGCAGCGGCATGGGGAACCTCCCTGACGAGGCCGGCCTTATGCGTCGGGGGGATTCTCCCCCGTCCGGGCCCGCCGCACCCCTGCGGCCCACCGCGCGAGGACGCGAGGATCCGGCCCCGCGCGGGCGCAGGGCCCACATGGCGGCGGGCCATGAGAAGGCGCCACATGGCGGCGGGTCGTGAGCAGGGCCCACGCGGCGGCGGCGGGTCGTGAGGCAGGGCCCACGCGGCGGCGGGTCGTGAGCAGGGCCCACGCGGCTCCGGTGTCGTTTCGCCGGCCCGCTAGGCGAGCTCCGCCGCCAGCAGCGCGGCTGTCCGGGCCACCAGCGGGTTGTCGGCCGCGGCGTCCTCCTCCGGCTGCGTGGTCAGGACCGACAGCACGACCGGCGGGCCGTCCGGAGGCCAGGTGACGCCCACGTCGTTGTTGGTGCCGTACCGTCCGCCACCCGTCTTGTCGGCGAGCAGCCAGTCGGCCGGCAGACCTTTGCGGAACCTCTCCACGCTCGTGGTGTTGCGCAGCAGCCAGTCCGTGAGCCGGGCCCTGTCCCGGGGCTCGAGCGCGTCGCCGAGCACCAGCCGGGCGTAGGTCAGGCCGATGGCGCGCGGGGAGGTCGTGTCGGTCACGCGCCACGGCTCCGCGGAGTTGAGCTCGGGCTCCCAGCGGTCCAGCCGGGTGACGCGGTCACCGACCGAGCGGCAGAACCGTGTCACGGCGGTCGGACCGCCCAGCTCCTTCAGCAGCAGGTTGCCCGCGGTGTTGTCGCTGAAGCGGATGGTGGCATCGCACAGTTCGCCGACGGTCATGCCGGTCGCGACGTGTCGCTCGGTGACGGGGGAGTAGCCCGACTTCGTGACGTACTCCTGGGTGTAGTGGACGCGCCGGGCCAGGAACTCGCCGTCGCGGTCGAGGTCACGCAGGACGGCCGCGGCGGCGAGCGTCTTGAACACCGAGGCCATCGGGAAGCGCTCGTCGGCCCGGTACACCACCGCCCGGCCCGTGCGCAGGTTGCGGGCGTACACGCCCAGCCGCGCGGTGTGCTCCCGCTCCAGTTCCCGCAGCCGCGCGGTGACGCCGGCGGTGCCGGGTGACGCGTGGGCGGTGCCGCCGCCGAGCGCGAAGGCGGCGGCCGTGCCCAGCGTGAGGGCCGTACGGCGGGACGGGTGTGGTGTGTTCGTGTGCACGGTGGTCCCTTCAGAGGCGATCACGTTCGTAGTGCACCACGCGATCACGTCCGCGTCGGTTTCACCGCCGGCCCGTCCGGCCCCTCAGAACGCCTCGGGTGCCTCCCGTACCCGGAACGCCTCCGCGTCCCACGAGCCGTCCAGCCGGGGCGCCAGCCAGTGCGGCGCGGCCGCCCGGAAGGCAGTGGGGGAGAGGGCGCCCGATCCGGCCGGGACGGAACCCAGCAGCGGGGCTCCGGCCACGTCCGGCAGGTCCGCGAGATTGCAGCGTGCCGCGAGGTCCGGGGCCGTCGGCCAGCTCCCGATCACGATCCCGGCCGGTACCAGCCCGCGGGAGCGCAGTTCACGCGTCGTCAGCTCCGTCGCGTTCAGGGTGCCGAGTCCCGCGGGCGCCACCACCAGCACCGGCGCCGACAGCAGCCGCGCCGCGTCCGCCAGGGTCCCTCCGGCGGCGTCGAACCGGACGAGCAGTCCGCCGGCGCCCTCGACCAGCACCAGGTCGTGCTCGGTGGCCAGTTTGGCGGCGGCCTCCGCGACCTCGTGCGGATGGACCGGGGTCAGGCCGGCCCGGCGCGCCGCCGTGGCCGGGGCCAGCGGTTCGGGAAAGCGGGCGAGTTCGGCCGCCGTCACCGCGCCCGCGAGGCGCGCCACCTCGGCGGCGTCCCCGGGTTCGTCCGGCCCCACGCCCGTCTGGGCCGCCTTCAGCACGGCCACCGTGCGGCCGGCGGCCAGGGCCGTCGCGGCGATGGCGGCGGTCACGACCGTCTTGCCGACCTCCGTGCCCGTGCCCGTGATCACCAGTACCGGCATGTCATCCCTCCCGCGCCGCCGCGCAGACGGCCCGCGCGATCCGCGCCAGGTCCGCGTCGCCCGTCACGTACGGCGGCATGGTGTAGATCAGATCGCGGAACGGCCGCAGCCACACGCCCTCGCGCACGGCCGCCGCCGTCGCCGCCTCCATGTCCACGGCGTGGTCCAGCTGGACGACCCCGATGGCGCCGAGAACCCGTACGTCCTTCACGCCCGGCAGGTCCGAGGCGGCCGAGAGCCCGTCCCGCAGCCCCGACTCGATCCGCTTGACCTCCGCCAGCCAGTCCTGACCGAGCAGCAGCTCGATCGAGGCGCAGGCCACCGCGGCCGCCAGCGGATTGCCCATGAACGTCGGGCCGTGCGCGAGCACCGGCACCTCGCCCCGCGAGATCCCGTCGGCCACCCGCGCGGTGCACAGCGTCGCCGCCATCGTCAGGTAACCGCCGGTCAGCGCCTTGCCCACGCACATCACGTCGGGCGTGACGGCCGCGTGCTCCGCCGCGAACAGCGCACCCGTACGCCCGAATCCGGTCGCGATCTCGTCGAACACGAGCAGCACGTCGTGCGCGTCGCACGCCTCGCGCAGCACCCGCAGATAGGCGGGGGAGTGGAACCGCATCCCGCCCGCGCCCTGTACCACCGGCTCGACGATCACCGCGGCGAGCTCATCCGCGTGCCGCTCGATCAGCGACCGAAGCTGCTCGGCGTACGCCTCGTCGTACTCCGCCGGGGGCGGGTCGGCGAACACCTGACGGTGCAGCACCCCGGTCCACAGGTCGTGCATCCCGCCCTCCGGATCGCATACCGACATGGGCTGCCAGGTGTCGCCGTGGTAGCCACCGCGCCAGGTCAGCAGCCGCTGCTTGCCGGGGCGGCCCAGCGAACGCCAGTACTGCAGGCACATCTTGACCGCGACCTCGACCGACACCGACCCCGAGTCGGCGAGGAAGACGTGCTCCAGGCCTTCGGGCGACATGTCGACAAGGAGCTTCGCCAGCCGTACGGCGGGCTCGTGGGTGAGCCCGCCGAACATCACGTGACTCATCCGCCCGAGCTGCTCGCGGGCGGCCTCGTTCAGCACCGGGTGGTTGTAGCCGTGGATCGCCGACCACCAGGACGACATCCCGTCGATCAGCTCGCGCGGACCGGCCGGATCTCCCGGACCGGCCGCCGCTCCCGGGCCGCTCGGCGCTCCCGGGCCGCTCGGCTCCTTGCCACCGCCCGGCACTCCCGAGCCGTCGGCGAGCCGCAGCCGTACCCCGCTCGCCGACTCCACGACGAGCGGTTCCTGCCGTCCGGGCATCGGGCCGTACGGGTGCCACACGTGCCGCCGGTCGAGTTCCAGCAGCTCGGCGGCGGTCAGCTCAGGCATTGGGCGCGAGGTCCGTCCCGGCGCCCCGGCGGCGCACCGCGACCAGGTCGGTGCGCGGTTCGGCGGCCGTGGAAGAGTCGGCGGTCTGCGGTTCCGCGTCGGAGCCGCACGCCCCACCGCCGGAGCCGCACACGCCGCCCCCGTCGTGGCACCCGCCGGCGGCCCGGTGCTCGGGCAGCGTCACCTGGTCGGTGCCCTCCACCTCGAACCCGGCGTCCGCGATCATCTCCAGGTCGGCCTTGCCGGCCTGGCCCTCACTGGTGAGGTAGTCGCCGAGGAAGATCGAGTTGGCCAGGTGCAGGGCGAGCGGCTGCATCGTGCGCAGATGGACCTCGCGCCCGCCCGCGATCCGCACCTCGACGTCCGGGCAGACGAACCGCGTCATCGCCAGGATCCGGAGGCACCGCTGCGGCGTCAGGTTCCACTCCTTGCCGAGCGGAGTGCCCTCGAAGGGGATCAGGAAGTTGACCGGAACCGAGTCCGGGTCCAGCTCACGCAGCGAGAAGACCACGTCCACCAGGTCCTCGTCGGTCTCGCCCATGCCCGCGATCAGCCCGGAGCAGGCGGACAGACCGGCCGCGTGCGCCTTCTGCACGGTGTCGACCCGGTCCTCGTAGGTGTGCGTGGTGGTGATCTCGCCGTACGTCGCCTCGGACGTGTTGAGGTTGTGGTTGTAGGCGTCGGCACCGGCCTCGCGCAGCCGCTCCGCCTGACCGTCCGAGAGCAGTCCGAGGCAGGCGCACACCTCGACGCCCTCGTTGTTGTCCTTGATCGCCTTGATCGTCTCGGAGACCCGGTCCACGTCCCGGTCGGTCGGGCCGCGCCCGCTCGCCACGAGACACACCCGCTTGGCCCCGCCGGCCACACCCGCCGCCGCCGCGTCGGACGCCTGGTCGGGCTTCAGCCAGGTGTACTTCAGGATCCCGGCCGTCGAACCGAGCCGCTGCGAACAGTAGGAGCAGTCCTCGGGGCACAGGCCGGACTTGAGGTTGACGAGATAGTTGAGTTTCACCCGTCGGCCGAACCAGTGCCGACGCACCTTTCCGGCCGCGGCCACCACATCGAGCAGATCGTCGTCGGACGTCGCGAGGACGGCCAGAGCCTCGTCGCGGGTCGGCAGCTCGCGCCGAAGCCCCTTGTCCACCAGCGTGTTCAGCAGGTCCATGGAAGCCGATCCTGTCCTAAGGAGGTGCTCGGGGCAAAGGAGAGTTCGCACAACAGAGTCGCTTCGAGGTGTGGGTATTGCCACACACTGACCTGCTGGTGGTCCCGCTAGTGTCTGTGCACTGCCTACAAATTCCCCGGAGGACCACCCATGGCGTTCGGCTGGATCGACGAGCAGGCGGAGCTGCGCGCCCGCGCCGGACTCGTACGGACTCTGCGCCCCCGTCCGGCCGATTCGCCGCTCCTGGACCTGGCGAGCAACGACTACCTCGGGCTGGCCCGCCATCCGGAGGTCACCGAGGGCGCCGCCCGGGCGGCGCGGACCTGGGGCGGCGGCTCGACCGGCTCCCGGCTCGTCACCGGCACCACCGAACTGCACACCGAACTCGAGCGGGAACTGGCCGATTTCTGCGGGTTCGAGGCGGCCCTCGTCTTCTCCTCCGGTTATGCCGCCAACCTCGCGGCGGTCACCGCGCTGGCCCCGCACGGCTCCCTGATCGTCTCCGACGCGGGCAACCACGCCTCGCTCATCGACGGCTGCCGGCTGGCCCGCGGCAGCACCCAGGTGGTTGCGCACGCCGAACCGGACGCCGTGGCGAAGGCGCTGGCGACGCACGACGGCACGGCGATCGCCGTGTCCGACACCGTCTTCTCGGTCGACGGCGATGCCGCCCCCCTGACCGCGCTGGCGGAGGCCTGCCGGGAGCACGGTGCCGGGCTGGTCGTCGACGACGCCCACGGTCTGGGTGTCCTCGGCGACGGCGGCCGCGGCGCCGCGCACGCCGTGGGGCTCGCGGGCGCGGACGACGTCGTCGCGACGGTCACGCTGTCCAAGTCGCTGGGCAGTCAGGGCGGGGCGGTCCTCGGCCCGGCCCGGGTCGTCGACCACCTGGTCAACGCTGCCCGGACGTTCATCTTCGACACCGGTCTGGCCCCCGCGGCGGCGGGGGCGGCGCTCTCGGCCCTGCGGCTGCTGCGCCGCGAGCCGGAGCGGGCGGCACGAGCCCGCGCGGTGGCGGGCGAACTGCACGCACGCCTGACCGCCGCGGGACTGGAAGCGGTACGTCCGGACGCCGCGGTGGTCTCGGTGCGGGCGGCCTCTCCCGAGGACGCCGTGCGCTGGGCGGCACAGTGCCGCGCGGCGGGCCTGGCCGTGGGGTGCTTCCGGCCCCCTTCCGTGCCGGACGGCATCTCACGGCTCAGGCTGACCGCACGCGCGGACCTGACCGGTCAGCAGATCGAACGCGCTGTACGACTGATCGGCGAGACGCGGCCATGAGTCGGCGTGACACGGCCGTGCGTCGCACGATGACGGTCCGATCGACCACGGTCCGATCGACCCAGGTCTGACCGGCCACGGTCACATACGGTCCACCCCGGCCGCGAAGGCCGCCCAGCTCCTCGCGGAGAAGAGCAGCGCGGGTCCGGCCGGGTCCTTGGAGTCGCGCACGGCCAGCAGCCCGGCCCAGGGCGGGGTGGCCGGACAGGCGGTCTCGACGCAGTTGTTCGCTCCGGTGCTGTAGCTGCTGCGCAACCACCGCACGCCGTTCAGTTCGATGCTTGAGGGGACGTGACGAGGCAGTGCACGCATGGTGCCTCCTTACGCGCCGGTGGCTGTCCCGGCGATGAAATCCAACGAGTCCTCGGGCGAAAGGGCGTGGATCTGAAGGGCGTTGAAGGCCTCCGTGTAGGCCTGGAGGTCTTCTTTCCGTTCGAGGTAGAGGCTACTCGTCAAGTGGTCGAGAACAACCACATCCAGATCAGAAGCGTTCGAAAATGACAAGATAACGAAAGGTCCGGTGACGCCGATGTGCGCCCCGGCGGCGAACGGCAGTACCTGGAGGCGCACTTGGGGCAGCCGGGCCGCCTCGACCAGTCGTTCCAGCTGACGGGCCATGACGCCCGGCCCGCCCACCTCCCGCCGCAGCACGGCCTCGTCCAGGACGGCGCTCAGTTCCAGCGGGGGATCCGCGCGCAGTACGTCCTGCCGGGCCAAACGCACCTCGACCAGCGTGTCGAGCCTCTCCTCCGAGAGCCCCTCCACCGCTGCCCGCGTCACCGCACGCGCGTACTCGGGCGTCTGGAGCAGGCCGGGGACGACGGTGGTCTCCAGCGTGCGCATCGCGCCGGCCTGCGACTCCAGGCTGATGAAATCCCGGTAGGTCGGCGGCAGCACGCCGCGGTAGGCGTGCCACCAGTGGTGCCGGCCGTCGTGGTCGTCGGAGCCCGCCAACACCATGAGCAGCTCGCGGAGCTGGGCGTCCGCCACCCCGTAGGCGTCGAGAAGTAACCGGACGTCGGCCGGTTTCACCCCGCTCGTGCCCGTCTCGATCCGGCTGACCTTGGACTGGTGCCAGCCCACCTGCCGGGCCGCCTCACCGCTCGTGAGCCCCGCCGAGGAGCGCAGCGCACGCAGTTCGGCGCCCAGTTTTCGGCGGCGCACCGCGGGACCGTGCTGCATGGGCTCCTCCTTACTCCTTCGGACCCACCCACATACGGTCTCGCGTCGCAGAGTTCACCGCTTTGAGCGACAGATATATGCATATCTTGGGGGATCCCCGGCCTTGACGGGTGTTCTGGTGGCAGTCTGGCGACGAAGCACCAGTCCGGGACCGTACTCGAACCATCCGCTCCGTGTCGGGCTGCGGTCCCGTGGGAAAGGGACGAGGTCGCCATGGCAGACCATTTGGAAGCATCCGTCACTCTGCCGAGCGATCCCGCCTCGGTCTCCGCCGCGCGTGCCTATGTGGTGGGCACGCTGGCGGAGTGGGGCCTGCCGGAGGGCACGGAGGTGTCCGACACCGTCCGGCTCATCATCTCCGAACTCGCCACCAACGCCGTCCAGCACACCTTCGGCCAGTCGCCCACCTTCACCGTGGACGTCCAGCTGGACCGCGACGAACGGCTGCGCATCGGTGTCACGGACAGCCACCCGCGTCTTCCCAGACGCCTGCCCGCGGCCGTCCAGCAGGACAACGGCCGGGGCCTGGTCATCATCCGCTGGCTGACCGCCGAGTGCGGCGGCAGACTGCGCATCCGCCCGACTCGTGAGGGTGGCAAGACCATCTCGATCGAGCTTCCGTGGGCCGTCCCGGTCCAGCCGATGACGACGGCGGGCCAGCAGGAGCCGTAACCGGTCACGGCACGGCCTCCAGGATCCCCGGCAGGACGAGACCCCCAGCAGGACAAGATCCTTGGCCGGCAGGACCTGAAAGACCTCCCGGCGGGTGCCCTCGACGCATCCCGGCCCGCGCGCCCTGCATCCGGGCCCCACCCACCGCTACGACGACCGCTCCGCGCCTTTCGGCCCGCCGGAGCCCGCGGCCGTCACCGATGCCGTGTCGACGTCTCTGGATGCGCTTGCGCTCCCCGAAGCCCCGACGGCTGCCCCACGGTCCGCCGCATCGGCGCGGGGATCTCCACGCCGCCCCCTTCCGGCTCCTCCCCGGCCCTCTCCCCGAAGCCGTCCGCCTCCCCCCGCAGTCCCGCCCGTCGCACCAGCCGCGGAAGCACCCCCCACAGGCCGACGCAGACCAGGAAAGTCGCGACGCCCGCGATGATCCCGCCGGACCGGCCCGTGGTCACGTCGACCACCAGCAGCACGGAGCCGCTGAAAGCGAACACCAGCACGCTCAGGCCGGTCGTGGCCAGGCGGGAGGAGACCTGCACGATGCGGGGCTTGGCGCCCTGCTGGAACAGGGAGCGGTGCAGCGCGGCCGGTGCCGTGAAGAGAGCGGCGGCCAGGACCGCCAGCAGCAGCGTGACGACGTAGGTGACGCGCTGGACCGTGTCGAGGTCCCCAAAGCGCGAGGTGAAGGCCAGCGACAGCAGGAAGGCGAAGAGGATCTGTACGCCCGTCTGCGTGACGCGCAGTTCCTGCAGCAGCTCGACGAAGTTGCGGTCGGCGCGTTGCAGCGGGGTCTCGTTGCGCGCGGTGCAGGGACGGTGCTCGGCCATGGAGTGACGGGTATCCATCCGGGCCCGTGTCACGCCCCGGCGTGCGGCGGCGCGTCAGGACGCCGCCGCACGCCGGGCGGATCACTTCACGCGCCCGTACCAGACGCTCTTGGTCCAGATCTTCTGGAGCCGCACCACGTCCCCGGTCTTCGGGGAGTGCCAGAGCTTGTTCTTACCCGCGTAGATACCGACGTGGTACACGTTGCTGCCCGAGTGGAAGAACACCAGGTCTCCGGCCTTGCGGTTCTTGGCGGAGATGTGGCGGGTCTTGTTGTACTGCTGGGCAGCCGTGCGGGGGAGCTTCTTGCCGGCCTTCTTGAACGAGTAGAGCGTGAGACCGGAGCAGTCGAACCGGTGCGGACCGGTGGCCCCGTACTTGTACGGTGAACCCTTTTTCGAGGCCGCGATCTGGAGTGCCTTGGTCGCCGGCGTGGCCGCCGCGGCGTCGGAGGCGAAGCCGGGCGCCACGATCGAGCCGCCCACCGCAGCGATGGTGAGCGCCGAGGCGGTGCCGGCCCGGGCCATGAGCGACGGGACACGATTGAGCGCAGTCATGCGCAACCCTTCGTCAGCCGCCTGTGAAGGATGACCTGTCGGATTCGGGCTGACAAAGTTGCCCGGCCGCTGACGCGGCTTCACCCCAAGGGCTGCTCGGGTCCGGTCATGGCGTGACCGTCCCGGCGACCCGTCGTGCTTGGGTCCTCCACTCCTGCCGATCCACTCCTGTCGACCGGTCATCCGGGCGGCGGCAGGACTCGGCGTCCGCCCGGATCGCCCCGCCACAGCGGCGGGGGCTTGTCGTCAGTCAGGGATCTTGGCGCATGCCTGTCCGGATTTCCCAACGGAACCGGGGATTTGTGTTGTTACTCACCACTCACCCGTTCGGGTGGACACGTGTGCGTTCGCACCGCCGTCCACGGGTTCGCGGACCGCCGGACCAGCGAGGGAATGCCCTGTTCCGCCCTGGGCTCACGCGCGTTGCGCAACCGGAACGGTCCCGAAATCGGTCTCCCGCCTACTCCGAACAGGGGTACGTCTTTTGGTCCGTTTCAACTCACCTCCCGGAGCTCCGCCGACGGGGCGGGCGAGCGGGCGGCGATTCCGCGTCAACTGACGGACTCCGGGGGCAGGCTGAGGCGGGCCGTGCGCCGCTCGCCGTCCAGCACCCGCAGCGCCCGGGCCAGGGTCTGCGCGTGCAGTTCGGTCTCGCCCCGCTGGTGCATCAGGGCGAGGGCGTCACGCAGCGCGGTCGCCTTGCCGACCAGGGCCTGGGCGGCGCGCAGCCCGCGGTAGGTGTCGCCGTCCCGGGCCGGGTTGATCCGGCCGAGCAGGTCGACCACGTCCAGATAACGGTCGATCAGTTCCGCCTCGGCGCGTGTCAGGGCGGGCAGCGGCGGCAGTTCGGGCGGGAGCATCGGGGCTCACTGCCCGGTCGGCGGGACGAGGGTGACCTCGCGGCCGGGGATGATGCCGTCCACCAGCCCGTACGCGACGGCCTCCTGGGCGGTCAGGACCTTGTCCCGCTCGATGTCCGCGCTCACCTGCTCGCGGGTGCGGCCCGTGTACAGCGCGAGCAGCTCCTCCATCCGGTTCCGGACGCGCGTCAGCTCGGCGGCCTGGAGGGCCAGATCGCTCGCCTGACCCCTGACCGGCTCGGGCAGGGCGGGCTGCTGGATCACCAGGCGCGCGTCGGGCAGAGCGAACCGCTTGCCCGGCGTGCCCGCCGCGAGCAGCACCGAGGCGACCGCGCCGGCGTGGCCCAGGAGGATGGTCTCCACATCGCAGGAGACGTACCGCATCGTGTCGTGGATCGCCGTCATCGCGTGGAAGGAGCCGCCGGGGGAGTTGATGTAGAGCGAGATGTCGCGCTCCGGGGCCCGGTGCTCCAGATGCATGAACTGGGCCATCACGTCGTTCGCCGAGGTCTCGTCCACCGGCGCCCCGAGGAAGACGATCCGCTCCTCGAGGAGCTTCGCGTACGGATCCATCGTCCGGTGCCCGGACCCCGTGCGTTCGGTGAACTCGGGCAGCGCATGGCGGGCGGACGGTCGGGTCATGGCGAACCCCCTCCTCGCGGGTGCGGCCGTCTCCGGCGACAGCCGTCTCTGTAAAAAATGTACAGGACGTACGTGACGTTATGATGGGGACATGGCCTACGAGATTCCGGTGACGCAAGCCAGGGCTGAGCTCGCCGACCTGATCAACCGCGTGGTGTACGCCGGGGAGCGCGTCGTCGTCACCCGGCACGGCAAGCCCCTCGTCGCTCTTGTCTCGGCCGATGACCTGCGGCGACTCGAAGAGGGTCACGACCTCGCGGAGGTCGCGGAGGAGCAGGTGGTGAGCGCGGTGTCCACGGTCCGTCAGGTCGCGTCCGCTCCTGGTGAACCACAGCGGTTCGGCATCGCGGCGGAGCACCGCAGGACCGGCCCGGCGTAGACCGGCCACCCCGGGCAGGCGAGAAGCCCGGGCAGACGTGAAGACCGTGCGCCCCCGTCCGCTACGGCGGGGACGCACGGTCGCTGTGTGCCGGGGCGCGGCGAGGCGGGCTCAGCCGACCGGCGACAGCTCCCGGCGGTCGGCCGCGGGCTCACTGTCCCGCTTCCGCGCCCGGAGGGAGCCGCCGAGCAGGACGGCGCCCAGGCCGAGGGCCGCCCACCAGGTCAAAGTCAGACCCTGGTTTCCTCGGCAGCGGCCTGCTGGGCCACGGCCTGCTGGCGGGCATGATGCGGGCGGACGTGGCTCCGGACCACGTGGCCCGCACGGTGATCGCCTCCGTGCTCGGGTTCATCGCGCAGCAGTCCCTCTTCGGACCCGCCCCGGTCGAGGTCCTCCAGGACGGCCTGCGGGCCCTGACGGGCAATGCAGGGCGGGGACACCGGTGGATCACAGGGCGGTTAACGTGCCCGAAACGCGGTCCAATTAGCCTGCCGGTCCACGCCACCTGGCACTTTGCCCCGTGGCCGCGGCAACCGGGTCCCGCACGGCCCGGAGCGACGACTGTGAGGTGGGACGTGCAGCTGACCCCGCACGAGCAAGAACGACTGCTGATCCACGTGGCGGCGGACGTGGCCGAGAAGCGCCGGGCCCGTGGGCTGAAGCTCAACCACCCCGAGGCGGTCGCGCTCATCACCTCGCACATCCTCGAGGGCGCCCGGGACGGCCGTACCGTCGCCGAACTCATGTCCTCCGGACGCAAACTGCTCACCAGGGACGACGTCATGGAGGGCATCCCGGAGATGATCCACGACGTCCAGGTCGAGGCCACCTTCCCGGACGGCACCAAGCTCGTCACCGTCCACGAGCCGATCGTCTGACGGGAGACCGCCGTGATTCCCGGAGAGTTCCTCTTCGCCGACGACCCGATTGCCTGCAACGAGGGCCGCGAGGTCACCCGGCTCACCGTCCTCAACGCCGCCGACCGGCCCGTGCAGGTCGGCTCTCACTACCACTTCGCCGAGGCCAACCCCGGCCTGGAGTTCGACCGTGCCGCCGCGCGCGGAAAGCGGCTGAACGTCGCCGCCGGCACCGCCGTGCGCTTCGAGCCCGGGATCCCCGTCGACGTGGAGCTCGTTCCGCTGGCCGGGGCCCGTGTGGTGCCCGGACTGCGCGGGGAGACCGGAGGTGCCCTCGATGCCTGAGATCTCGCGTGCCGCGTACGCCGACCTGTTCGGCCCCACGGCCGGCGACCGGATCCGCCTCGCCGACACCGATCTGCTGGTCGAGATCGAGGAGGACCGTTCCGGCGGCCCCGGACTCGCCGGTGACGAGGCCGTGTTCGGCGGCGGCAAGGTCATCCGCGAGTCCATGGGCCAGGCCCGGGCCACCCGAGCGGAGGGCACCCCGGACACCGTCATCACCGGTGCGGTGATCATCGACCACTGGGGGATCGTCAAGGCCGACGTCGGCATCCGCGACGGCCGGATCACCGGCATCGGCAAGGCCGGCAACCCCGACACCATGGACGGCGTCCACCCCGACCTGGTCATCGGCCCGGAGACCGAGATCATCGCCGGCAACGGGCGCATCCTCACGGCCGGTGCGATCGACGCGCACGTCCACTTCATCTGCCCGCAGATCGCCGACGAGGCGCTCTCCTCGGGCATCACGACCCTCGTCGGCGGCGGCACGGGCCCCGCGGAGGGCTCCAAGGCCACCACCGTGACGCCCGGCCCCTGGCACCTCGCCCGGATGCTGGAGGCGATGGAGGCCCACCCGCTCAACATCGGCCTGCTCGGCAAGGGCAACACCGTCTCCCACGAGGCGATGCTGTCGCAGATCAGGGGCGGCGCCCTCGGCCTGAAGCTGCACGAGGACTGGGGCTCCACCCCGGCCGTCATCGACGCCTCGCTGACCGTCGCCGAGCGGACCGGCATCCAGGTCGCTATCCACACCGACACCCTCAACGAGGCCGGATTCGTGGGCGACACACTGGCCGCGATCGCCGGGCGGGGCATCCACGCGTACCACACCGAGGGTGCGGGCGGCGGGCACGCGCCGGACATCATGACCGTGGTCTCCGAGTCGTACGTGCTGCCGAGCTCCACCAACCCGACCCGGCCGTTCACCGTCAACACCGCCGAGGAACACCTCGACATGCTGATGGTGTGCCACCACCTCAACCCGGCGGTGCCGGAGGACCTGGCCTTCGCCGAGTCCCGGATCCGGCCCTCCACCATCGGGGCGGAGGACGTGCTGCACGACCTGGGCGCCATCTCGATCATCTCCTCCGACTCCCAGGCCATGGGACGTGTCGGCGAGGTCGTCATGCGGACCTGGCAGACCGCCCACGTCATGAAGCGGCGGCGGGGGGCACTGCCCGGAGACGGACGGGCCGACAACCGCCGGGTCCGTCGCTATGTCGCCAAATACACGATCAACCCCGCACTCGCCCAGGGCCTCGCCGGGGAAGTCGGGTCGGTGGAGAGCGGCAAGCTGGCCGACCTGGTGCTCTGGGAACCGGCGTTCTTCGGCGTCAAGCCGCAGCTCGTCATCAAGGGCGGGCAGATCGCCTACGCGCAGATGGGCGACGCGAACGCCTCGATCCCCACCCCGCAGCCGATCCTGCCGCGCCCGATGTACGGGGCGATCGGGCGGGCTCCGGCCTCCAACTCCCTCAACTTCGTCGCCCCCCTGGCCGTCGAGGCCGGGCTGCCGGAGCGGCTGGGGCTGGGGAAGCGGTTCGCGGCGATCGAGTCGACGCGCGAGGTCACCAAGGCCGACATGCGCGAGAACGACGCGCGGCCCGAGGTGCGCGTCGATCCCGACAGCTTCGCCGTGCACATCGACGGGGAGCTGGTCGAGGCGGCGCCCGCGGCCGAACTTCCCATGGCCCAGCGGTACTTCCTGTTCTGAGGGTGGTCTGATGTCGCGTGCAGCGCTGCTCGTCCTGGCCGACGGACGGTTTCCCGCCGGGGGCCATGCGCATTCCGGTGGTGCCGAGGCGGCGGTCAAGGCCGGGCGGATCAGTGGGGCGGCGAGCCTGGAGGCGTTCTGCCGGGGGAGGTTGCACACGGCGGGGCTGGTGGCGGCCGGCCTCGCGGCGGCTGCCGCCCTCGGGATCGACCCCGTCGCACTCGACCGTGCCGCGGACGCCCGTACGCCCTCGCCCGCCCTGCGGGTCGCCGCGCGCAAACTGGGGCGGCAGCTGCTGCGGGCCGCCCGGGCGACCTGGCCGTCGGCCGAACTGGACGCACTGGGGCGCGAGTTTCCCAAGGGAGCCCATCAGCCGGTGGTGCTCGGACTGGCGGCGCGGGCGGCGGGGCTGGGGCCGGTTGACGCGGCCTACTGCGCGGCGTACGAGAGTGTGAGCGGGCCCGCCTCGGCGACGGTGCGGTTGCTGAGTCTGGATCCGTTCGACGCGACACGGGTGCTGGCCCGGCTGGCGCCGGAGGTGGACCGGGTCGCGGACCGGGCGGTGGAGGCGGCCCGGGAAGCGGTCACCGAGGGGCCCGACGCGTTGCCCGCCGGGTCGGCACCGCTGCTGGAGATCGGAGCGGAGGCGCACGCGGGGTGGCCTGTACGGCTATTCGCCTCGTAGCCGCCCGCCGCCCTGCGAACGCCGAGCAGACCAAACCCCTCGCGGGCACGGGGAACTGCGCGACCAGCCCCCCCACTCACCCGCACCCCGGCATCCGTGCCCACCACCCACAAGGAGCCGCACATGCACCTCGACCACAGCCACCACGGCCCCACCACCGTGAGCGCGGACGCCCACCGCCCCGACGGCAGCCGCAGGGCGCTCCGCATCGGGCTCGGTGGCCCCGTCGGGTCCGGGAAGACCGCCACCGTCGCCGCGCTCTGCCGCATGCTGCGGGACGAGTTGTCGCTCGCCGTCGTCACCAACGACATCTACACGCGGGAGGACGCCGAGTTCCTGCTCCGCGAGGCCGTGCTCCCGCCCGAGCGGATCACCGCCGTGGAGACGGGCGCCTGCCCGCACACCGCGATCCGGGACGACATCTCCGCCAACCTGGAGGCGGTGGAGGACCTGGAGGACATGGCGGGGCCGCTGGACCTGGTGCTCGTGGAGTCCGGCGGGGACAACCTCACCGCGACCTTCTCCAAGGGGCTCGTCGACGCGCAGATCTTCGTGATCGACGTGGCCGGGGGCGACGACATCCCGCGCAAGGGCGGGCCGGGCGTGACCACCGCCGACCTGCTCGTCGTCAACAAGACCGACCTCGCCCCGTACGTCGGCTCCGACCTGGCCCGGATGGCCGCCGACGCCAAGGCGCAACGGGCCGAACTGCCGGTGGTCTTCCAGTCGCTGCGCAGCGAGGCCGGGGTGGCGGACGTCGCCGCGTGGGTGCGGTCGCGGCTCGCCGAGTGGACCGCGTGAGCGTGCGTGCCGGTGCCGGTGCCGGTGCCGGTGCCGGTGCCGGTGCGGGTGCCGCTGCCGGGGTGCGGTCCGTCGCGCGGATCGTCGCCCGGGACGACGGGCGGGGCGGGACCTCCCTGCCCGTACTGGAGAGCGACGGGCCCCTGGCACTGCGACGTACGCGGTCCGCCGGCGCCGGGGCGCGGGTCATGCTGGTCGGCGCGATGAGCGGGCCGCTCGGCGGTGACCACTTCACCGTGGAGGGCCGGGTGGAGGAGGGCGCGCGCCTGTCCGTCGGGTCGGCCGCGGCCACCATCGCACTGCCCGGACAGGCCAAGGGCGACGCCCGGTACGACGTCCGGCTCACCGTCGCCGACCAGGGCGAACTGCACTGGCTTCCGGAGCAGTTGATCTCCGCCCAGGGCAGTGACCTGAAGGTCGCCACCCGCGTCGAACTCGCCCCCACGGCCCGGCTCGTGCTGCGCGAGGAACAGGTGCTCGGGCGCGTCGGTGAGGAACCCGGCCGCCTCACGAGCCGTCTGACCGTGCGGGTCGCCGGACAGGCCGTGCTCGACCAGGAACTGGCCTGCGGGCCCGGCGCGTCGGGCGGCTGGGACGGACCCGCCGTAATGGCCGGGCATCGTGCGATCGGGCAACTGGTCGTGGTGCGACCGGAGTTCGCCGCCGAACCGGTGACGGCCGCGGTGCTGGGGGAGGGGGCCTCGCTGGTGCCGCTCGCCGGGCCAGCCGCGCTGGTGACCGCGGTGGCGCCGGACGCCCTCCGGCTGCGCAGGCTGCTCGACGAGGCCCTCGCGTCGCTCCCGCGGGCGTAGGCGTCCGTAGAGCAGAACCACCTCTCCGTTTATCGGATTGGCAAAGAAGGACGCCCGACCCTTTTGTCAGGGACCTCACAACCGGGAGGATCCTCCGTACTGATCTCGACGAGGTACGGGGAGGTCCCCCTTGAGGGGTTCGAGACCGAAGAGGCGGGTGGCGGTGCTCGGTTCGGCCGGCGCGTTCGTCACCGCCACACTGATAGCCGGCGCCGTCGTGGCACCCACCGCGAACGCGAGCGCGAGCGCGGCCGGCGGCCACGGCCGGGACCGGGAGGCCCGGGGCACCGCGATCGCCGCCGCCCGGGCCGCGAAGGCCGGCATCGACTGGCAGGACTGCCCGGCCGACTGGAACCTGGCCAAGCCGATCCAGTGCGGGTACGTCACCGTGCCGCTCGACTACGCGAGGCCCCACGGCAAGCAGATCAAGCTCGCCGTCGACCGCATCGGCAACACCGGCACCCAGGCCGAGCGGCAGGGCGCGCTCCTGTACAACCCCGGCGGCCCCGGCGGCTCCGGACTGCGCTTCCCGGCCCGGGTCACCAACAAGAACGCCGTCTGGGCCAACGTGGCCAAGGCCTATGACTTCGTGGGCTTCGACCCGCGGGGCGTCGGCAAGTCCACGCCCATCTCCTGCGTCGACCCGCAGGAGTTCGTCAAGGCGCCCAAGGCCGACCCGGTGCCCGACTCCGAGGCCGACAAGCTCGCCCAGCGCAAGCTGGCCCGCGAGTACGCCGAAGGCTGCCAGGAGCGCAGCGGCGCCATGCTGCCGCACATGACGACCCTGAACACCGCGCGCGACCTCGACGTCATCCGCGCGGCCCTCGGCGAGAAGAAGCTCAACTTCCTCGGCGTCTCCTACGGCACCTACCTGGGCGCCGTCTACGGCACCCTCTTCCCGGGCCACGTGCGCCGCATGGTCGTCGACAGCGTCGTCGACCCCTCCCGGGAGAACATCTGGTACCAGGCCAACCTGAACCAGGACGTCGCGTTCGAGGGCCGCTGGAAGGACTGGCAGGACTGGGTGGCCGCGAACGACGCGACCTACCACCTCGGCACCACCCGCGCCGCCGTCCAGGCGAAGTGGCTGGAGCTGCGCGCCACCGCGAAGAAGGATCCCCTCGGCGGGGTCGTCGGCCCGGCCGAGCTCATCTCCTTCTTCCAGAGCGCCCCGTACTACGACTCCGCCTGGGCGCCGACCGCCTCGGTCTTCAGCAAGTACGTCGCCGGCGACACCCAGGCGCTCGTCGACGCCGCCGCCCCGGACCTGTCCGACACGGCGGGCAACGCGGCCTCGGAGAACAGCAACGCCGTCTACACGGCCGTGGAGTGCGCTGACGCCCCCTGGCCCACCAACTGGCGCACGTGGGACCGGGACAACACCCGGCTGCACCGCGACCACCCGTTCATGACCTGGGCGAACGCCTGGATGAACCTCCCCTGCGCGACGTGGCCGACCAAGCGTCAGACGCCGCTGCACGTCAAGACCGGCAAGGGTCTGCCCGGCGTGCTCATCGTCCAGTCCGAGCGGGATGCGGCCACCCCGTACGAGGGCGCCGTGGAGCTGCACAAGCGGTTCAAGGGCTCCCGTCTGATCACGGAGAAGGACGCGGGCTCCCACGGCGTCACCAGCCTGGTGAACCCGTGCATCAACCCGCGGGTGGACAGCTATCTGCTCACCGGCAAGCTGGACGGCGCCGACGTGACGTGCGCGCCGCACGCCACGCCGAAGCCGTAGCCGTCGTCCGACGGTGGTGAGGGGCGGCCGGGACACCGGCCGCCCCCTCCTCATGTCCGCCGGGCCGCGAACCAGGCGTCCTCCGCCGCGTAGTCGAAGAGGTCCGGGTAGGCGCGGGCAAGGGTGGGGAACGCCTCCCGCCAGTCCTGCTCCGTCAGCCGGCGGGTGAGCCACTCGACCGTCTCCGGCAGGTTGTCCCGGTAGGTCACCACCGGC
The DNA here is from genome assembly GCF_021474405.1 of [Streptosporangium] indianense. GTDB lineage: Bacteria > Actinomycetota > Actinomycetes > Streptomycetales > Streptomycetaceae > Streptomyces > Streptomyces indiaensis. The sequence goes on from NZ_JAKEIO010000001.1 coordinate 68,158, forward strand.
CGGTAGCCCAGCTCCCGTTCCGCGGCGGTCATGTCGCACACCACCGGCACGTCCACCGACCAGGGCGACCTGCCCACGGACGCCGACGCCGCTCCGTCCAGCAGAACGGTCCGCGTCTCCACTCCCATGACCGCGTCCACGGCCGCGCCGATCTCCGCCACGGTCGGCGGCCGCGGATCGCAGGCGTTGAGCACCCGGAAGCCCGGCCGGGCCGCGGCCAGCCGGATCAGTTCGGCGACGTTGCGCGCGGCCGAGGTGTGGAAGAGGCTCTCGCCGCGGAAGGCGAGGACCCGCCTGCTCCGGCCGTCGAGGTTGCGTTTGACGAAGTACAGCTCGCGGGGGAGCGGGCTGTACGGCCCGTGGATCGCGCCCGGGCGCAGCACGGTCGTGGGCAACCGGTCGGCCGCCGCGAGCAGTTCGCGCTCCAGGGCCGCCTTGCGGGTGCTGTACGTGGCGTCCCCCGGCGGGACCGTCGACTGGTCCTCCGTGATCGGCACGGGGTACCGCGGGAGCCCGTCCGGCTCGCTCATGGTGTCGAAGCCGCGGCCCGTGCCGTCGTCGTACACCGACACCGTCGACATCACCACGGCCGCCCCGATCCGGTCGGCCAGACCCGTCAGCTGCCGTGCGTGCCGGGCCGAGTAGGCGACCAGGTCGACCACGAGGTCACAGCCGTCGCCGATCAGTGCGGTGAGCGCCGCGTCGTCCTCACGGTCCAGCCGCCGCGTCCGCACCCCGCCGGGCGTGCCCTCGTCCCGGCCGCCGCCACGCGAGACGGCCGTCACCTCCCAGCCGTCCTTCGCCAGGGCCTCCACCGCCGGCCGGCCGATCTGTCCGCCCGCCCCGATCACCACAGCTCGTCTCATGCCGCGACCGTAGATCGCCGTGGGCGGGACGGGGAACCGGCCTCTGCCGACAGCAGAGCTCAACCAAGAGGCATGCGCCGGTACTTCCGCTCCCTGGTGGCGGCCTCCTCGGCCTTCACCACGGCCGCGTACCGGTCGACGTACTCCTGCTCGGAGAGGGAGAGGATCGCGTACATGATTTCGTCCGTGATGGCGCGCAGGACGGCCTTCTCGTTCTCCATGCCCTCATAGCGGGAGAAGTCGAGGGGCTCACCGAAGCGGATCACCACAGGGTGGATGTGGGGGATGACCTTGCCGGGCGGCTGGGCCTCGAAAGTGCCGATCATCGCGCAGGGGATCACCGGGACGCCGGCCTTGAGGGCCATCACCGCCACCCCGACCTTCCCCTTGTAGAGCCGGCCGTCGTGCGAGCGGGTGCCCTCCGGGTAGATGCCGAGCAGCTCGTTCCTGGCCAGCACGCCGAGGCCCTCGCGGATGGCGGCCTGCCCGGCGTCCTTGCCGGAGCGGTCGACCGGGATCTGCCCCGCGCTGCGGAAGAAGAAGGCCGTCAGTCTGCCCTTCACACCCGGCCCCGTGAAGTACTCGGCCTTGGCGAGGAAGGTGATGCGCCGTTTGAGGATCGCGGGCATCAGGAAGTGGTCCGAGAACGACAGGTGATTGCCGGCGATGATGGCGGCGCCCTCCGCCGGCACGTGCTCCAAGCCCTCAATCCGAGGCCGGAAGACCAGTCGCAGCAGGGGGCCCAGTAGCACGTATTTCAGCAGGTAGTAGAACAAAGCGGGCGCTCCTCGACTCTCGCGGTGGCCTCAGCCGCCGCGTTCCAGCAGGTCAACCGGCATGTCGTGGGGTGCCAGTGTAGGTGCAGGCGCGTCCACCGGGCACCTCGTGCGGGCGGACCGCACAGATCCTTCGCCTTTTGACTGATGGTCAGTCAGGCGGGTGCATCCGGTGGTGCACATGCGGCTGGGGAGCACCGCGGGACCAGCGTGCTGCGCCACCCGGGTGACGGGCAAGCCGAACGGGTGGCCTGGCGAGATACCGGGGGTGCGTGGCGGGCCGGTGGCTCTTGCCGACGGGCCGCGGTTGTGCGCCGGTGGCTCCGGCCGCCCCGGCGAGTAACCTGCGAGACATGCGGATCTCTGTTTCCTCGGACATGGACGAACCCGTCGCCCGCTCCCTGGTGGCCGCCCTGGGTGAGCGGGGGCACGAGGTACGCCTCCACGGCGCGCTGCGCCCGGGGGACGATCCGCAGTGGGCGGTGTGCTCCGAGGCCGCGGCCCGAGAGGTCGCCGACGGCACGGCGGATCAGGCGGTGGTGTGCTGCTGGACCGGCACGGGAGCCTCGATCGCGGCGAACAAGGTGCCCGGCGTGCGGGCTGCCCTGTGCACGGACGCCTACACGGCCGACGGGGCGCGCCGCTGGAACGACGCGAACGTGCTCGCCCTCAGCCTGCGCCTGACCTCACAGCCTCTGCTGACGGAGATCCTGGACGCCTGGTTCGCCGGAGAGCCCAGTGCGGACGCCGAGGACCGGCAGAACGTCGACCGCGTCCGGCTGCTCGACCACGGCAAGGCCCGGCTGTAGTCACAGGCGCACGATGATCAGCGCGGTGTCGTCGGTGACGCCACCGGGCGGCAGCAGCTCCGACAGCACGGTGTCGGCGAGCGTCTCGGGGTCCTGGTCCCGATGGTCGCGCAGGGCGTCGGCGAGCCGGTACAGGCCTTCGTCGATGTCCTCGTGGCGCCGCTCGATCAGGCCGTCGGTGTAGAGCACGAGCGTGGCACCCGCCGCGTACGTGGTCTCGGACTGGGGTCTCGGGATCGGGTCCGGGCGGGCGTCGAGCGGGGTGTCCGTCGCCTGGTCGAGGAACTCCGTGCCGCCGTCGGCGTGGACGAGCACGGGCGGGGGATGGCCGGCGCTGCTGTACGTGATGAGGTGGCGGTCGCAGTCGATGAAGGTCGTGGCGGCGGTCGCCGACTCGGCCCCGTCGATGACGTGGGCGTAGCGCCCCAGCACGTCCAGGGCCTGGGCCGGCCCGTCGGCGACCCGGGAGGCGGCGCTGAGCGCACTGCGCAGCTGCCCCATCACCCCGGCGGCCTCCAGCCCGTGCCCGACCACGTCGCCCACGGCCACGCCGATCCGGTCGCCGCCCACCAGATCGACCAGGTCGTACCAGTCGCCGCACACGTTGAGCGCGCCCACGGCAGGGCGGTACCGGACGGCGGCCGGGTGATTGCGGACCTGCCGGGGCGCGGGAAGCATCGCCTCCTGCAACGCCAGCGCCACCTCCCGCTCCCGGGAGTGCGCCTGGCGCAGCCGCTCGTTGAGTTCCTGCAGCTCACGGGCGCGGGTGTACAGCTCGGCCTCCAGCACCCGGGCCCGGCCGCCCGGGTTCTCCGCCGTGCCGCCCCGGGCCCGGATCAGCTCCGTGACCTCCTCCACGCGGTGCAGGATCAGCACGACCTTGCCGTCCGGGCCGAGCAGCGGCGCGTTCACCGGGCTCCAGTAGCGCTTCTGCCAGTCGCCGGGCCGCTCGGTGTCTTCGACGTCGTAGCGCTGCAGGGCCATGGCGTCGCGCTCCCCGGTGGCCAGGACGCGGTACAGCGAGGCCTCCAGGTTGCGCATGCCCGTCGCGGCCGGGTCGTTGGGATTGTCCGGGAAGACGTCGAACAGGTACTTGCCGATCAGCTGCTCGCGTGAGCGGCCGGAGACCCGGACGAACTCCTCGTTGACGTCCGCGTACACGAGGTCGGGCGTCAGGAGCGCCACCATGCCGGGCAGAGCCTGGAACACCGCACCGTAGTCGATCGCGCTCTCCGCCATGGCTGCCGCCTCACCGCCGCCGGGGTCACACCAGTTTCGCACGGTATGGGCGAACCTCAACCGGCCTCAGTCGGGAAGATCTGTCAGCGACTGCTCGGCCCAGATGACCTTCCCCTCGGGGACGAAACGCGTCCCCCACCGCTGGGTGAGCTGGGAGACCAGCAGCAGCCCGCGCCCGCCCTCGTCGGTCGTACGGGGGTGGCGCAGATGGGGCGCGGTGGCGCCGCCGTCGAGGACTTCGCAGACCAGGGCACGTTCCCGGATCAGCCGGAGCCGGATGGACCCGGTGGCGTACCGGATGGCGTTGGTGACCAGCTCGCTCACCACCAGCTCCGTGGTGAAGGCCAGCTCGTCCAGCCCCCAGTGCGCGAGCTGCCGGGTGGCCGTGCGGCGGGCGTCGGCGACCACGGCCGGGTCCGCAGGCAGGTCCCAGGCGGCGACCTGGCCGTTGCCGAGACGTTTCGTCCGGGCCATCAGCAGGGCCACGTCGTCGTACGGGTGGGCCGGTACCAGGGCGTCGACCACGGACCGGCAGTACGACTCGAGCGGGCCGGCCTGTTCCAGCGCCCGGCGCAGCCGGTCCCGGCCCGCGTCCACGGCCCAGGTCTCGCCCCGCGCGAGCAGCCCGTCGGTGTGCAGCGCCAGTGTGCTGCCCTCCGCCAGGGACAGCTCGACCGCCTCGAAGGGCGGTCCGCCCACCCCGAGTGGCGGCCCCTGCGGCAGTTCGACGAACAGTACCGAGCCGTCGGGCCGGACCACGGCCGGGGCGGGCTGGCCCGCCGCCGCCATGACACAGCCGCCGTCGACAGGGTCATAGATCACGTACAGGCAGCCGGAGCCCACGGACTGCGTGCCCGGGGCGCCCACCGTCCCGGGCTCCGCGCCTTCCTCCCGCGCCGAGCGCGCCACCAGGTCGTCGAGGTGCGCCAGCACCTCCTCCGGCGGCAGATCCAGAGCCGCCAGGGTCCGTACGGCGGTCCGCAGCTGCCCCATGGCCGCGGCGGCGTCGATCCCGTGTCCGGGCACCTCGCCCACGACCAGCGCCACCCGGGCCGCCGACAACGGGATGAGGTCGTACCAGTCGCCCCCGAGACCGGTCAGTTCGTCGGCCGGCCGGTAGCAAGCGGCCACCTCGACGGCGTCCTGCTCGGGCAGCCGGTGGGGGAGCAGACTGCGCTGCAGGACCAGCGCGGCGTCCCGCTCACGGGTGTAACGGCGGGCGTTGTCCACGCAGACGGCCGCCCGCGCGACGAGGTCCTCGGCCAGCCGCAGGTCCTCCTCGTCGAAGTGCTCCCGCTCCCGGCGCCGGTAGAAGGTCGTGATGCCCAGGGTGATGCCGCGCGAACGGATCGGCACGGTCATCACGCTGTGCAGGCCGAGTTCCAGGAACGTGGCCCGGCGGCCGCTCGGAGTGCTCGTCGTCCAGTCCCGGGTCAGCGGGTCGACCCGCTCCGCGCGCCAGGACCGCCCCGTGGCCAGACAGCGGAACGGCGGCGTATCGGCCCGGAAGGCCACCCCCTCGCCGATCTCGATGACGGCATCCAGCAGGTCGTCCTGCACCGACCGGTAGCCGGCGCGGCGCAGCTCCACCGCTTCCTCCGAGTCCGCGAGCGGGCCGGGCGCCGGCTCGCCGCCGTGCAGCACCCTCTCCAGCAGGTCCACGGTGACGAAGTCGGCCAGTCCCGGCACGGCCACGTCCGCCAGTTCCTGTGCGGTACGCGTGAGGTCGAGGCTGCGGCCGATGCTCTCGCCCGCCCGGTCGAGCAGCGCCAGCCGCTGTCGCGCACGGTGCCGATCGGTCATGTCCACGACCGTGTAGTACACGCCGATCGGATGACCCCGGTCGTCCTCGAGCCGGGTGAAGGACAGCATGTGCGCCGTCTCGTGCAGCGGAGCCGAGTGCACATGGCCCACGTGCTCGTAGCCGACCACCGGCTCGCCGGTCTCCAGCACTCGCCGCATCTGCGCCTCGACCGCCTGGGCGTTCACCCCCGGCTGCACGTCCGCGAAACGCAGTCCGAGCCTGCGCGCCGCGGGGCCGCCGCCGAACTGATCGAGGGCGGCGTTCGACCACACGAAGCGCAGGTCCGTGTCGACGATCGCGATGCCGACCGGGGCAGCCGCCGCCATCTGTTCCAGGACCGTGCGGCTCATGTCCCAGCCGACGGCCCCGTCGGACAACTCCGACAGGAGCATCAGCCAGCGCCCACCGCCCTGCGCCTCCTCGGCCGAGGCGATCCGGGCCGCGACCCGCACCGGCTTCCCGTTCCTGCGGCGGGCCGTCAGCAGCCCCGTCCAGCCGCCGTCCCTGCGGCATCGCTCGACCAGGTCGGGCACACGCTCGGCGTCCTCGGCGACCAGCAGGTCGGCCAGCTTCCTGCCGACCGCCTCGGAAGCGGGGTACGCCAGCAGCCGCCGGGCATCGCTCGTCCAGCCCGTCACCACGCCCTGTGTGTCGAGCAACAGGGGCGCCGCGTCGGCCACGTCGAACCGTTGCCGGGCAGCGCCGTACACCTCGTCTGTGCCCACGGCCGACCTCTCTGTCGCTGAGAGTGGTCTACCACCTCTTGCCTCAATCTTCACCCTTTCGGCCAGGAGGGGCGGCTTGTGCAGGGCCGGTCGGGGCGGCGCACCGGGTACGGCGGGAGACGTCGCACCGGCGGCAGAGAGGCCGCCACACCGAGCACGCCCCCACCCGGAGCCACGCCCCTGCCCCGACCCGACCTCAGCCACCGGCACCCCGAGCACAGCCGTGCCACGCCGGTGACGGGTCGGCCCCGGCCCGCTGCGCCGCTGCTCCGAGCGCTGCCGGGCCACGCCGGTGACCGGACCGCCCCGCTACGCCGCTGTTCCGCGCGCTGCCGGGCCACGCCGGTGACCGGACCGCCCCGCTACGCCGCTGCGCCGCTGTTCCGAGCCCTGCGGGGCCACGCCGGTGACCGGACCGCCCCGCTGCGCCGCTGCTCCGCGCGCTGCCGGGCCACGCCGGTGACCGGGGTCCGGTCCGGCGTGGCCCGCTGTCCCGCCGTCGGGAGCGCGCCGCCGCCTCACAGCCCGGCCCCGGCCACCCGGCCCGTGCTTACCCCAGGGCCTTCTCCAGCGCCCCGACGGCCCCCGTCAGTTCCTCGGCCGTGATGGTGAGCGGCGGGGCCAGGCGGATCGTGGAGCCGTGGGTGTCCTTCGCCAGGACTCCCTGCCGCATGAGGCGTTCGCTGATCTCGCGGCCCGTTCCCAGCGCCGGGTCGATGTCGACGCCCGCCCACAGGCCGCGCGAACGGAATCCGACGACGCCCTTGCCGACGAGCCCTGCCAGACCGTCCCGCAGGATCTCGCCCAGTTCGGCCGCCCGGCGCTGGAACTCGCCCGTCTCCAGCAGCTCCACCACCGCCGTGCCCACCGCCGCCGCCAGCGGATTGCCGCCGAAGGTCGAGCCGTGCTCACCCGGGTGCAGCACCCCGAGCACCTCCCGGCGCCCGACCACCGCCGACACCGGCACGATGCCGCCGCCCAGCGCCTTGCCCAGCAGCAGCACGTCGGGCACCACCGGCTCGTGCTCGACCGCCAGCGTGCGGCCCGTGCGGCCCAGCCCGGACTGGATCTCGTCCGCGATGAACAGACAGCCCTTGCGGTGGGTCAGCTCCCGCACGCCCGCCAGATAGCCGGCGTCCGGGATGATCACCCCTGCCTCGCCCTGGATCGGCTCGATCAGCACCGCCGCCGTCGTCTCGTCGACCGCCTCCTCCATCGCGGCCAGGTCGTTGTACGGCACCACCCGGAACCCCGGGGTGAACGGCCCGAAGCCCGCCCGGGCCGTCTCGTCCGTGGAGAAGCTGACGATCGTCGTCGTCCGGCCGTGGAAGTTGTCCGCCGCGACCACGATCGTCGCCCGGTCGGCCGGCACGCCCTTGACGTCGTAGGCCCACTTGCGGGCCACCTTCACCCCGCTCTCCACCGCCTCCGCGCCGGTGTTCATGGGCAGCACCATGTCCATGCCGGTCAGCGCGGCCAGCCGTTCCGCGAACTCGGCGAGCCGGTCGTTGTGGAACGCGCGCGAGGTGAGGGTCAGCCGGTCCAGCTGCTTGTGTGCCGCCTCGATCAGCGCCGGGTGCCGGTGGCCGAAGTTGAGAGCCGAGTAGCCGGCCAGCATGTCGAGGTAGCGGCGCCCCTCCACGTCCTCCACCCAGGTGCCCTCGGCGCGGGCGACGACCACCGGCAGCGGGTGGTAATTGTGCGCGAGGACCGGCTCCTCCGCGCGGATCAGCTCCTGCGAGCCACGCGTCTGACGCGGGTCACGGGCTCCCTGCGGGTCCTCGGTACGGACGGGTGCGGTCATGAGCGGATCTCCCGGATCTCCTGGGTGCAGCACTTGATGCCGCCACCGGCCTTGTAGAACTCGGACAGGTCGACGGGGACGGGGACGTAGCCGCGGCCGGCCAGCTGCTCGGCCAGACGTGTCGCCCCCGGTGAGATGAACACGTGGCGCCCGTCGGAGACGGAGTTGAGCCCGAACGCCATCGCGTCCTCGCGGGTGGCCAGTACCGCGTCCGGGTACAGCCGGGCCAGCACCTCGCGGCTGCCCGGCGAGAACGCCTCGGGGTAGTAGGCGATGTTCTCGTCGTCGAGGACGAACAGCGCCGTGTCCAGGTGGTAGAAGTACGGATCCACCAGCGTCAGGCTGATCACCGGCGTCCCGAAGTACTCCTGCACCTCGCTGTGGGCCTCCCGGGTCGTGCGGAAACCCGTCCCGGCCAGGATCCAGCGGCCGGCCGGCACGAGGTCGCCCTCGCCCTCGCACACCGACTCGGGGTGGTACACGTCGTAGCCCTCCGTCTTGAACCACGCCTCGTACGGCACGGACTCGGGACGGCGTTCGAGCGCGTGGAAGAGCGCCCCGAAGACGCGGCCGTCGACGACGACCGCCGCGTTCGCGGCGAAAACCATGTCCGGCAGGCCGGGAACGGGTTTCACAGTGTCCACGGTATGGCCGTGGGCCCGGTAGGTGTCGACGAGCGCCTGCCACTGGTCCAGGGCACGGATGACGTCGACGGGTTCGTCGGGATGCATCCACGGGTTGATCGCGTACTGCACGGCGAAGTGTCTGGGCTCGCAGACGAGGTAGCGCCGCCGACGCGGCACACGGGATTCGGGCACAGAGGGGTCCCTCCGCTTCCTCACGGTGTGTGACTGGGGGTTGACACAACGGTAGAAAGTGGTGACCGTGGCCGACAAGAAACAAAGATTGCGCGTTCGCGCAGGAACGCTGCGTCTTGAAGCCGCTCAGCGCACGTCTGCTGCGCCGCCCGGAACCTCCTCCGGGGCCGGATGACTCGCCCCCGCCTCCGGGCTCTCCGGCAGCAGGTGGGACAGCACCATCACGCTGATCGTCTTGCGGATGAACGGCTCCTGCCGGATCCGTTCCAGCACCTCCTCGAAGTGCTCCACGTCCCGCGCCCGCACGTGCAGCAGTGCGTCCGCGCCTCCCGTCACGGTCATCGCCGCGGCGATCTCCGGGTAGTCCCGTACCACCTCGGCCAGCCGCCGCGGCGGGGCGGCGCCCTCGCAGTACACCTCGACGTAGGCCTCCGTGCGCCAGCCCAGCGCCGACGGCTTCACCGTCGCCGAGAACCCGGTGATCACGCCCGTCTCGCGCAGCCGGTCGACCCGCCGCTTGACCGCCGTGGCCGACAGCCCGATCGCCGTGCCGATCTCGGCGAACGACGTCCGCGCGTTCGCCATCAACGCGGTGATGATCTTCCGGTCGAGTTCGTCGAACGGCGTGGACCTGCTGTTCATGCGGGCACTGTATCCACCGGCATCCCGGCCCGCGCCCCGCCGACGTGTGCACCGCGTCCGGCGTGAACGTCCGCCCCCGGCACATGTCCACCCGTTCGGATCACCCCTACACTCCGGGTTCATGCTGCGTGCCCTGGCTGTCGACGACGAACGCCCCTCGCTGGAGGAACTGCTCTACCTCCTGCACGCCGACCCCCGCATCGGCAGCGCGGAGGGCGTGGGCGACGCGACCGAGGCGCTGCGCCGCATGAACCGCGCCCTGGAGTCCGGCCCGGGCGGGCCCGAGGCCATCGACGTGGTCTTCCTGGACATCCAGATGCCCGGCCTCGACGGCCTCGACCTCGCGCGGCTGCTCACCGGCTTCGCCCGGCCGCCCCTCGTCGTGTTCGTCACCGCCCACGAGGACTTCGCCGTGCAGGCCTTCGACCTCAAGGCCGTCGACTACGTCCTCAAACCGGTCCGCAAGGAGCGGCTCGCCGAGGCCGTCCGCCGGGCCGCCGAACTGCGCGGCGCCACCCCCCGCATCCCCGTCCACGAACCCGACCCGGACCACATACCCGTCGAGCTCGGCGGCGTGACCCGCTTCGTCGCCGTCGACGACATCACCCACGTCGAGGCCCAGGGCGACTACGCCCGCCTGCACACCGACAAGGGCAGCCACCTGGTGCGCATCCCGCTGTCCACCCTGGAGGAGCGCTGGCGCACCCGCGGCTTCATCCGCATCCACCGCCGCCACCTCGTCGCCCTGCGCCACATCGGCGAACTCCGCCTCGACGCCGGCACCGTCAGCGTCCTCGTCGGCGCCGAGGAGCTCCAGGTCAGCCGGCGCCACACGCGCGAACTGCGCGACCTGCTGATGAGGAGGACGTGACGGTGCCCCAGGACCACACCGAACGCCGTGTCGTCGTCACCGGCCCGCCCCGGCAGACCGTCCCGCACGCCCGGCTCCGCTCGCGCGGGCGGTACCCGCAGGCCTCCGGCTCCTACCGTCCGCGCACCGAGATCGACGAGCAGACCACCCTCGGCCACACCTACGTCCGCTCCCTGATGCGCACTCAACTACGCGCCGCCCTCACCGTGATCACCGTCCTCGGCCTGCTCGTCGGCCCGCTCCCGCTGCTCTTCGCGGCGCTGCCGGACGCCCGCCGCCTGGAATGGGCCGTCCTCGGCTTCGGCCTCTACGTCCCGCTGGTGCTGCTCGCCCACTGGTACGTCCGCCGGGCCGAGCGCAACGAACGCGACTTCGTACGCCTCGTCGAAGACCGCTGACACCCCACCGATGAACGCCGGCCGCCGATGAACTCCAGCTACGCCATCCCCGCCGTCGCCCTGGTCGTCGTCGCGACGGTCCTGGTCGGCGCCTTCGGCCTGCGCATCTCCCGCACCACGTCCGACTTCTACGTCGCCTCCCGTACCGTCGGTCCCCGCCTCAACGCCGCCGCCATCAGCGGCGAGTACCTCTCCGCCGCCTCCTTCCTGGGCATCGCGGGCCTCGTCCTGGTCCAGGGGCCCGACATGCTCTGGTACCCGGTCGGCTACACCGCCGGCTACCTGGTCCTGCTGATCTTCGTGGCCGCCCCGCTGCGCCGCTCCGGCGCCTACACGCTCCCCGACTTCGCGGAGGCGCGCCTCGCCTCCCAGGCCGTACGGCGGCTCGCCGGCGCCTTCGTCGTCGGTGTCGGCTGGCTGTACCTGCTGCCCCAGCTCCAGGGCGCCGGGCTGACCCTGACCGTGCTGACCCGGGCGCCCGACTGGCTGGGCGGAGTGATCGTCGCCGTCGTCGTGACCGCCACCGTCGCCGCCGGTGGCATGCGCAGCATCACCTTCGTGCAGGCCTTCCAGTACTGGCTGAAGCTCACCGCACTGCTCGTCCCCGCGCTGTTCCTGGTCCTCACCTGGCAGCACGACGGAGCGCCCCGGCACGCCTTCGATGAACCGGCCACCTTCCGCGAGCAGCGCGTCGTCCGCGTCGACGACGCGATCGACCTGAGGCTGGACCGGCCGCTGACCGTCATGGTGACCGGCACCGTCGACGGCCGGACCCACACCGCCACACGCCTGGAACTCACCGCAGGAACCCACCACATCGAGCGCGGCACCCGGCTCACCTTCACCCGGGGCGCCCCCGTCCCCGAGGCCTGGCGCAGCGGCGGCGGCGACCTGTCCCCGTCGCAGGCCGAGAGCCGCGAGGAACGGCCGCTGTACGCCACGTACGGGCTGATCCTCGCCACCTTCCTCGGCACCATGGGCCTGCCGCACGTCGTGGTCCGCTTCTACACCAGCCCGCACGGCGTCGCCGCCCGTCGCACCACCGTCGCCGTCCTCGGATTGATCGGTGCCTTCTACCTGCTGCCCCCCGTCTACGGCGCCCTCGGCCGTCTCTACGCCCCCGAACTCACCCTCAGCGGCGACCCGGACGCCGCCGTCCTGCTGCTGCCCGACCGCATGATCGGGGGAGTGGGCGGCGACCTGCTGGGCGCGCTGGTCGCCGGGGGCGCCTTCGCGGCGTTCCTCTCCACGGCCTCGGGCCTGACCATGGCGGTCGCGGGCGTCCTCACCCAGGACGTCCTGCCGTCTCGCGGCGTACGGCACTTCCGGCTCGGCACGGTCCTCGCCATGGCCGTGCCCCTCGCGGCGAGTGTCCTGGTCGGCGGGCTGCCGGTCGCCGACGCCGTCGGGCTCGCCTTCGCCGTCTCGGCGTCCTCGTTCTGCCCACTGCTCGTCCTCGGCATCTGGTGGCGCCGGCTGACCCCGCCCGGAGCCGCCGCCGGGATGCTGGTCGGCGGCGGCTCCGCCCTGCTCGCCGTCGCAGCGACCATGGGCGGCTACCCGGGCGAGGGCGCCGCCCTGCACGCCCTGCTCGCCTGGCCCGCGCTGTGGTCGGTGCCCCTGGGCTTCCTCACCATGATCCTGGTGTCCCTGGCCACGCCCGGCCGGGTCCCGCCCGGCACCGCGTCGGTCCTGGCCCGGTTCCACCTGCCCGAGGAAGTGCGCTCGGAGGTGACGGCGTGAGCGGGTTCCTGGCAGGTCTGTGCGTCGGCGTGCTCCCGGTGCTCGCCCTCGGGGTCTGGCTCGGCCGGCGGACGGCAAGGGCCAAGAGCCTCGCCGGCCTCGGCACCCCCGTCGAGCACGCCACCTTCGAGACCCTGCACACGGCGTCCCTCGCCGCGCCCCCGCTGCGGGCCGGCCTGACGGAGGAGACCGCCCGCAAATCCGCCCGTAAACTGCGCTCCCTGCTCGGCACGGACGCCCTGTGCCTCACCGACCGCACCGGGGTCCTGGTCTGGGACGGCGACGGCGCCCATCACCGCGACGAGATCATGGACCGTCTCGCGGGCGCCCTGGAGACCGGCCGCGGCGAGGCGTTCCGGCTCACCTGCGACAGCCTCGACTGTTCGGTTCGCTGGGCGGTCGTCGCCCCGCTCACCGTCGACGACCGGGTGCACGGCGCGCTGGTCGCCTGCGCGCCCCGCGAGTCGGCGGTGCTCGTGCGGGCCGCGGGCGAGGTCGCCCGCTGGGTCTCCGTCCAGCTGGAGCTGGCCGATCTCGACCACTCCCGCACCCGGCTCATCGAGGCCGAGATCAAGGCGCTGCGGGCCCAGATCTCACCCCATTTCATCTTCAACTCGCTCGCGGTGATCGCTTCCTTCGTCCGCACCGATCCCGAGCGCGCCCGTGAGCTGCTGCTGGAATTCGCCGACTTCACGCGCTACTCGTTCCGCCGGCACGGCGACTTCACCACCCTCGCCGAGGAGCTCCACGCCATCGACCACTACCTGGCGCTGGTGCGGGCACGCTTCGGCGACCGCCTCTCCGTCACCCTCCAGATAGCGCCGGAGGTGCTGCCGGTGACCCTGCCGTTCCTCTGCCTCCAGCCGCTCGTCGAGAACGCCGTCAAGCACGGCCTGGAGGGCAAGGCCGTGTCCTCGGGCCGCTGCCACATCCAGATCACCGCCCAGGACGCGGGCGCCGAGGCCCTCGTCGTCATCGAGGACGACGGCGCCGGCATGGACCCCGGGCTGCTCCGCCGCATCCTGGCCCGCGAGGTCAGCCCCTCGGGCGGCATCGGCCTGTCCAACGTCGACGACCGGCTCCGCCAGGTCTACGGCGACGACTACGGCCTCGTCATCGAGACGGCCACCGGCGCCGGCATGAAGATCACCGTCCGGCTCCCGAAGTACCAGCCCGGTGTGCACTCGGCGGGCCGTCCGGCCGGAGAGTGAGGCGTCAGGTGCTGCGCGTGGTGACCACCAGTCCCAGGGTGATCAGACCCAGGACGACCCAGCCGAACCACAGCCAGCCGTTGCTCCCGAGCGCCACCGTGTAGGCCGTCACCACGACCAGCCCGCCCAGTGTGAGCGCTCCCATGGTCTTCGTCGCGTTGGAACCGTTCGTGGAACCGGGCATCGCAACACCCCTCCTCATGGTCCGGTCCCTCCATGGTGCCCGGCGGACGCCCGGCGCGCACGGCCCGTACCGAAGTGGTCCTCAGCGCCCCTGTGTGTTCAGCGAGGCCAGATAGGCGTTGTACGCCTCCAGCTCCTTGTCCCCGTCGCGGTCGGCGGCCCGGTCGGTGCGCCGGGCCTGTCGCTGGTCCGAGGCGTACCACTGGAACAGCAGGGCCACCAGCACCAGCACGGAGGGGATCTCGCTGAACGCCCAGGCGATGCCGCCCGCCGCGTTCTGGTCGGACAGCGCCTCGATGCCGAGCGAGCCGGGCGGGTTCTTGAACGTCTCGACCATCGGCTCGGACGCCATCATCAGCGCGATCCCGAAGAACGCGTGGAAGGGCATGCCCGCGAACAGCTCCAGCATCCGCATCAGGTAGCCCGGGCGGTGCGGGCCCGGGTCCACGCCCATGATCGGCCAGAAGAACACCAGGCCGACGGCGAGGAAGTGCACCATCATCGCGATGTGGCCCGCCTTGGAGCCCATCAGGGTGTCGAAGAGGGGCGTGAAGTACAGCCCGTAGAGGCTCGCGATGAACAGCGGGATCGTGAACGCCGGGTGCGTGACGATGCGCATGTACCGGCTGTGCAGGAACATCAGCAGCAGCTCACGCGGCCCCTTGCGGCCCCGCCCCGCCGTGGGCAGCGCCCGCAGCGCCAGCGTGATCGGCGCCCCGAGCAGGATGAGGATGGGCGACACCATGCTGATGACCATGTGCTGCACCATGTGCACGCTGAACATGACCATGCCGTAGTCGTTCAGCCCGGTGCACATCATGAGCACGATGCTCAGCACGCCCAGGACGAACGCGACCGTACGGCCCACGGGCCACTTGTCCCCGCGCCTCACGAGCCGCACGACACCCCACCCGTACAGGGCCAGCCCGGCCAGGCACGCGACGAGGAAGAACGGGTCCGCCGACCACTCCAGACCTCGGCCCAGCGTGAACGGCGGCAGATCCATGGTCATGCCGTGCCCGCTGTGATCCATTCCGCCGGCTCCTGTTTCGTGGGGGTGTGCAGCAAGTTGTCCGCCCACAAGAGTAGAACCGCCCCCGGTCATCGTGATGACCGGGGGCGGTACGACGCCTCAGGGGCGCGGGCAACTGCGCGAGCAACCACCTACGACCCGCACCCGGCAGAGCGGCTCGGTCTCAGAGAACAGTCTCCGCCTCGGCGTACCGCTCGTCCGGCACGGTCTTCAGCGTCTTGACGGCCTCGGCCAACGACACCATCACTATGTCGGTCCCCTGTAGCGCCGTCATCTGCCCGAACTCCCCGCGGTGCACCGCCTCCACCGCATGCCACCCGAACCGCGTGGCCAGCACCCGGTCGTAGGCGGTGGGCGTCCCCCCACGCTGCACGTGCCCGAGAATGACCGGCCGCGCCTCCTTGCCGAGGCGCCCCTCCAGCTCCACGGACAGCTGCCGGGCGATCCCGGCGAACCGCTCGTGCCCGTAGATGTCCTTGCCGCCCTCGTCGAACTCCATGGTCCCGGCGCGGGGCTTCGCCCCCTCCGCCGCCACGACGATCGCGAAGCGCTTGCCGGCCTCGAACCGCTCGCCGACCCTCCTGGTGAGCTCCTCTATGTCGAAGGGCCGCTCGGGGACGACGATGGCGTGCGCACCGGCCGCCATGCCGGAGTGCAGGGCGATCCAGCCGGTGTGCCGGCCCATGACCTCCACCACCAGGACCCGCTGGTGGGACTCGGCGGTGGTCTTCAGCCGGTCCAGGGCCTCCGTCGCCACGCCCACGGCCGTGTCGAAGCCGAAGGTGACGTCCGTGACGGCGATGTCGTTGTCGATGGTCTTCGGCACACCCACGACGGGCAGCCCGCTGTCCGACATCAGCCGCGCGGCCTTGAGCGTGCCCTCCCCGCCGATGGGGATGATCGCGTCGAGGCCGAGCTCCTCGACATGGCCCTTGGCCCGCTCCACGCCGTCCCGCAGATGGGAGGGCTGGACCCGGGAGGAGCCGAGGATGGTGCCGCCGCGGGCGAGGATGCCGCCCACCGCGTCGAGGTCGAGCTTGAGGTAGTCGCACTCCAGGAGGCCCTTCCAGCCGTCCCGGAAGCCGATGACCTCGTCGCCGTGGTCGACGACGGCACGGTGCACGACGGACCGGATGACGGCGTTCAGGCCGGGGCAGTCGCCGCCGGACGTGAGGACACCAATGCGCATAGCCCGAAATACCTTCTCAACGTGGGCCGGGGACCGGACCACGTTGTCCGGCTGGAATCCCCGCCACCCTAGCGGCATCGAGGGCCCGGACCGAAGCACGCGTCCGCCTGCTGGACGACCCCGCTCACCTGTGCGGATGGGCCGTCATACGGGCTGTTGACCAGCGGGTTGACGCGTGCTGCGCGTACGCTGCGGCGCTGTGCTCAGGCGGGCTGCTGAGCAGCGGCGATGCGCTCGTTGCGCAGCGCCTCGTACCAGCGGTCGTCGGTCGGCGGCAGCGCGTTGACGTCGAGGGCCAGCTTCAGCAGCAGGTCCGCGATCAGCGGGTTGCGAGCGAGCACCGGACCGTGCATGTACGTGCCGAAGACGGTGTCGTTGTACGCGCCCTCCGTGCCGTCGCCCGTGCCGTTACCGTTGCCGAAGCGCACCCGGGCGAGCGGGCGGGCGGTGGGGCCGAGGTGGGTGACGCCCTGGTGGTTCTCGAAGCCCGTCAGCGGGGGCAGGCCGAGACGCTGGTCGATGTCGCCCAGCACGTCACCGACGCACCGCGCGCCCTCGCCGCGCACCGACACCACGTCCAGCAGCCCGAGGCCGGGCTCGCGCTGGCCGAGGTCGTTGATGAACTCGTGGCCGAGGATCTGGTAGCCGGCGCACACCGAGAACACGATGGCGCCGTTCTCCACGGCCCGGGTCAGTCCGCCGTCCCGGCGCAGGCGCTCGGCGGCGAGCCGCTGCGGCCGGTCCTCACCGCCGCCGATCAGGTAGATGTCGCCGGAGGTCGGGATCGGCTGGTCGCTGCGCACGTCCAGCCGGGCCACGTCCAGGCCGCGCTGCTGGGCCCGGCGTTCGACGACGAGGACGTTGCCCTGGTCGCCGTAGGTGCTGAGCAGGTCGGGATAGATCCAGACGACCCGCAGTTGGTTGTCGCTCACAAAAGTCCCCTGACGTCTCGTGCTCAGTTGCCGACCCGGCGGCGCAGGTCCTGGAACGCCGTGTAGTTGGCGATGACCTCGATCCGGCCCGGCGGGCACGCCGCCACGGCCTGGTCGAGGTTCTCGTAGACCTGGAAGTGCTGGTCGGCGACCTCCAGGCGCACCGCCAGGTCCAGCCGCCGGTCGCCGACGACGCAGATCGGGTGGCCGGTCAGGCGCGAGTAGTCGACGTCCCACAGCCAGGAGGTGTCGGTGCCGTCGGCGGAGCGCGCGTTCACCGACAGGATGACCGGGGTGGGCGGCGGGTCGATCAGGGAGAACGTCTCCAGCCAGCCGGCCGGGTTCTTCGCCAGCAGCAGCCGCAGGTCGCGGCCCTGGAACTGGACGACGTCGTAGCGCCCGGCCACCGCCTGCACCTGGTACATGCGCTCCAGCGCGACCTGCGGCGGCACCCCGAACACGGCGGCGACGGCGGCCGAGGAGGCGGCGTTGGCCTTGTTGGCGCGGCCGGGCAGCTGGAGGTGGATCGGCCAGGCCGAGCCGTGCGGGTCGAGTACGTGGTCCCCGGAGAGCGCCCAGCTCGGAGTGGGGCGGCGGAAGCCGCACTCGCCGCAGAACCAGTCGTCACCGGGGCGCTGCATCACGCCACCGCACGACGGGCAGGACCAGGCGTCGTCCTTCCACATCTGCCCGGCGGCGACCCAGATCACGTTGGGGGAGGACGACGCCGCCCACACCACCAGCGGGTCGTCGCAGTTGGCCACGACCACGGCCTTGGAACCCGCGAGTCCCTCCCGCCAGTTCTCGGCGAGCATGCGGGTCTCGGCGGCGCGGTCGAGCTGGTCGCGCGAGAGGTTGAGCAGGGCGATGCACTTCGGGGCGGTGTCCCGGGCGACGCCGGCGAGGTACTTCTCGTCGACCTCGATGACGCCGTAGCGGGCGTCCGAGCTGCCGGCGAGGGCCGAGGTGATGCCGGCCGGCATGTTGGCGCCGAGCGCGTTGGAGACGACCGGTCCCGCCGCGCGCAGGGCCTCGGCGATGAGCCGGGTGGTGGTGGTCTTGCCGTTCGTCGCGGAGACCAGGATCACGTCCAGGTTCTGCGCGAGCCGGGCGAGCAGGTCGGGGTCGAGTTTCAGCGCGACCCGGCCGCCGATCACCGAACCGCTGCCGCGCCCTGCGGCGCGTGACGCCGCCGCGACCGCCTTGCCCGCGGTCACGGCCAGCTTGGCCCGCGGCGAGAGCGGGTCCGAGTTGCCTGCCATCAGTTCTCGATCCTCCTTGCGTACGCGCCGCGCCTTGAAGCCTGACGGCCACGTGGTGTGGACCTCAGCCTATCGAGATCCATTCGCACTCCCGAACCATGGCACTGTGGCGAACTCGTGTGGGAGACGCGGACCGACAGGACCTTACTCTTGCCGCCATGCGACACAGCTCCATCCCCGGCGCCCACGGCCGCGTGAGACCCCTCACCCTGCACGGCGACCCGCTCCTGCACTCGCCCTGCGCGGAGGTCACCGACTTCGGCCCCGAACTGGCCCGGCTCGTCGAGGACTTGTTCGCGACGATGTACGCCGTCCAGGGCGTCGGCCTCGCCGCCAACCAGGTCGGCGAACGGCTGCGGGTCTTCGTATACGACTGCCCGGACGACGAGGACGTCCGCCATGTGGGCCATGTGGTCAATCCCCGTCTGACCGAGGCGGACGGCGTCGTGATCCGGGGGCCCGAGGGCTGCCTGTCCCTTCCGGGCCTGGAAGCGGGCACCGAACGCCACGACCACGCGGTCGTCGAGGGCTTCACGGTGACGGGAGAACCCGTCACCGTCCACGGCACGGGCTTCTTCGCCCGCTGCCTGCAGCACGAGTGCGACCATATGGAGGGCCGGATCTTCGCGGACCACCTGACGGGCTGGCGCCGCCGCAGACTGATGCGCCAGGTGGCCCGGGCTTCGTGGAACGCCTGAGTGCCCTCGCCCGCAGGGGCGCGGGGCTGTTTTCAGCATGCGGCTCCGCCGCGTGGGCGCGACCAGCCCCCACCGGCCCTCACGCGACACCAAACGGTCAGAACCCCGGACCGCCGACCCGGTCCGCCACGGCCGCGAGCCGCCCCCACAGCAGATCGGCCAGACTCCGCACCAACTCCGCACGGGAACAGGGCCGTTCCCCCAGCCACCAGTCGCCGGCCGCGTGCATCATGCCGACGATCCCGTGCCCCCAGACCCGCGCCAGCTGCTGCCCGCCCGGCCCGAGATCCAGCCGCTCCTCGATGACCTGCGCCAGCTCCTCGCCCATCCGCCGCAACAACGGCGCGCTGTGCTTGCCGACGTCGAACCCCTGGTCCCCGGGCCCGCCGCCCTCCGCCGGGTGCATCAGGAACCGGTACACCTGGGGCCGCGCCTCGATCGCCGCGAGGTAGGTGTCCAGCGTGGCCTCGACCCGCTCCCGGCGGTCCGCCGGCGCGTCGAGCGCGGCCCGCAGCGAGTCCAGCAGGGCGTCCGTGTGCCGCGTGGCGAGAGCGGCGTACAGTCCGCCCTTGTCGCCGAAGTGCCGGTAGAGAATCGGCTTGGTGATGCCGGCCTCCGCCGCGATCGCGTTCATCGACGCCTGCGGTCCGTCGCGCAGCACCACCCGGTCGGCAGCCTCCAGCAGCTCACGCCGGCGGCGGTCGGCGGACCGTTGCTGATCGGTCCGCTGCGTGGTGTCCATGGTCTCTCCCCACCCGTGCTGTTTCCATGACGCCTGCGAAAACTAACACTGAAGCGTGCCCCCGACACCGAACGGGTGCCGACCGGTCGGTAGGAGTTGACTTCGACTACCCGCCGGTAACAGACTGCTGTTACCGCAAGTAACATGCACGTGTGCCGCTGGAGGGGACGACATGGCCGAGTTCACCATGGAGCTCAACGACGAACAGAAGGAGGTCCGGGACTGGCTGCACGGCTTCGCGGCCGACGTCATCCGTCCCGCGGCCGCCGAATGGGACGAGCGTGAGGAGACTCCCTGGCCGGTCATCCAGGAGGCAGCCAAGGTCGGCATCTACTCCCTGGACTTCTACGCCCAGCAGTACTTCGACCCCACCGGTCTCGGCATCCCCATGGCGATGGAGGAGCTGTTCTGGGGCGACGCCGGCATAGCCCTGTCCATCGTCGGCACCGGCCTCGCAGCCGTCGGCGTCCTCGCCAATGGCACCGAGGAGCAGATCGGCACCTGGATCCCGCAGATGTACGGCGACGCGGGTGACGTCAAGGTCGCCGCC
The DNA here is from genome assembly GCF_021474405.1 of [Streptosporangium] indianense. Classification (GTDB taxonomy): domain Bacteria; phylum Actinomycetota; class Actinomycetes; order Streptomycetales; family Streptomycetaceae; genus Streptomyces; species Streptomyces indiaensis. The sequence goes on from NZ_JAKEIO010000001.1 coordinate 88,453, forward strand.
TTCTGCTCCTCCGAGCCCGACGCCGGCTCCGACGTGGCCTCCATGCGCACCCGGGCCGTGTACGACGAGGCCAAGGACGAGTGGGTGCTCAACGGCACCAAGACCTGGGCGACCAACGGCGGCATCGCCAACGTCCACGTCGTCGTCGCGGTCGTCGACGCCGAGCTCGGCTCCAAGGGGCACGCCTCCTTCATCGTCCCGCCGGGGACGCCGGGTCTGTCGCAGGGGCAGAAGTTCAAGAAGCACGGCATCCGCGCCTCGCACACCGCCGAGGTCATCCTCGACAACGTGCGTGTTCCCGGCTCCTGCCTGCTCGGCGGCAAGGAGAAGCTGGACGAGCGGCTGGCCCGGGCGCGGGAGAGGGCCAAGCAGGGCGGGGAGCGGGTGAAGAACGCGGCGATGGCCACGTTCGAGGCGTCCCGGCCCGCGGTCGGCGCCATGGCGGTGGGCACCGCCCGCGCCGCCTACGAGGTCGCCCTCGACTACGCGAAGACACGCGAGCAGTTCAGCCGCCCGATCATCGACAACCAGGGGGTCGCCTTCCAGCTGGCTGACATGCGCACCTCCATCGACGCGGCCCGGTTGCTGGTGTGGCGCGCGTCCTGGATGGCCGTCAACGGCAAGCCGTTCACGGCGGCGGAGGGCTCGATGTCCAAACTGTTCGCGAGCGAGACGGCCAAGAAGGTCACAGCCCAGGCGATCCAGATCCTCGGCGGCAACGGCTACACGCGGGAGTACCCCGTGGAGCGGATGCACCGGGACGCGGCCATCTACACCATCTTCGAGGGCACGAGCGAGATCCAGCGGCTGGTCATCGCCCGCACCCTCGCCGGTGTGCCCCTCCGCTAACGGTGCCTGAGCGGCGTCAGCTGCTCGATGTCGTAGCGCGCCCGTAGTTCCCCGATGGCCGCCTGGTCCGGCGGGCCTCCGCTGCCGAGGAGCTCCAGCAGTTCCTCGAAGTACCGCTCGTGGTCGGGCGGCGGGCTCGCCTGGAAGAACATCTTCGCCGGTGTGTCGGTGGGGTTGGCGAACGCGTGCGGGCACCCCGGGGGCACGGCGATCACCGTCCCCGGTGTCGCCCGGACCACCCGGTGTCCCGCGGGGGACTCCCACTCCCGCCAGTTGTCGGGTGTGCGGATGCGGGGCTCGAAGGCGAGGACGTCCAGCTCACCCTCGAGCACGTAGAACAACTCCTCGCTGCGCGTGTGCACGTGAGCGCCCACGTCGAAGCCCGGGGGCACGACCACCTCGAACGTGGAGGCCGTCCGGGAGTGCGTGCCGGTCACCTTGAAGGTGACACGCTGGGCGGAGGTCTCCATGGTCCGGCCGTGGCCGGGTGGGACGAACAGCCCTTCCGTCGCGGTCATCGACGCCTCACCAGGTCACGGGCAGGGCCTCGGGCCCGGTGCCCGGGCCCTCGGCCATCACACCGTGCAGCTCCGGTCCGAGACCGCCGCCGGACGGGCCCGGCGAGGACCGGTCCCGGACCGGGGGAGGGCCTTCGCAGATCGTCTCTTCGCCCATGTCACATCGTCTCGTCCGCGCCGTGCCAGCGGCCCAGGGCCATCTCGGCGGTGATACCGGGCCCGAACCCGGCGAGCAGCCCGCGCGCCCCCTGCTCGGCGCCGCCCTCGTCGAACAGCCGGCGCAGCGCGTCCAGGACGACGGCGCTGGCGATGTTGCCGTACTCGGTGAGGGTGGCCCGGCTGAACCGGAAGGCGTGCGGCTCGACCCGCAGGAAGGTGCTCAGGTCGTCGAGGATGCGGGGGCCGCCCGCGTGGACGATGTAGAAGTCCAGGTCGGAGGCGTCCCACCCGTGATCCCCGGTGAGGTCCCGCAACACCGGCGCGAGCGGCTCCATCGTCCCAGGGACCCGCTTGTCCAGCAGGAAGTGGAAGCCGGTCGCCTTCACGTCGTACGTGATCCAGTCCTCGGTCTTGGGCACCAGGTACGAGCCGTTGCGCTCCAGCCGGATGCCCTCGCCGCCGCGGCCGCGGACCACGGCGGCGGCGATGCCGTCACCGAACAGGCCGTTCGACAGCAACGAGCCGACGCCGATGTCGGTGGGCTGATAGCACAGCGAGCAGAACTCGCACGCCACGATCAGCACGTTGGCCCCCGGGTAGGCCGTGCAGAAGTCGTGGGCCCGGTTGACGGCGGCGCCGCCGCCCGCACAGCCGAGCTGAGCGATCGGCAACTGCCGGGTCGTCGGCTCGAAGCCCATTTCGTTGATCAGCCAGGCCGTCAGCGAGGGCATCATGAAGCCCGTGCACGACACGTAGACGATCAGGTCCACTTCGGTGGTGAGCAGCTCGGCGTCGTCGAGCGCCCGCTGGACGACGGCGGGCACCCGGGCCTTCGCCTCGGCCTCGTACCGCTTGTTGCGGTCCTCGAACCCGGGGTGCCTCAGCGTCTCCTCGATGGGCTGCACGATGTGCCGCGTGCGCACCCCGGTGTTCTCGATCAGACGTAGGGCCAGCGGCAGTTGGGGGTGCCCGGCGTGACGCTCACGCGCCAGTTCCAGGGTCTCCTCCATCGTGATCACGTGCTCCGGAACGGACACCGAGGGTCTGCACAAAGTCGCCATGAGCCGCGCCTGCTTTCGCCGCCCGGAAGGCCCTGAGCCCCCCGGTCAGAAGTGGGTCACCTCAAGGGGTGGTCCACTTACGATCACCCCCCGGTACGCCGACTTCGCGCGGAGCTACTCCGTACCGGGGACGCCGTGTTCCGGACTCAGGTCGCGGTCCCACTGCTGTGCGCGATACAGGCCACGTCGATCCGATCGGCCAGCTTGGCCAGCTCGATGGCCAACTCGGCGACGGTGTCCTCGTCCAGTCCCGATTCCCCGCCCTCCACGAGCCGCACCCACCGGCCCCCCACCGTCCGCAAGAGCTTGCTGACATCCGCCGCAGTCACCTGGAGGGTCCCGCGGTCGTCGACGATCAGAGGCAGAGTCACTTCGCGGTTCACAGACGGGATCGTAGCCCCGCAACACTCACGCACCATGCCAAACAGTGGTGATGTTGCAGAACTCGCGGATTCCGTGCCCGGACAGCTCACGCCCGTAGCCGGACCGCTTCACGCCGCCGAACGGGAACGCCGGGTGGGACGCCGTCATGCCGTTGAAGAACACCCCGCCGGCCTCCAGATCCCGTACGAACCGGTCGACCTCCGCCTCGTCCCGCGTCCACACGTTCGAACTCAGCCCGAACGGCGAGTCGTTCGCGATCAGCACGGCCTCGTCCACGTCGGCCGCCCGGTAGAGCGTGGCGACCGGCCCGAACGCCTCCTCGCGGTGGATCCGCATCTCGCGGGTGATGCCGGCGAGGATCGTCGGCGTGTAGTACCAGCCGGGCCCGTCCGGCCGTTCGCCGCCGCACAGCACCTGCGCGCCGCCGCGCACGGCGTCGTCGACCAGTTCCTCCAGGTCACGCAGTCCCTGCTCGCTGGAGAGCGGCCCGACCTGGGTGTCGTCGGCCAGGGGGTCGCCGACCTTCAGCGCCTTCATGCCCTCGGCGAACCGCTCGGCGAACGCGTCGTAGACGTCCGTGTGCACGATGAACCGCTTCGCGGCGATGCAGGACTGCCCGGTGTTCTGCACGCGCGCGGTCACCGCCACCTCGGCGGCCCGGCCGATGTCGGCGGAGGGCATGACGACGAACGGGTCGCTGCCGCCCAGTTCCAGCACGGTCTTCTTGATCATCTCGCCGGCGGTGGAGGCGACCGCGCGGCCCGCGGGCTCGCTGCCGGTGAGCGTGGCGGCCTTGACGCGCTCGTCGCGCAGGATCTCGTCGACCGCGGCGGACCCGATCAGCAGGGTCTGGAAGGTGCCCTCCGTGAAGCCCGCCCGGTGGAAGAGGTCCTCCAGGTAGAGGGCGGTCTGCGGCACGTTCGAGGCGTGCTTGAGCAGGCCCACGTTGCCCGCCATCAGCGCGGGCGCGGCGAACCGGACCACCTGCCACAGCGGAAAGTTCCACGGCATCACCGCCAGCACCGGGCCGAGCGGCCGGTAGCGCACCCGCACGCGCGAGGCGCCGGAGTCCTTCACGTCGGAGTCGGCGGGCTCCTCGTCGGCGAGCAGCTCCTCCGCGTGGTCGGCATACCAGCGCATCGCCTTGGCGCACTTCGCCGCCTCGGCCCGGGCCTGCTGGATCGGCTTGCCCATCTCGGTTGTCATCACGCGGGCGATGTCCTGCTGGTCCTCATCGAGGAGGTCGGCGGCCCGGTGCAGCAGCCGGGCCCGCTCGTCGAAGGTCGTCGTCCGGTACGTGCGGAACGTGGCCTCCGCGAGCTGGAGCCGGCGCTCGATCTCCTGCTCGTCCATGGCCTCGTACGTCTTGAGCGTCTCGCCGTTCGCCGGGTTCACCGTTGCGATGGGCATGGCCGACCTCCCTCGGAGCGGGCTGTGTCTCGACCTTCCCGCGCGGCGGAGGGGACCGCAACGCGGGAATGTCTCCTCACCGGAGCGAGTGCTCCGCCAGCCGGTCGAGAAACGCCGCCTGTGCCTTCACGATCATCGCGCGGGCCCGGTCGAGGCCGAACCAGGCCACCCGGTCCAGTTCGGGGAACTCCTCCATCCGGCCGGATCTCGGCGGCCACTCCATCCGGAACGTGCCGGGTGTGATCGTCGCCGGATCCAGGTCCGCCCGGACCGCCCAGGCCGTGACGATCTTGCCGTTGGTCTGCCGGACCTCGCCGAGGTCGATGGGGTCGCCGTCGGGCGGGGGCAGACCCAGTTCCTCCTGGAACTCGCGGCGGGCGGCTTCCCAGGCGGGCTCGTCCGGCTCGTACTCACCCTTGACCACCGTCCACGCCCCGGCGTCACGGCGGGCGAAGAAGGGGCCGCCCATATGGCCGAGCAGCACCTCGACGCCGTCGCCGGCGGGGCGGAAGAGCAGCAGGCCGGCGCTGCGCTTCACGGCCTCACCTCCGGGTGCGCGGCGAGCAGCGTCTCGACCGTGTCGGCGTCCTCGGGGCGCTTGTCCTCCCGGTAGCGGATCACCCGGGCGAAGCGCAGCGTGACACCGGCCGGGTAGCGGGTGGAGCGCTGCAGGCCGTCGTAGGCGATCTCGACGACGAGTTCCGGGCGGACCCTCACCACGTAGTCGTCGGTCTCCACGGCGAGCTGCTGGAGGCGCTCGGTCTGCCAGGTGAGCATCGCGTCGGTCATGCCCTTGAACGTCTTGCCGAGCATGGCGAGGCCGCCGTCGGCGGTGCGGGCGCCCAGGTGGAGATTGGACAGCTTGCCGGTGCGGCGGCCGTGTCCCCACTCGGCGGCCAGGACGACCAGGTCGAGGGTGTGCACGGGCTTCACCTTCAGCCAGGAGGCCCCGCGCCGGCCCGCGCTGTACGGAGCGTCGAGCGCCTTGGCGACGACGCCCTCGTGGCCGCGCTTCAGCGTCTCGGCGAGGAAGTCCTCCGCCGTGGGCGTGTCGCCGGCCCCGGACACCAGCGCGCGCCGCACCCGCATCGGCTCGGGCACCAGACGGGCCAGCTCGGCGTGCCGCTCGGCGAACGGCAGGTCGAGCAGGTCGTGGCCGTCCACGGACAGCGCGTCGAAGAAGACGGGGGAGACCGGCACGGCACGGGCGGCCGTCGCCACGTCCGTGCGGGAGCCGACGCGGCCGGCGGTCTCCTGGAACGAGCGCGGGCGCCCGCCCTCGTCGAAGGAGATCACCTCGCCGTCCAGGATGAACCGCTCACCCCGCAACTCCAGCACGGCGGACGTCACTTCGGGCAGACGGTCGGTGATGTCGTCGAGCGTGCGGGTGTAGAGCCGCACGGTGTCGCCGTCGCGGTGCACCTGGACACGGATGCCGTCCAGCTTCTCCTCGACCGCGCAGGCGCCCAGCTTGTCCACCGCCTCGGCCACCGAGGAGGCGCTGTGCGCCAGCATCGGCAGCACCGGGCGGCCGACGGTCAGCCGGAAGCGCTCCAGGGCGGCCGGACCGTCGGCGAGCAGCGCCTCGGCCACCGCCTGGAGGGAGCCCGCGAGCATCACGGCCCGCCGCACGTCCGCCGACGGGGCACCGGTCGCCTGGGCCAGCCCTTCCACCGCGACCGCGTCCAGGGCGCCCTGGCGGACCTCGCCGGTGAGCAGCCCGAGCAGGAACCGCTGCTCGTCCTCGGTGGCGGCGCCCATCAACTCGCCGACCAGCCTGGTCCGTTCCGCCTGGGAGCCCGGGCCGGACACCTCGGCGAGCTCGGCCAGCCGGGCGTCGACCTCCCGCACGGTCAGGCCCGGCTCCGCCGCCGGGGCGACCGGGCGGCTCAGCACCTTCCAGCCGACGCCGATCCGGCCCTGCGGCAGCCGTCCCGCCAGGTACGGGATGACGATCGGCACGTCCTCCGCCTCGGCGTCCCGGAAGAGCTCCGCGAGCAGAGCCGTCTTGCGGGAGCGCGCCGAGGTGGCGGCGACCTCCTGGGACACTCGGGCCAGCCGGTGCAGCAGCATGCAGCCATGGTGCACCGGAGGTGGTGCCTCTACACCTGGGCGGTCGTGCCGGATCGGTCGTCGGTGTGCCCGACGACGCGTCGATGCCCTGCGAGGCGACCGCGCGGGCCCCGGCCGCGTGCCGGTACCTCTCCCGGGCGACCGCGCGGGTCTTTGACGTCTCTACACCCGGGCGGTCGCGTCGAGGTCGGTCATCAGCAGGTCTCCGACGATCGCCGACGCCGCCCGGTAGCCGCCGCTCGCCGCGTGCACGACCTGCTCGGCGAAGCCGATCGCGTTGCCCGCCGCCCACACGCCCGGCACGGTCGTCAGCCCGGAAGGATCGACCACCGGGTACGCGCCGAACGGCGTCTCGTGCAGCTCCGCACCCAGGCTCTCCAGCAGGCCGGTCTGCGGGACGGCCCGCGGGGCGAGGAACAGCACCGAGCGGGTGTGTGCCGTACCGTCGGCGAGCCGGACGCCGGTGAGCCGGTCGTCCTCGACCACCAGCCCCGCGACCTCCCCGGGCACCACCTCCACCCCGGCCGCGGCGAGCCGGCGCAGATCCTCGTCGGACAGCTCCTCCTCGGCGACCGTGTGCAGGAAGAACCGCACGTCCTTCGACCACTGGGACACCATCAGCGCCTGGTGCGCACTCGCCGGGCCGGTGGCCAGCACCCCGAACGGCCGGTCGCGCACCTCCCAGCCGTGGCAGAACGGGCAGTGGAGCACGTCCCGGCCGAACCGCTCGGCGACCCCGGCGACCGCGGGCAGCTCGTCCCTCAGCCCGGTCGCGACGACCAGCCGCCGGGCCCGCACGGTCCGGCCCCCGGCCAGCACCGCGGTGAAGTCCCCGTCCCCGTTCCGCACCTCCACCACCCGGTCCCGCACGAGCTCCACGCCGTAGCGGGTGATCTCCTCCCGGCCCTTCGCCAGGAACTCGGCGGGTGGCATGCCGTCCCGGGTCAGATAGCCCTGCATGTGCGCGGCCGGCGCGTTGCGCGGCTCACCGGCGTCGACCACCAGCGTGCGGTGCCGGGCCCGTCCCAGCACCAGCGCCGCCGACAGACCCGCCGCGCCCCCGCCGACGACGACCACCGCGTACTCCTCGGTCATGTGACCACCTCCGCTGCCGAGCGTCGCCCCGGCGCTGCGGGATTGACAAACGACTTTGCCGAACCTGCAATACGACCATGACGACGGACGAGGTACTCGCGGGCGTCGGCCCCCGGCTGCGGCAGATGCGAAAGGACCGGGAGGTGACCCTGGCGGCGCTCTCCGAGACCACCGGCATCTCCGTCAGCACCCTCTCGCGGCTGGAGTCCGGCCTGCGTAGACCCAGTCTCGAACTGCTGCTGCCCATCGCGCGCGCCCACCGGGTGGCGCTGGACGAACTGGTCGGCGCCCCGCCGGCCGATGATCCGCGCGTGCGCTCCAAGCCGATCGTGATGGGCGGGCGCACCCACTGGCCGCTCACCCGCCAGCCCGGCGGACTGCAGGCCTACAAGGTCCTCGAACCGAAGCGCAGACAGGATCCGGACCTGCGCACCCACGAGGGCTACGAGTGGCTGTACGTGCTGTCCGGGAGGCTGCGCCTGGTGCTGGGAGAGCACGACGTGGTGCTCACGGCGGGGGAGGCCGCGGAGTTCGACACCCGGGTCCCGCACTGGTTCGGGTCGACGGGGGAGGGGCCGGTGGAGTTCCTGAGCCTGTTCGGGCCGCAGGGCGAGCGGATGCACGTACGGGCGCGGCCGAAGGGCGCGTGACGTACCCGGCGGGCCGAGGCGCGCATGACGTGCCTGGCGGGCCCGAAGCGCGCGTGACGTACCCGGCGGCCCCGGAACGCGCGTGACGTCCCCGGCGGGACTTTGCCCGGAGACTGTTCCCTGATCGGCAAGCGACCGCTTAGTATGCGAACCGACCCCGGTCAGACGAAGCAGTCCCCCGTGGAGGCCCCGCATGCAGGCATGGCAAGTGCACGAGAACGGTGAGCCGGGCGAGGTGATGCGGCTCCAGGACATCGAGCCGCCCGCCCCCGGCGACGGTCAGGTCCTGCTGAAGGTGCGCGCGGCCAACATCAACTTCCCGGACGCTCTGCTGTGCCGCGGCCAGTACCAGGTCAGGCCCCCGCTGCCGTTCACCCCGGGCGTGGAGATCTGCGGCGAGACCGAGGACGGTCGCCGCGTGATCGCCAACCCGGTCCTGCCGCACGGCGGCTTCGCCGAGTACACCGTCGCGGACGCCGCCGCGCTGCTGCCCGCGCCGGACGCCCTCGACGACGCCGAGGCCGCGGCCCTGCACATCGGCTACCAGACCGGCTGGTTCGGTCTGCACCGCCGGGCCGGTCTGGAGGCCGGCGAGACCCTGCTCGTCCACGCTGCCGCTGGAGGGGTCGGCAGCGCGGCCGTGCAGCTCGGGAAGGCCGCCGGCGCCACCGTCATCGGTGTCGTCGGCGGCTCCGGGAAGGCGGCCGTCGCCCGCGAACTGGGCTGCGACGTCGTGATCGACCGTCGCTCGGAGGACGTCGTCGCCGCGGTCAAGGAGGCCACCGGCGGCCGGGGCGCCGACGTGATCTACGACCCGGTCGGCGGCGAGGCCTACACCCAGTCCACCAAGGTCGTCGCCTTCGAGGGGCGCATCGTGGTCGTCGGCTTCGCCGGCGGCACCATCCCCAGCCCGGGCCTGAACCACGCCCTGGTGAAGAACTACTCGATCCTGGGCCTCCACTGGGGCCTGTATAACACCAAGAACCCCAAGCTGGTCCAGCACTGCCACGAGCGGCTCACCGAGCTGGCCACCCGGGGCGCGATCAAGCCGCTGATCAGCGAGCGCGTGCCGCTCGGCTCGGCGGCCGCCGCCGTGCAGAAGGTGGCGGACGGTCTGAGCACCGGCCGGGTCGCGGTCGTCATGGAGGAGACAGCATGACCGACACCGAGGAACTGCGCCGCCGCACGCGCGAGTTGCTGGCCGCCCATCCACCGGCCTCCACGGACCGGCTGGACTTCCTGCGGGCCCGCTTCGACGCCGGGCTCGCCTGGGTGCACTACCCGGAGGGCCTCGGCGGACTCGGCGCCCCACGCTCCCTCCAGGCCGTCGTGGACGCCGAACTGGAGGCCGCCGGAGCGCCCGACAACGACCCGCGGCGCATCGGCATCGGCCTGGGCATGGCCGCGCCGACGATCCTGCAGTACGGCACCGACGAGCAGAAGCGGCGCTACCTCCGGCCTCTGTGGACGGGCGAGGAGGTCTGGTGCCAGCTGTTCAGCGAGCCGGGCGCCGGATCCGACCTCGCCGCGCTGGGCACCCGGGCCGTCCGCGAGGGCGAGGACTGGGTCGTCAACGGACAGAAGGTGTGGACGTCCAGCGCCCATGTCGCCCGCTGGGCGATCCTCATCGCCCGTACCGACCCCGAGGTGCCCAAGCACCGGGGCATCACCTACTTCGTGTGCGACATGACCGACCCGGGCGTCGAGGTGCGGCCGCTGCGGCAGATCACCGGCGAGGCCGAGTTCAACGAGGTGTTCCTCACCGACGTCCGCATCCCGGACACGCGGCGCCTCGGCGCGGTCGGCGAGGGCTGGAAGGTCGCGCAGACCACGCTGAACAACGAGCGCGTCGCCATCGGCGGCATGCGGCTGCCCCGCGAGGGCGGCATGATCGGCCCGATCTCGAAGACCTGGCGCGAGCGGCCCGAGCTGCGCACCCACGATCTGCACCAGCGTCTGCTGAAGCTCTGGGTGGAGTCCGAGGTGTCCCGCCTCACCGCGGAGCGGCTGCGTCAGCAGCTCGTCGCCGGCCAGCCCGGCCCCGAGGGCGCCGGTATGAAGCTGGCCTTCGCCCGCCTCAACCAGGAGATCAGCGGCCTGGAGGTGGAACTCCTCGGCGAGGAGGGCCTGCTGTACGACGACTGGACCATGCGGCGCCCGGAGCTCGTCGACTTCACCGGCCGCGACGCCGGCTACCGCTATCTGCGCTCCAAGGGCAACAGCATCGAGGGCGGGACCAGCGAGGTCCTGCTGAACATCGTCGCCGAGCGGGTTCTCGGCCTGCCCGCCGAGCCGCGCACCGACAAGGACGTCGCCTGGAAGGACCTCGCCCGATGAGCGACCTGTTGTACTCGGAAGAGGAAGACGCGCTGCGCGCCGCCGTCCGCGACCTGCTCACCGACCACTGCGACGCACCCGGCGTCATCGCCCGCACCGAGTCGGACACCCCCCACCACCTGGCTCTGTGGAAGGCCCTCACCGGCGGCATGGGCCTCGCCGGCCTGCTGGTGCCCGAGGAACTCGACGGCCAGGGCGCCACTCACCGCGAAGCCGCCGTGGTGCTGGAGGAACTGGGACGCGCGGTCGCGCCCGTGCCGTACCTGACGAGCGCGGTCGTCGCCACCGAGGCCCTGCTGGCCTGCGGCGCCGACGACCTGCTGCGCGCCCTCGCGGCCGGGACGACCATCGGTGCCCTGGCCGTCTCACTCAACGTCGCGCCGAACGCCGCCTACAAGGCCGTCCGGCACGAGGACGGTCTGCTGCACGGCGAACTCACCGGCATCGCGGACGCGGCCGTCGCGGACGTGCTGCTCGTACCGGCCGACGACGGAGGTCTGTACGCGGTCGACGCCGGCGCCGCGACCGTCACACCCCAGACCTCCCTGGACCTGACCCGGCCGCTCGCCACCGTCACCCTCGACGGTGCGGAGGGCCTGCTGCTGGGCGACGCCGAACCCGCCGTACGCCGCGCCCTGCGCGCCGGTGCCGGGCTGCTCGCCTCCGAGCAGTTCGGTGTGGCGGAGTGGACGCTGACGGAGACCGTTCGTTACCTGAAGGAACGCAAGCAGTTCAACCGGCCCGTCGGCGGCTTCCAGGCGCTCAAGCACCGGCTGGCCCAGTTGTGGCTGGAGGTCGTCAACGCCCGCGCGGCCGCCCGCAACGCCGCCGACGCCCTGGCCAGGGGCGAGGACGTCGACGTGGCCGTCACCGTCGCCCAGGCGTACGCGGCACCGGTCGCCGTGCACGCCGCCGAGGAGGCGGTGCAACTGCACGCCGGCATCGGCATGACCTGGGAGCACCCCGCGCACCTCTACCTCAAGCGCGCGAAGGCCGACTCGATCGCCTACGGCACGCCCGGCGCCCACCGGGAGGCCCTGGCCGCACTGGTCGACCTCCAGGCCCCCTGACGTCCGACCCGTCAACTCCGGGAGTCGCCCGGGAAAAACCGGAAAGACCCGTCCCAGCAGGGGCGGGTCTTTCCGCGCGCCCGGGTCGGCCCGTGAAGTGAACGCGGGGCGGCAGTCCGGCCAACTCCCCGCCCCAGCCTGCCCCTTGAGCCCGTTCGGACCCATACTCGCAGGGTTCCCGTACGGCACCTCCAGGGAGGCAGAGCATGGCCCTCACCACCCGTCGCACGGCCCTCACCACCCTCGGCGCGGCCCTCGCGGGCTCGATCGCCCTCCCCGCCGCACCCGCGGCGGCCGGCGAACGCGCGCACCGGCCCCGCCCGCTGTGGCGCGCTCACGCCCACAACGACTACGAGCACCCACGCCCGCTGTCGGACGCCCTCGACCACCGCTTCGGCAGCGTCGAGGCCGACATCTACCTCGTGGGCGACCAGCTCCTCGTCGCCCACGACCCCCAGGACCTCGACCCGTCCCGCACCCTGGAGTCCCTCTATCTCGACCCGCTCGCCGCCCGCGTCCGTGCCCACCACGGCTCGGTGTACCGGGGGCGCCGCGGCTCGCTGCAGCTGCTCATCGACATCAAGACGGAGGGCGCCGCGACCTACCGCGAACTCGACCGTCACCTCCGGCGGTACCGGCACCTGTTCACCACCTCCGCTCGCGGCTGCGTCGTCCGCGGTCCGGTCACCGCCGTCGTCTCCGGTGACCGCGCCGCCCGCGTGCCCATGGAGGCCCAGACCGTCCGGCGCGCCTTCTACGACGGCCGTCTCACCGACCTCGGCGGCCCGGCGCCCGCCTCGTTCATCCCGCTGATCAGCGACAACTGGACGCTCAACTTCACCTGGCAGGGCGTCGGCACCTTCCCCGACGCCGAGCGGCAGAAGCTGCGGGGCATCGTCGGAACCGCCCACGCACGCGGGCAGAAGGTACGGTTCTGGGCCACCCCCGACCTGCCCGGGCCCGCCCGCGACGCGCTGTGGGATGAACTCCTCGCCGCCGGCGTCGACTACCTCAACACCGACGACCTCGCAGGTCTGGAGGCCTTCCTCGACGCCCGGCGGGCCGCTTAGGGCGGCAGTGGGACACCACACGTTCGGCGGACAGCTCATCCGCCCGGACGAACCCTCCGCTACGCCACACTTGCGGCCGAACACCGTGAACCGGACTCGGCGGTGTGGCGGAGGAGTTGACGATGGCCATTTCCATCTCTGTGGTGCTGCTGCTCACGATCCTTGCGGTGATCTTCCTGCGCAACGGCGGACTGAAGATCTCGCACGCGCTGGTCTGCCTGCTGCTCGGCTTCTCCCTGGCCGGCACCAGCATCGCGCCCACCATCAGCAGCGGCCTCATCGCGACGGCGGAGATCGTCAGCGGCCTGCGGCCCTGAGATCACTTCGAGAACACACCGATGCCGTTCGGCACGGGCCGTTCGGCGCCGCCGCTGGGGTGGTTGCGCACGGAGACCGTGCTGGCGCCCGACTTCCGTGCGACCAGCGTCGACGAACCGCCGCCGTCCAGGCTGAAGGCGTCCTGCGCACCCAGCTTCCGCAGGGTGCCGGCGACTTCCGATACCGTCAGGCCGCTGCGGTAGGCGGCGGCGCCGTCCAGCGCGAGCAGCACCAGGCGGCGCCCGTCGTCGGCGATCCCCACGGCCGTGCGGACGGCCGACGTCGTGTTGTCGAGCCCCGGCAGCGGCCGTCCGCCCGAGAGCACCGGATAACCGCCGAGGGCGAGCCGGTACGCGACGCCGTCCGCCGCCTCCAGGCCGTGCTGGACCTCGACGGCCTCGCCGGCGGAGAACTTGCGCAGCTGCTGGGCACCCGCCTCACGCCCGACGAGCACGGTGGTCCCCGCGGCGATGGGGCCGCTGCCCGGGGTGTCGGCGGTCGAGACGACCTTGCCGTCGCGGACCGTCACCTCGTAGGTGTCCGTGCTGCACGGGGCGGCGCGGTCCGTGTCCGTGCCGCACGTGGCGCGCACCCGGGACGCACGGCCCCACTTCGAGGTGAAGGCACCGACCGAACCCACCGGCAGCGCGTACTGGTTGAGTCCGCCGAGCGGCAGCTGCGTCTCGGCCGTTCGGACCGAACCGGCCAGCGTCAGCCGGTCCAGCCGCGCCCGCCCGTCGGTGCCGACGCCGAACACGTCCTCGGTGGTCGTGCCGGGCGGCAGCGCCGGCCCGAAACGCTGTCCCTTCGGCACGGCTGCCTTGAGCGTCCGCCCCGACGCGATCGCCGGACCCACACTCGCTCCGGTCGCCTCGACGCCCGGGTGCTGCGTCTCGGAGATGTTGAAGAAGTCACCGTTGATGCCGGCGACCGCACCCTGGCTGTTCGCCATCGCCGAGACCGCCGCGCGCGAGGCCACGGCCCCCGGGTAGAGCAGATCGACCCGTACCCGCGGGTTGCCGAGGTCGACCCTCAGCACATGCGCGTGCGTCACCCCCTGCGCCCCCTTGATGTCGAACTCCCTGTATCTCACGCCCGGCGCGACCCGTTCGCCCTTCTGGACGGCGCCGGCCGGAGCCGCCCCGACCAGGGCCGCACCGGTCAGCGCCCCGAAAGCCGTGAGGAACGCCAGTACCGCTCTGCCTGCTCCCCGTCGCATGCGACGACCTGCCACGGTGCCCCCTGATGCCTCGTCAACTGTCGGGTCTTCAGAGGCAGTGCACCAGACCGCGGGGTCCGGCAGGGCGGCCGAGCGCGCACTACGCGGGAACGGCTGAAAGAACGCAACCCGTTCGGGTGCTTCAGCCGTCACCCGTTCCGGTGGCGAACGGCGTGGAGTGCGCCGGCGTGGTGTCGATCGGCAGACCGGGCCGCCACAGCGTGAGGGCCTGCGCGCTGCACACGAACAGCTGCTCCGGCAGACGGTCCAGGGCGAACCACCGCCAGCGGCCCACGCTCTCCCCGGGCTGATCCGACGGCTCGCCCCGCCAGGCGGTGACCCGGGCGGCCACGGTCATACGGACGACACCGCCCGCCTCGTCCAGCAGCGACCCGAGCAGCCGGACGTCCTCGGGCCGCGCGGCGAGCCCCGTCTCCTCGCCGAGCTCGCGCACGACCGTCTCCTGCAACGACTCCCCGGGCTCCACCGTCCCGCCGGGCAGCTCCCAAGTCCCGCGCCGGTGCCGGCCCAGCAGCAGCCCCCGTGGCCCGTACACGATGGCGCCCACGCCGAGCGCGGCGTGCGCGAGCGGCGGCTTGTCGACCCGCGGCCGGGACGACACCCGGACGGGCCTGGTCACCCGGAAGAGCCGGTAGGAGGCCCTGTTGCCGTCCTCCGGGGTGTCGAGGACGTCGACCCGCTCCACGCGCAGCCCGTACTCGGTCAGCAGCTCCATCCAGAGCTCCGTGGTCGGCACCCACATGTGGACGGTGACCTCGCCGCCGCCCGCCAGCCGCAGGATCTCGGGCCGGGCGACCACCCGGTCCGACGGCCCGTCACCGCGACTGTTGGTGTGCAGGACCGTGAAGCAGAGCCTGCCACCCGGCTTGAGCGCCCCGGCCAGGGCGGGCAGCAGCCGGTGCGGATCGATGTACGGAACGGCGTTGACGGAGTAGACGACGTCGTACGGCTCGGCCGAGCGAAGGTGCTCCACCGCGTCGGCGAGGACCAGCCGCAGCCCGGGCAGCGAGCCGTGGCGGGCACGGGCTCGCGCGTACTGCCCGGCCGAGGCGTCGACGGCGTCCACCTGCGCCCCGTGGGCCCGGACCAGATGAGCGGCGTGCCGGGCCGGACCGCAACCGAGGTCCAGCACCCGCCGGCCCGTCAGCTCCCCGAGGACCTCGCACCCGGGCCCGCCGCCCTCGAACCCCCAGTCGATCCGCGTCGCCTCGGGCAGCTCCGTGCCCCGTCGCAGATGGTGTGTCCCGTACGCGTCCCAGGCCTCGGCGTTGACCGCCTCCGGTGCTTCTCCCAAGGCTCAGCCGCCCGCTACGGCGTCACGCGGCAGCACCGTGACCCGGTGGAAGTTGCACCCGGCGAGCCGCGGCCCCTCCTCGTCGGCGGCGGGCGGGGTCTGGTGGGCCTTGAGGGCGATGCTCACCAGACTCAGCAGCAGGTCGACGTCCGCCTCGCAGTCGAGGTGGACCGTCACCCAGCACGATCCGGGCAGCAGATGGATCGCGCTCGAACCGGAGAGGTCGTAGTGGAAGCGCTGTATGGCCCGGCGGGTGAGGTGGAGATCCACGTCCCGTGCGGAGTGGAAGTGGACGATGTCGTCACGGACGGAACGGAGCGCCCTTCCGGTGCCGCAACTCGCCGGGCCCGCCATCAGGTCGGGCCAGGCCTGCAGGCGCTCCAGGGCGCGCTGGGCCAGAGTCATGGCCCCATCGTCGCCTGCTCACCGGTCCGCAACCAGAGGTTGAGCGATTCGTAACCGGGACGTGAGGTGGATCAAGGGGACCGGCCGGGTACACGGGCGGACCTGAAAAGCGTTTGCTTCAGGCGGATTCGACGAGTCTGAGGTAGCGCTTCCAGTCCCAGTGCCGGCCCGGGTCGGTGTGGTCGCTGCCGGGCACCTCGTGATGGCCGATGATGTGCGCGCGGTTCCTCGGGATGTCGTACCTCCGGCAGATCTCCGCGGTCAGCCGGGCCGACCGCTCGTACATCACGTCGGTGAAGTACCCGGGCCGATCCACCCAGCCTTCGTGCTCGATGCCGATGCTGCGGGTGTTGTAGTCCCAGTTGCCCGCGTGCCAGGCGATGTCGGACTCGCGCACGCACTGCGCGACACGCCCGTCGGAGGAACGCAACACGTAGTGTGCGGAGACCTTCGTCCTGGGGTCGCGGAAGACGGACAGGGTGCCGCCGTAGGTCGTCTGCGCCACGTGGATGACCACATAGTGAAGCGGATGGGCCCGTGGCCGGTTCGACGGCGTGTAGTTGCCACGGCTCGCCGGTCGCCATGCGGCTCCGGGGTGATCGACGGTCCGGGGCCCGGCCTCGGCCCGCGTGGCGGAGAGCAGGGCGGAGGGGAGGGCGGTGAGGGCGGCGCCCGCGAGGATGCCTCGCCTGCTGGGGAGAAGGGTGGTCCGACGCATGACTGTGTGCCTTCCGGGCTCGACTGGAGGGTGTCTCGTGCGCGAGTGCTGTCTCGTGCACGACTTGCTGTCTCGTGCTCGACTGTGCGGAGCTGCGGCCGTTGCGGTCCGGGCTCGCGTGATCACGTTACGGCGCCTGCCGGTCGGCCCGGAGAAAGTGGCACGAAGCGGTGGACCGGCTCGCTGATGTGGACAACTCCGTCACCCGCGCGGGTGGTCGGGGCAGGATCAACCCCAGCGGTGGTCGCGTATGCAGCCCTGCGGCGACCGTCGGGGACGCGTCGGTTCAGGCGCGGCGGGCGAACGCAGCCGGATCGTCCAGCACCGCACGGACCACCGAGTGCGCGGCTCCCAGCAGGGGCCCCTCGGGGCCCAGCCGCGACACGGACACGGGACACGCCGAGCCTGCCGTACGCCGCGTCAGTTCGTCCCGCAGCGAGGGCAGAAGCCAGGGCGCGAGCCCGGACAGTTCCCCGCCCAGGACCACTGTCTCCGGGTCGAGCAGGTTGACCGCCCCGGTCAGGGCCACGCCGAGCGCCGTACCCGCGTCGCGCAGGGCTCGCCGTACGTCCTCGTCGCCCTCCGCTGCGCGCCCGGCGAGCAGTCCGACCCGGTCCTCGTCCGGTTCCAGGCCGGCCGCTCGCAGGACGGCCTCCTCACCGGCGTACTGCTCCAGACAGCCCCGCCCGCCGCAGGCGCACTCCGGCCCGTCCGGCCGGACCGGCACGTGCCCCAACTCGCCCGCGAAGCCGCGGGTTCCGCGCAGCAGCCCGCCGTCCACCACGACCGCCGCGCCGATGCCGATCTCCGCGGAGACGTGCAGGAAGTCGCGTGGGGTGCCGTCACCCAGCCAGAGTTCGGCGAGGGCACCGAAGTTGGCCTCGTTGTCCACGGTCAGCGGGGTGCCCGACGGGAGCAGCGGGCCGAGGTCGGTGTCGTGCCAGCCGAGGTTCGGGGCGCGCACGACCGTCCGGGCGTCGCGCGCCACCAGGCCCGGCACGGCCACGGCGAGTCCGGCCGGGTAGAGGCCCTCCGCCTCCGCCTCGGTGACGACCTGCCGGATCAGCTCGGTGAGTTCCGCGAGCACGGGGCGAGGGGAGCGGCCGCGGTTCGCTCCCTGCCGTATCGCACGCGCCCTGGTCGTGCCGCGCAGATCGACCGCGCAGACCGCGAGATGGTCGACACCCACCTCCGCGCCGAGGCCGGCCGGACCGCGTCCGCTGACGGCGAGCGCGGAACCGGGCCGGCCCACCCGGCCGGGCCGCTCGGGCCCGAGCTCTTCTAGCAGCCCGGAGCGGATGAGCTCGTCGACGAGCGTCGAGACCGCCGCCCGGGTCAGACCGATCCGTGAGGCGACGGCGGCCCGGGACAGCGGCCCCTCGGCACGGACGGCGTGCAGGACGCGGGCGAGGTTGCGGCGGCGCATGCCCTGCTGGGTGTCGGGCAGTGCGCCTCCCGGCCCGGCGGGACGGGCCTCGTGCAGCGGTGCGGTCATGCCTGACGCCAGTCCTCAGTGAGTGTCCGTGGATCGCTCCAGCAGTGGAGCCGCGTCGGAGAGTACCCCGGCGATCCTGGACAGCGTCTCCTCGTCCCGCTGGACGGCGTCGAGCACCGGCCCGGCGGCCGTGTTCCAGCGGCGTGCGACCGCCGCCGGATCCTCCCCGGTCAGCAGTCCCGCCGCCTGTGCGGCGGTGCCGAGCGCGACCAGTTCCGCGGCCTCGGGCACCTGCACGGGCCGGCCCGAGAGCCGCCGCACGGTCTGCTGCCATGCGGCGCCCCGGGCGCCACCGCCGATCAGCAGCAGCGGTTCCGAGGGGTCCGCGTCCTCGTCGAGGACCAGGTCGAGCGCCCCGAGCAGGGAGTGCACGGCACCGTCGTAGGCGGCCTGGAGCAGCTGGCCGGCGGTCGTGTCGTGCCGCAGGCCGTGCAGCAGGCCGGAGGCGTTCGGCAGGTTCGGAGTGCGTTCGCCGTCCAGGTAGGGCAGGAGTGTCACGGCCGCGCCGGGCTCCACGGCCTCGCGGTCCAGCCCCAGCAGCGCCGCGACGCGGTCGACGGCGAGTGTGCAGTTCAGGGTGCAGGCCAGGGGCAGCCAGTCGCCGTGGGCGTCGGCGAAACCCGCCACCGTGCCGCTCGGGTCGGCGGGCCTTCGCCGTGAGACCGCGTACACCGTGCCGGAGGTGCCGAGGCTCATGACCGGGACACCGGGACGCACTCCGAGGCCCATCGCGGCGGCGGCGTTGTCGCCGGTGCCGGGCGCGACCAGCGTGCCCTTCGAGAACGGCAGATCGTGGCTGTCGCGCACCGTGCCCGCGATCTCGCCGGGCCGGACCACGCGCGGCAACAGGGCCGGGTCGAGCCCGACGTGCGCCAGGATCGCCTCGTCGTAGGACTCCGTCCGGGACGCCCACCAGCCCGTCCCGGAAGCGTCGCCGCGGTCGGTCGTGCCCTGCCCGGTGAGCCGCTCGGTGAGGTAGTCGTGGGGGAGGCGCACGGCCGTGGTGGCCCGGACGGCCTCGGGCTCGTGCTCGGTCAGCCAGGCCCACTTGGTGACCGTGAAGGAGGCGGCGGGGACGCTTCCGGTGCGTTCGGCCCAGACCTTCGCCCCGCCCAGCTCCTCCGTCAGCCGACGGGCCTGCGGCGCCGACCGCACGTCGTTCCACAGCAGGGCGGGCCGCACCGGCTCGCCCCGGCCGTCCAGGGTGACCAAGCCGTGCTGCTGCCCGCCGACCGACACCGCCGCGGCCTCGTGCGCCGCCTCCCCGCACTGGCGCAGGGCCTCGCACAGCGCGTCCCACCACGCGCGCGGATCGCTCTCGCGCCCGGCTCCCGAGGAGACCGGGTGCGGCGCCTGGCCGCTGGCGACCACCCGACCGGTGGACGCGTCGACGACCAGCGCCTTGGTGGACTGGGTGGACGAGTCCACGCCGACGACGAGCGGACCCTCGGCTGCTGACATCGGGCTTCTCCCTACTGCGCGCGGGCACGTGCCTCCGTTCGGAGGCACCTTCTCTCTTCCCAGAGAGGTGCCCGCATACTAATTTGTAAATCGGCATGACGAAATAGCCTCAGCGAGCAAGGAGCCGCGGCATGAGCTTCCAGCCCACCCCCGAGGACAGGTTCACCTTCGGCCTGTGGACCGTCGGCTGGCAGGGACGGGATCCCTTCGGCGACGCCACGCGGCGTGCCCTCGACCCGGTCGAGACTGTGCAGCGCCTGGCCGAGCTGGGCGCCCACGGCGTCACCTTCCACGACGACGACCTGATCCCGTTCGGCTCGAGCGACACCGAGCGCGAGAACCACATCAAGCGCTTCCGGCAGGCGCTGGACGCCACGGGCATGAAGGTCCCCATGGCCACCACCAACCTTTTCACGCACCCGGTCTTCAAGGACGGCGCGTTCACCGCGAACGACCGCAACGTGCGCCGCTACGCGCTGCGCAAGACCATCCGCAACATCGACCTCGCCGTCGAGCTCGGCGCCGAGGTCTACGTGGCCTGGGGCGGCCGCGAGGGCGCCGAGTCGGGCGCCGCCAAGGACGTCCGCGCCGCCCTGGACCGGATGAAGGAGGCCTTCGACCTGCTCGGCGAGTACGTCACCTCCCAGGGCTACGACCTGCGTTTCGCGATCGAGCCCAAGCCGAACGAGCCGCGCGGCGACATCCTGCTGCCGACCGTCGGCCACGCCCTGGCGTTCATCGAGCGCCTGGAACGCCCGGAGCTGTACGGCGTGAACCCCGAGGTGGGCCACGAGCAGATGGCCGGGCTGAACTTCCCGCACGGCATCGCCCAGGCCCTGTGGGCAGGCAAGCTGTTCCACATCGACCTCAACGGCCAGTCCGGCATCAAGTACGACCAGGACCTGCGCTTCGGCGCCGGAGACCTGCGCGCCGCGTTCTGGCTCGTCGACCTGCTGGAGTCGGCCGGTTACAGCGGACCGCGCCACTTCGACTTCAAGCCGCCGCGCACCGAGGACCTCGACGGCGTCTGGGCCTCCGCGGCCGGCTGCATGCGCAACTACCTCGTCCTCAAGGAGCGCGCCGCCGCCTTCCGCGCCGATCCCGAGGTGCGGGAGGCGCTGCGCGCGGCCCGACTGGACGAGCTGGCCCAGCCCACCGCCGCGGACGGCCTCCAGGCGCTACTCGCCGACCGGTCGGCGTTCGAGTCGTTCGACGTGCAGGCGGCTGCCGCGCGCGGCATGGCGTTCGAGCGCCTGGACCAGCTGGCCATGGATCACCTGCTGGGGGCACGCGGCTGACCCACGCGCGTGCGAGCCCCTCGGCCGGCCGCTCCGGCCGGCCGAAGGGCCCGTCGTGCTGCGGAATCGTGCGATCCGCGCCCTGGGCCGGTATCAGCTTCCGTGCGCCCCTCCCGGGCCGGGCGGTTCGCGGCGACTCTGTTCGGTATGGCCCTGCCGCCCGTACCGCCCCACCCGCCCGGACCACCCCGGCGCCGGAACCCGCTGTTCTTCCTGCTCGCCGTGCTCGTGGCCGCGGCAGCCGTGTCGCTCGTGGTGGTCATGGCCTCGGACAGGGGTGGTGCGTCGGACGAGGAGCCGTCCGGCGACAGCACGAAGCGCACACCCGCGCCGTCCTTCGGCATCCCCACGGAGCTGCCCAGCGAGCTGCCGACCGCGCTGCCGTCGGGCTTCCCGTCCCGGCTGCCGAGCGGTCTGCCGAGTGGCTTGCCGAGCGGCCTCGAATCGCTCGCCCCGTCCCTGGACCCCGGGGAGCTGCTGCCCTGAGGCCGTCTCCGGCGAGGCGACCGTGGATTCCTTACGAGGCCCTCCTCCCTACGCTGACTCCCCCTCCGTCGGGGCGGATTCCGCCGAAGCGGGGGCCGTCACCGAGGCCAGGGCCGTGGCCGGGTCGTGGGCGGCTCCTCCGGCGGGTTGCCACCGGCCGCCCTCCTTGCGGTAGGGCCACCAGCGGCCGTCCCGCCCGAGGCGCAGCTGCACCGGCGCGCCGACGAGCGTCCAGCGGTTGCCCCGCGCCCGCAGATCGGGCCTCTCGTCGCTGTCCCAGGCCGAGTCCAGGGAGGCACGCGCGCGTGCGAGCGCTTCGCCTCCCACCCTCCACTCCTCGTCCAGGACGGACAGCGCGGCCGTGCCGCCGTGACGCCAGGCGCGGACGGCCGTCGCCAGCCCGTCCCGGCCACGTCCCGACCCCTCGGCGAGCCGGTCGGCCACGTCCCGCCCCGGATCGCCCGCGGCCAGCCGTACCGCGTCGTGCGCGGGCGGCGACTCCGCGCGGAAGCCGCCGTCGAGGGCCTCCCCGAGCAGCCCGTGTGCCAGTACGGCCGTCCGCGCGGCCAGGAACTCCAGCGCGGCCGGGTCGACCCCGGGGGCGGGCGGCGTCCCGGTGTCCAGGGACGGCGGCACCCCCGGCGCGTCGGGCAGTCCGGGCAGGGGTGGCAACGGCGGGAGGATGTCACCGGTCGCGTACGCCTCGGCCGCGTCCACCCCCTCCGGCGCCGACGCCTGTGCGGCGGACGCACCACTGCGCGTCTGGAGGTCGTCCAGCACCGTGTCCTCGGCGCGTCCCCGCATCAGCAACAGCAGGAACGGGTCCTGGTCCAGCAGTCGCGCCACCTGGTAACTGAGGGCCGCCGTGTGCCCGCAGTGGTCCCAGGCCTCGCAGTCGCACTCCGGCTCCAGATCACCCAGGCCGGGCAGCAGGTGGACGCCCGCCTCCGCCGCGTCCTCCACCAGGTGCGGAGGCATCTCCCGGTCCAGCAGCGCCGCCACATGACCGGCCCGCTCGGCCGCCATGTCCAGGAAACGCGCCCACTGTTCGGGCGAGAGCTCCTCCAGCAGCACGTCGGCCCGGTGCGCCGTGCGGTCGCGGTCCTGCACGACGGCCGTGAGCCGCCCCGGGCGCACCGACACCGCGCCCACCGCACCGGCGCGGGCGAGCCGGCGGCCCGTCTTGAGCTGCGCCGAGTCCAGCGCCGTGCCTTCCAGGGCCGTCAGCCACGCCTGACCCCACCAGGTCTGCGCGAAACCCCGCCCGTGCGCGGGCGGCAGGGCGGCGAAGGTGCGTTCCGTGTCGCTCTCGTGCCGAGTCATCGCAGGTCCCCTCGCAGTTCGACCAGATCCGCCAGTTCCGCGTCCGTCAGTTCCGTGAGCGCCGCCTCGCCCGCGCCCAGCACCGAATCGGCCAGTTCCCGCTTGCGCAGCAGCAGTTCGGCGATGCGGTCCTCGATGGTTCCCTCCGCGATGATCCGGTGCACCTGCACGGGCCGGGTCTGGCCGATGCGGTACGCACGGTCGGTGGCCTGCGCCTCGACGGCCGGGTTCCACCACCGGTCGTAGTGCACGACGTGCTCGGCACGGGTGAGGTTCAGCCCGGTGCCCGCCGCCTTCAACGACAGCAGGAACACCGGAACGTCGCCGTCCTGGAAGCGCCGCACCATGGCCTCCCGCTCGGCGACGGGCGTCCCGCCGTGCAGGAACTGCGAGGGCGTGCCGCGGGCGGCGAGATGCCGTTCGAGGAGGCGGGCCATCTGCACGTACTGGGTGAAGACCAGCACGCCCGCCTCCTCGGCGAGGATCGTGTCGAGCAACTCGTCCAGCAGCTCGAGTTTCCCGGAGCGCCCGGTGATCAGGGGGCGCTGCTCCTTGAGGTACTGCGCCGGGTGGTTGCAGATCTGTTTGAGTCCGGTCAGCAGTTTCACGATCAGGCCCCGTCGGGCCATGGGGCCGGCGCCGGAGATCTCCGCGAGCGCCTCGCGCACCACCGCTTCGTACAGAGCAGTCTGCTCCTGGGTGAGGGACACGGCATGATCGGTCTCGGTCTTCGGCGGCAGCTCGGGCGCGATCCCGGGGTCCGACTTGCGGCGGCGCAGCAGGAACGGCCGCACGAGCTGGGCCAGGCGGTCGGCCGCGGCCGGGTCCTGACGCCCCTCGACGGCCTCCGCGTACCGTCGGCGGAAGGCGCCGAGCCGGCCCAGCAGGCCCGGAGTCGCCCAGTCGAGGATCGCCCACAGCTCCGACAGGTTGTTCTCCACGGGGGTGCCGGTGAGCGCCACACGCGCGCGTGCGCCGATGGAGCGCAGCTCCCGCGCGGTCGAGGAGTACGGGTTCTTCACGTGCTGGGCCTCGTCCGCGACGAGCAGGCCCCAGGGGGCGCCGGCCAGCCGGGACGCGTCCAGGCGCATCGTGCCGTACGTGGTGAGCACGAATTCCCCGTCCGCCAGGTTCTCCAGACTGCGCCGGGTCCCGTGGAAGCGCCGCACCGGGGTGCCGGGTGCGAACCGTTCGATCTCTCGTTGCCAGTTGCCCATCAGGGACGTCGGGCAGACCACCAGGGTGGGCCCGGCGGACCGTGCGTCGGCCTGCCGGTGCAGGTGGAGGGCGATCAGCGTGATCGTCTTGCCGAGTCCCATGTCGTCGGCGAGACAGCAGCCCAGACCCATCGACGTCATACTCGCGAGCCAGTTGAGGCCCCGCCGCTGGTAGTCCCGCAGGGTGGCGGTCAGCGCGGCCGGCTGCTCGACGGGCTGCTGCCCCTCGGGACGCGCGAGCCGTTCCCGCAGCTCCGCCAGCCATCCCGTGGGGTGTACCTCGACCCGGCGGCCCTCCACCTCCACACACCCCGTCAGGGCGGCGCCCAGGGCGTCCACCGGGGTCACCTTGCCGTCCTGCCGAGAGCCGGCCAGACGCGCCTCCTGAGGGTCGATCAGGACCCACTGGTCGCGCAGCCGCACGATCGGGCGCTTCGCCTCGGCGAGACGGTCCAGCTCCTCACGGTCCAGTCGCCTGCCACCCAGGGCGAACGACCACGTGAAGGAGAGCAGCGCGTCGGCGGACAGGAACGACGGCATGGCCGCGAGGGCCGCACCGGAGGCCGGCTCGCCGTCGGACGCGCCGTCGTGGGGCCCCACGTCGTAGGGCCCCACCTCCGCGTGTGTGCTGAGCTCACGGGACAGGCCCTTCGGCCAGTGCACGTCGACGCCGGCTGCGCTCAGCGCGCGTGCGCCCGTTCCGAGGAGGTCGGTGACCTCCTCGTCGGCGAGTTCGGCCGCGTCCGGCACGGCCGCCGACAGCAGGGGCGTGAGTGGGGCCCAGGCCCGGGCCGCACGGCGCAGGGCGAGCAGCGCGTCCATCCGCGCGCGGGGGCCGAAGGCCTCGCCCAGGGTCCCTGCCCAGACGTCCGCGGCGTCCGCGACCAGCGCCGGATCGCTGACGCTGTGCACCTGCGGCACGGCTCGGAACGTCACGCCCGTGTCGTCCTCCGCCGCGTCGGTGAGGCCCTCTGCCTCGATCCGCAGCGACAGCCGCACGCCCGCGTCGTGGCCCGCGGCGACGTCGGCGGCCCAGGTGCGCTGCTCGGGCAGCCGCACCGGTTCGAGCGAGGCGTAGGCGGGGCCGCCCGTCACCAGCGGCGCGGCGGGGGAGCGGGGCAGACAGTCGGCGACCGCGTCGAGGAACGCGCGCAGGAGCTGCTCCGGGCCGGGCAGTCGCAGCGGCCCGGCGCCCCGCAGGGGCACGGCGTGCGCCTCGGGCGGCATCGCGGCGGCGAGGTCGCGCACGGCCTCGGTGTCCCGGGCGCGCAGCGGACCCGTGCGCCAGGCGTCGTGGTCCGCCGGTGACAGCCCCGGCAGCAGCAGTCCGCGGGCGGTGAGCTGCAGGGCGTGCAGGGCCGCGGCGCCCCAGAAGACGGTGGACCGGTGCCCGCGTCCCTCGACACGCGCGCGCGTGAGGACCGGCAGGGCCGTGCGCACCGGAACCAGGACGGCGGGCAGACGCGTTTCCTCGACCCCACCGTCGCGGGGCACGACGACGGTCAGGTCCGTCACGGACGCGGACGCCACGGTCGCGGGAGCGGCGCCGTCGGGCCGCCAGAAGGCGACGCTGCCGGTGCGTGCGGGGTCGCCGGGCAGGAAAACGGTGTGGCACAGGGCCAGTTCGGAGTCGTCGGAGGAAGGAGCCGGGGGATTCGGATGCTCGGCTATGACTGAGTCCTCAAATTTGACTAGTGTGCGCGGAGTCGCCGATAGTACAGCACTTCCGGCGCGCATGGGTATGGCTAACCTGTGAGCTGGGTCACCATAGAGGTCTCAGGGATGCGTCGGGGGCGCACCTCAGGGATGTCTCAGGGTCGCGGTCCGGAACCGCCGTGAACGCGGGTCCGTTCTCGAGACAGAGAGCGGCAGTGGCCGCGAAGGAGGCGACAGTCATGTCGAACAACGCCAAGATCGCCGCGGGCGGTGTGGCGGTCGGGCTCATCCTGCTGATCTGGCTGCCCTGGTGGGCATCGCTCCTGATCATCCTGGGCGTCCCGGCCGCCGCGTACCTCACGCTGGACCCCTCACAGCGGCGCCGGCTGCGCCGCGCCACCCGCAAGGAACTCGGCCGCTGAGCAGCCGCCGGTTTCCCACGGCCCGGCCGGGCACCGCGACGGGCCCGGCGGCACCGGCTCAGTTCGGCCGTACGGCCATCTTGTCCAGTGCCTCGAGGAGACCCGGCAGCTCCGGCCCCCTGCCCACGGGCAGGACCTCGCCGGGCTCCTCGTCGAGCAGCACGAAGGCGATGTCGTCGGTCCGTGCGACGAGTGACCAGCCCGGACCGTCGGCCCGCAGGGTCCGGGCGTCACCCGGCGCGAAGGACGACCGGACCCGGCCCAGCGGCGGCGGCGAGTCGATGTACGCGCGGACCTCGGCGAGGACGCGCCGGATGCCGCTGTGGCCACCCTGCGGCGCGGTCGCTGCGGGGCTGTCGGGACCGTCGGATGCTTCGCGCCCCTGCGGGCCCTCGGTCGCGGCGCGTCCGTCCGGGCCGTCGGCCGCGCTGGGTCCGTCCGAGGCGTCGGCTGCGCTGCGTCCGTCCGAGGCGTCGGCCGTCTTGCCTCCGTCCGCCGCAGACGCGGAGGCCTCCGAGGAGGCGGGCGCCGGGAACTCCGAGTCGTCGACCTGCTCCCGCCACGTCGCCCACTGGAGCGCGATCTCGTCCGCCCCCAGACGCCTCTGGGCCGGACCCCAGACACTGGTGTCCGGCGGGGCCAGCGGGGGCCGGTCGTCGGCCTCCGGACCCGGATCGTGCGGCGCGGGCACCCCGGGGGCCGCGACGGCGACCGCGAGAGGCCACCCGGGCAGGGCCGCGACGACCGTGCGCTCGTCGGGCGACAGCTCGTACTCCATGCCGCAGTCCCAGGAGGCGATCGCGACGGCCACCAGCGAGACGTCGTCGATGGCCACCGTCCACCGGGCACCCTCGCCGTCCTGGCCGAGCACCAGCCCGTACCCGTCGGCGAGCGGCGCGAGACCGAGCGCCGCACAGGCCTCGGGGTAGTCGTCGCCCAGCACACTCGGGAACTTCGCCGGCGTCAGCAGCACCGCCGTGAGCACATAGAGCGCATCGTCCGCGGCGGCGACGGCTTCCTCGTCCGTCCCGGCCATCCCAGCCTCCCCATCGGTTCGTCCACCGGCGCGCACCCTATTGCGCCCACCAGCCCCTTGTCACGGCCTCGCCCGTGCACTCGGAGCTGCAGTTTTCCGGCGGACGGGGCGAATCGGCCGTCCGTGACGTGCCCATCACGCCGCCGGCAGCCCCAGCAGGTCGCGGGCCACGGCCTCCGGCGACCGGCCGCGCTCACGGGCCAGTGCGATCACGGCCCGGCAGGCCAACTCGTTCACGCCGAACGACAGCGCCTCCGGCGACACCCAGCCGGCCGCCTCCTCGGCCCGCTCCTGATCGTCCTCCGTACAGGCCGTGACGTAGGTCGCCGCCGCCTCGAAGAGATTGTGCGGGCGCCTCTCCTCGCCCGATTTCGGCTCCGTGCGCAAGACATCGGCGACCCTTCCCCCCGCTTTGCGGAACCTGCCCCACATGCTGACCACCTTCCCCCTGTGCCGGCCGTGCCCGGTCGTTCATCTCGTCGTCACCAACGTAAAGTTGAAGAACCTGTGGCAGAAGGGGGACAGCACGGTGAGGCGCTTCTCACGGCTCGAACAGATCCGGCGGATGGACCCGTACGAGGAGGCCACGGAGATCTACCGGCTCAGCGTGGCGTACGAGTTCCCGTGGGACTTCACCCGTGCCCTGGAGCTGGCTCTGTACCGCACGTACGCCGTACCGGCCATCGGCCGGCTGCTCGCGCGCACTGCGGAGCTCACGGACCGGACGCAGAAGCGCTACGACGACACGGCGCTGCTCCTGGACACCATCGTCGAGCACGGATTCGGCAGCGATCCGGGCAGGACGGCGATCCGTCGCATCAACCGGATGCACCGCAGCTACGACATCAGCGACGACGACATGCGCTACGTGCTGTGCACGTTCGTCGTGATGCCCAAGCGGTGGATCGACGCCTACGGCTGGCGCAGGATGTCCCGGCACGAGACCGTCGCCTCCGTCGTCCACTACCGCACGCTGGGCCGGCACATGGGCATCAAGGACATCCCCGAGACCTACGAGGAGTTCGAGAGCTGCCTCGACTCCTACGAGGCCGCCCACTTCGCCTGGGACGAGGAAGCCCGCCGCGTCTCGGACGCCACGCTCGCGCTGATGGCCTCCTGGTACCCCGCCCCGCTCGCTCCCCTCCTGCGCACCACGACCCTGGCCCTGCTCGACGACTCCCTGCTGCACGCCTTCCGCTACACCCCGCCCAGCGCCGCGACGCGCGCGTGGGTGCGGCGCGCCGTCCGGCTCCGAGGGCGCGTCGTCCGCCTCCTGCCGCCCCGGCGCGCCCCGCACTTCGCCCGCCAGAACCGGGAGATCAAGAGCTATCCGTACGGCTACCGGATCGCCGACCTGGGCACCCGCCCGGTTCCCGGCATCCGGGGCTGTCCCGTACGGCACGCCGCTCCGGACGCCGAGGCGCGCTGACACAGAGGGTGGGCTGACACAGAAGGCGGGCTGACGCCGGTATCAGGCCGATGTCCGGTTCAGTCCTCGCGCACGGCGAGTGCCAGGAAACGGGAGTCCTCGTCGGCGTACGACGTCAGGCGCCAGCCCGAACCGGCGAGCAGAGGGCCGAGGTTGGGCTCGGCGCGCAGGTCGTCGGGGGTGAGCGCCCGGCCGTGCCGCGCCGCGAGCGCCGCCCTGCCGATCGGGTGGAACAGCGCCAGCACCCCACCGGGGCGCACCACGCGTGCCAGCTCCCGCAGGTCCTCAGCCGGGCTCTCGAGATGCGAGATCAGGCCCGCGCCGAACACGGCGTCCAGCGACCCCGGGCGCAGGGGCAGCGCGGCGACATCCGTGAGCAGCAACTGTCCCTCACGGTCCCGTCCGGCCCGTACGGCCTCCCGCAGCATGGCCGGCGTCAGGTCGGCCCCGAGGACCACTCCCGAGGCACCCACGGCGGCTCGCAGCGGCGGCAGCGCACGTCCGGTGCCGCACCCGGCGTCGAGCACCCGGTCGCCCGCGCGCAGTCCGAGCTCGGCGACGGCGGCCGCGTAGGCCGGACCGTCGTCGGGGAAGCGGCTGTCCCAGTCGGCGGCGCGGGCGGTGAAGAACTCCTGGACACGCGTCTGCTCGTCGCTCATGTACCGCATGATTCCGCACCGGCGCGGATGACGCTTCACCACGGAGGACGTCTCTGTGCACACGTTCGAGCGTGACCCGATCGTTCCGGTGTCCCCTTAAGTCATATTCCAGAAGCTTTCGAACTGTGCGCCCTTCACGCGCCCCGGCCGGGTCTACCGTCCCGGGGCCATGGGACACCTGGACCACGCAGCCCTGGGGTGGCTGACCCCCGCACTGTCGTACGTGATGGCCTGCATAGGCGCCGCGCTCGGTCTGCGCTGCACCGTCCGCGCGCTCGCCACCACCGGGCGCTCGCGCCGCAACTGGCTCGTCACCGCCGCCTCGGCCATCGGCTCCGGCATCTGGACCATGCACTTCGTGGCCATGCTCGGCTTCGGTGTCACCGGCACCGACATCCGCTACGACGTGCCGCTCACCCTCCTGAGCCTGCTTGTCGCCATGGTCGTCGTCTGCGCCGGCGTCTTCGCCGTCGGCTACGGCAAGGACCGTGGCCGCGCCCTGCTCGTCGGCGGTCTCACCACCGGCCTCGGCGTCGCGAGCATGCACTACCTGGGCATGGCGGCCGTCCGGCTGCACGGGGACGTGACCTACGACCCGCTGCTCGTCGCGCTCTCCGTGCTGATCGCCGTCGTCGCCGCCACGGCGGCCCTGTGGGCGGCCCTGAACATCAAGTCGCCGGTGGCGGTCACCATCGCCTCACTGATCATGGGTGCCGCCGTCAGCAGCATGCACTACACCGGAATGTTCGCGGTGGGCGTGCACGTGACGCCCACCGGGGACGTCCTGCCCGGGGCGACGGCGATGCAGTTCATCTTCCCCCTCGCCGTAGGCCTCGGCTCCTACCTCTTCCTGACCTCGGCCTTCGTCGCGCTGTCGCCGACGGCGGGCGAGCGGGCGGCGTCCGCGTCGGCGCAGCGACCGGTACGGAGCGCCGCGCCCTAGCCGCGCCCCGGCCACGCGGACCCGTCGCGTTGCGCGCTCGAGCCCCACACGTCCCCGCCGGGACGGTCGGCCGGGACGCCGGCCCTGCCCTCAGTCCTCCGACCCACTCCCGAGCGAGGAGTCCATGCGCACATCCCGTAGGACCCCCACAGCCGGCGCCGACGCGGCGTCCCCGCCCGTGCGCGGACGCCGCGCGCACGCCGGACCACCGGCCGACGAGGGCCCCGATGCGCCGTCGGACGCCGCACCGGACGGAGCGCCCGCGCGCGCGGAACGCTGGCACATACGCCCCCGCACCGTACGCGCCAAGATCGTCTGTCTGCTGATGGTGCCGGTCGTCTCCCTGCTGGCCCTGTGGGGCTACGCCACCGTCACCACCGCCCAGGACATCTCCCGGCTGCGACAGGTCCAGCGCGTCGACGCCACGGTCCGGGCTCCCGTCTCCGCCGCCGTCGCCGCACTCCAGACGGAACGCGCGGCCGCCGTACGCCACGCCACCGACCCGTCCGCCGCCCGCACCGACGAACTGGACGAACTCGCCCGGCGCACCGACCGGGCCGTCGCGGCACTGCGGCTCGGCAACGGCACCACCGTCGCCGACGGCGGGGAACTGCCCCCCGCGGTCGCCCAACGGCTGAGGACGTTCGTCTCCGGTACCGAGCAACTGCGGCCGCTGCGCACCGCGGTGAAGGACCGACGCGCGGGCTGGGCCGAGACGTACGACCGCTACACCCGGACCATCTCGTCCGCTTTCGGTGTCGGAGGTGCCCTCACCGGCATTCGCGACGCCGACCTCGGCTCCGACGCCCGTGTGCGGCTCGAACTGTCCCGCGCGGGCGAGGCACTGGCCCAGGAGGACGCGGTGCTGGCGAGCGCCCGCCTGGACGGCGTCCTGACCGGCGAGCGGCTGCGGCTCTTCACCGGCGCCGTCGATCTGCGCCGCACCCTCACCGCATCGGCCGTCGCGGACCTGAGCGGCACCGAACGCTCCGCGTGGGAGAACCTCGCGGACAGCAGCGCCTACGCCGGTCTGGGCGACGCCGAGGAAGGGATCCTCGGCCGCGGGCCGGGCGCGAAGGCGGTCGAAGCAGTATCCGAAGACACCTGGACCACGGCGCACGCGCGCGTGCAGAACGGCATGCGCAGCATCGAGGCCGACGCGGCACGCGGGGTCGCGGAACGGGCCGACCCGTTCACCCGGGGACTGCTCACCCCGGCCGGAGCCGCCCTCCTGCTCGGCCTCGCCGCCGTCGCAGCCTCGCTCGTCATCTCCGTGCGCATCGGACGCGGCCTCGTGGTGGAACTGGAGGGGCTGCGCAACAGCGCCCTGGAGATCGCACGGCGCAAACTGCCCGACGCCATGCGCAGGCTGCGCGCCGGCGACGAGATCGACATCCACGCCGAGGCCCCGCCGGGAGCGCCCGCGGACGACGAGACCGGACAGGTCGCCGAGGCCCTCACCACGGTGCACCGCGCGGCGCTGCGGGCCGCCGTGGAACGCGCCGAACTCGCCAGCGGCATCTCCGGCGTCTTCGTCAACCTCGCCCGCCGCAGCCAGATCCTCGTCCACCGGCAGCTGGCCCTCCTCGACAGCATGGAACGCCGCTCGGACGACCCGAACGAACTGAGCGACCTCTTCCGCCTCGACCACCTCACCACCCGCATGCGCCGCCACGCGGAGAGTCTGATCATCCTGTCCGGTGCAGCCCCCGGCAGGGCCTGGCGCATGCCGGTCTCCTTGACGAACGTGGTCCGCGCCGCCGTCTCCGAAGTGGAGGACTACGCGCGCGTGGAGGTGCGGCAACTCCCCGAGGCAGCCGTCGTCGGAGCCGCCGTCGCCGACCTCACCCACCTGCTGGCCGAGATCATCGAGAACGCCGCCCAGTTCTCCCCGCCCCACACGCGTGTGCGCGTCACCGGTGAACCCGTCGGCAACGGCTACGCCGTGGAGGTCGAGGACCGCGGCCTCGGCATGGGCAAGGAGACTCTCGCCGAGGCCAACCGCCGCATCGCCCAGTCGGAGGCGCTCGACCTGTTCGACAGCGACCGGCTCGGCCTGTTCGTGGTCAGCCGGCTCGCCGCCCGGCACGAGGTCAAGGTCCACCTTCGGACCTCCCCGTACGGCGGTACCACCGCGGTCGTCCTGCTGCCCACCGCGCTGCTCCACACGGGCACGGCACAACGAGCTTCCGAAGCGGGGGAGTCCGCGCGGCGGCCCGAGGAACGCGCCTACGCGTCCGGTCCCGGCGACTCCACGGCTCAGGACGCCGTCCCCGCCCGGGGCGACCGGCGTGCCCTCGTGGCCCCCGTACCGACCGTCACCGAGACGGATACCGAGACCGATTCCGATCACGGGAACGAGAACGTGTGCCGCGCGCAGACCTCTCGGCACGCGGGCACCACCACTCACGCCGACAGCCCAGGTCACGCGGACAGCCCACGTCACCTGGAGACCCCGAGCCATACCCCGCCCCCAGGAGTCGCCACCTTGCGACTGCACCGCCCACCGCAGCAGCCCGAAGAC
This sequence comes from [Streptosporangium] indianense, assembly GCF_021474405.1. Taxonomy (GTDB): domain Bacteria; phylum Actinomycetota; class Actinomycetes; order Streptomycetales; family Streptomycetaceae; genus Streptomyces; species Streptomyces indiaensis. The sequence continues at coordinate 121,053 of NZ_JAKEIO010000001.1, forward strand.
TCCGACGACCTGCCGCGCCGTGTACGTCAGGCCAGCCTCGCTCCCCAACTGCGCGCCCAGCGCCCCGAGGACCGACCCCCGGCACCGGCCCCCCGGGACCACGAGCGAACGCCCGAACTGGTCAGGGACCGCATGGCCGCCTACCGCGACGGCTGGGCACGCGGCGGCGGCAGGCAACCCGGCCGTGGCACCACCTCCGGCCCCGCTACGGGCAGGGACAGCAGCGAAGGAGACCCCGCATGATCCAGGACCCGAGCACCCAGTCCGCCGCGCGATCCGGCGAACTCGACTGGCTGCTGGACGATCTGGTGCTCCGCGCGAGCGACATCCGGCACGCCGTGGTGCTGTCCAACGACGGCCTCGCCATCGGCGCCTCGACCGGGCTGCGCCGCGAGGACGCCGAGCACCTCGCCGCGGTCGCCTCGGGCTTCCACAGCCTCGCCAAGGGGGCGGGGCGGCACTTCGGCGTCGGCGGAGTGCGCCAGACGATGGTGGAGATGGACGAGGGCTTCCTGTTCGTCGCCGCCGCGGGCGACGGCTCCTGCCTCGCCCTCCTCACCGCGGTCACGGCCGACATCGGCCTCGTGGCCTACGAGATGGCACGCCTGGTCAAACGCGTCGGTGAGCACCTCGGTACCGCTCCCCGCGCGGCCGCACGGCCGCCCGCCGCCGGATGAACCGGGAGAACGGTCCGTGCAGATGACCGAGGACATGACGGGCACCCCGTCCGAAGAGGGCGCCGCCGAGGAGGGCAGCCACTGGTACGACAACGAGGCAGGCCCGCTCGTCCGCCCCTACGCCATGACGGGCGGACGTACCCGGCCCGGGCCCAGCGGCGTACGGTTCGACCTGATCGCCCTGGTCACCCTCGACCCCGGGGCGCCCGCGGTGGACGACGCCCCGCTCGGCCCGGAACACCGCAACCTCCTCGACCTCTGCCGCCCGGAGACCCAGTCGGTGGCCGAACTCGCCGCGGGCGCGGACCTCCCGCTCGGTGTGGTCAGGGTCCTCCTCGGTGACCTCCTGGAACTCGGCTGCGTCACCGTCAGCCGACCCGTACCCCCGGCACAGCTGCCCGACGAACGCATCCTGCGCGAGGTGATCGAGGGCCTGAGAGCGCTGTAGCCCCCCACACCGACGGAACCCACACCACCTGAGAGAAGTGATCAATGGTCTCCGAGCACTCCGACGCCCCGGGCGGCGACTCCGCCGCACTGGCGTTGAAGATTCTGGTCGCCGGCGGATTCGGCGTGGGCAAGACCACGCTGGTGGGAGCCGTCAGCGAGATCCGGCCGCTGCGCACCGAGGAACTCCTCAGCGAAGCAGGGCAGTCGGTGGACGACACCGACGGCGTGGACCACAAGACCACCACGACCGTCGCCATGGACTTCGGGCGCATCACCATCCGGTCGGGCCTCTCCCTGTATCTGTTCGGCACGCCGGGCCAGGACCGCTTCTGGTTCCTGTGGGACGAGTTGTCACAAGGGGCACTCGGCGCGGTGGTCCTCGCGGACACCCGCCGCCTGGAGGACTGCTTCCCCGCGGTCGACTACTTCGAGCACCGGCACATCCCGTTCGTCGTGGCCGTCAACTGCTTCGCGGGCGCCCGGCGGCACGGCGCCACGGACGTCTCGCGCGCACTCGACCTCGACCGGGGCACGCCCGTGGTGCTCTGCGACGCCCGTGACCGCGACTCGGGGAAGGAGGTGCTGATCCGGCTCGTCGAGTACGCCGGGCGGATGCACACCGCCCGGCTGCTCGACTCGGTCGGCTGACCGCGCAGGGGGCTCCACCACGAAGGAACACGGCGGCCGGTCGTCGTCCACGCACAGGGCGGTCCGGTCGTCCCGGAGCCGGTTGCGCCCCTTCACACTGTCCTTGCCGGTGCTGAACACCACCTCGTCCCCGTCCGCCAGAAACCAGATCGGAGCCACGTGCGGGCTGCCGTCGGCCCGGACCGTGGAGAGCCTCGCGGTGCGCGTGCCGTGGGAGACGAACTCCCGCCATTGCGCGTCGGTCATCTTCTCTGCCTTGGCTCCCACCCTCCTTGCCCCGGCCGCGGTCGTGGTGAAGGCTGAGATGGAGATCCTCCGGCCAGGAGGGGAATCGCACGGGGAGAAAACGGGGAGATCGGAAGATGGCGCAGAACCAGGGACTCGACTGGCTGCTGGACGACCTGACCGAGCGCGTCCACGAAGTGCGGCACGCACTGGTCCTGTCCAACGACGGCCTGGTGACCGGCGCGAGCACCGGACTGCGCCGCGAGGACGCCGAGCACCTCGCGGCCGTGTCGTCCGGATTGCACAGTCTGGCGAAGGGCTCCGGGCGGCACTTCGGCGCGGGCAGCGTACGTCAGACCATGATCGAGTTCGATGACGCGGTGCTGTTCGTCACCGCGGCCGGGACGGGCAGTTGTCTGTGCGTCCTCAGCGGCGCGGAGGCCGACATCGGCCAGATCGCCTACGAGATGACACTGCTGGTCAACCGGGTCGGCGAGCGTCTCGACGTCGATGCGCGTCAGCCCGAACCGAAACCGATCACAGACCTCTGACCTGCACGTTCGTCACCCCCGCGGAGTTATCCACAGGCTCGCCACGCGATCCGCCGAAGCGGCTACGGTTTTTTCACGGCGATCGCACAACGGTGATCGCCCACGGTCGTCGGCATCCGGCGATCGCACGCCGCGCTCGCCGATGCCGGCAGCCGCTGACTCCACGGGGGAGACCGACCATGGCACGCACCAGCACCAGCACCAGCACCACATCCACGCCCGACCGCCGCGCCTGCGTCCCGAGCCGGGCCGCTCGTGAACTGGAGCTCAGGCGGCGCGAGTTCGACCTCGCCGTGAACCTGGGGCTCATCCGGACCGTTCCCGACGAAGGGGGCGGGGGCCGGCGCGTGGCACGGGCCGAGATCGACCGGCTGCGCTCCGCAGAGGGGTTCCCGGAGGCCCTGCGCGAGCGCGTCACGACGGTCGGCACCACGGAAGGCGCCAGGCTCATCAACGTGGCGCCCACCAGGTTCACGAGCCTCGCGCGCTACGGCCTGCTGGTACCGGTGACGTTCTATCTGAACCGCTACCGGACCGTCGTCTGGCTGTATCAGGCCGAAGAACTCAAGCAGTTCGCGGCCGAAAGAAGTAACGCGCGGCTGCTGACCGCCCGCCACACGCCCGCGGAGATCCGGGAAGGACTGAAGGCCGGAATGGACCGGCGGCCACGCAACTGGCGAGGGCGGCACGTCGGGTTCCTCACCCGGCAGGCGGGCGACGACCCCTGGGCACGCGCGGCGGCGCTCGCCTCCCTCCTGGACCCTGCCGACGTGCGGGACGTCGTCAAGGACCCGCACGAGCGTGCCCGCCTGGCCCGCTGCCGTCCCCTGCTCCCTGCGCACGGCGCCCCTGGTTCACCCACCGCCGAACTGGCCGAGAGGCTCATGAGTGCGAGCGACCGGGACGAGGTGGCCTGGTTCCGCGCGGACCTGACCCACACGATGGAAGCGGCCCGACGACACCACTCCGAGGCGGGGACGCCTTCCCCGACACCACCCCCGGCTTCACCACCCCTCACATCACCACCGGCTCCGGCATCGGTGCCGGCTCCGACGGCGATGCGGCCCGCGTCCTCCGGCTGCACCCCTCACCACGGCCACGGCCTGCTGCGCTGGTTCCGCCGCAGAGGCCGGCGCCCCGCCCGGTGAGCTCGACGGCACCGCTTCACCACAGGCAGGCCGGCCCGGCCGAGGACGTTCCGGATGCGCCGGGGTCCGACTCTGACGAGACTGTGTCCGGGAGGCGACCATGTTCGGTACGACGAAGGCGTTCAGCGGGTTCTCGGTGAACGACATCGACGCGGCCAGGGCGTTCTACGCCGACACGCTCGGGCTCCGGGTGTCGGAGGAGAACGGGATGCTGATCCTGCACCTCGCGGGTGACCGGGACACCCTGGTCTACCCCAAGCCGGACCACACGCCCGCGACCTTCACGATCCTCAACTTCCCGGTCGACGACATCGAGGCCGCGGTCGACGAGCTCGGCAGGAGAGGGGTGCGTTTCGAGCGCTACGACCACCTCAAGACGGACGACAAGGGCATCTTCCGCGGCGGTGGCCCGCTGATCGCCTGGTTCACCGACCCGGCGGGGAACGTGCTCTCCGTGCTCCAGCAGACCTGACGCGCCGGTCGTGCCCGAGCTTCCCGACGTCGAGGGCTTCCGGCAGGTCCTCGAGTCGTGCGCCAAGGGGCGCATCATCCGCCGCGTCGAGGTGCGCGACCCGGGCGTCCTGCACGGTGTCGACACCCGGCGTCTGAGGGACGCGCTCGAAGGGCGGCGCTTCGGCACGCCGGAGCGGCGCGGCAAGTGGCTGCTCGCCCGCACCGGGGGCCCCACCCTCGTCCTGCACTTCGGCATGACCGGGCGGCTGGTCTGCGGGCACGCCGACGATCCCGTCGAGCCCCATGACCGCGTCCTGTTCACCCTGGGCGGCGGCCGGCAGCTGCGCTTCCGCGACCAGCGCAAACTGCAGGGGCTCTGGCTGGCCCACGACGAGTCCGACATCGACCGGCTGCTGAAGGGGCAGGGGCCCGATGCGCTGGCCGTGGACCGTGCGGAGTTCGAGCAGGTGCTCTCGGCGCGCCGCGGGCGTCTCAAAACGGCTCTCACCGACCAGTCAGTGGTGGCCGGACTCGGCAATCTGCTCGCCGACGAGATCCTCTGGCGGGCCCGGCTGCGTCCCGACCGGGGAGCGCGTGACCTGTCCGAGGAGGACCGCCGGCGCCTTTACGGCGAGATGCGCCGCACCCTGCGCTCCTCCGTCACCGCCGGGTGCGTGCCGCCACGTGACTCCTGGCTCACCGGCCACCGCGACGACCGTGACCCGAGATGCCCACGGTGCGGCACGCAACTGCGCAGGTCCCGCATGGCGGGACGGGGCACGGTGTGGTGTCCGCGATGCCAGCCGGAACGGTGACCCGGCCGCGCCGGGGCCGAGGACCGGCAGGGGACAGTCGGAGCGCGTCGGCCGTCAGACCGTGCCCCGGTGTCACGGGCATGTCGGGAAACCCTGCGCTCTCCGAGCCCGTGCCGACGCGCGCGGCGGGGGTACCCGGCCTTCCGCGGAGGCGGGCACCAGGCGCCCGGCCCCCACAGACCTGAGGAGGTGCGGCATGCGGTTGCGGGATCACGTGGTGGTGGTGACCGGAGCGTCCAGCGGGATCGGACGGGCCACGGCGCAGGCGTTCGCCCGCAAAGGCTGCGCCGTGGTGCTGGCGGCGCGGCGTGAGGAGGCGTTGCGGACGGCGGCCGTGGAGTGCGCGAAGCACCGGGGGGCGCGGACGCTGGTCGTGCCGACCGACGTGAGTGACGTGAAGGCGGTCGAGGACCTGGCGCGGCGCACGGTGCAGGAGTTCGGCCGGATCGACGTCTGGGTCAACAACGCCGCGGTGAACGCCTTCGGCCGATTCGAGGATGTGCCGTTGGAGGACTTCCGCAAGGTCCTGGACGTCAACGTCATGGGGTGCGTGTACGGCACCCGGGCGGCGCTGCCGGTGATGCGGGAGCAGGGTTCGGGCACGCTGATCAACATCTCGTCCATCGTGGGGGCCGTCGCCCAGCCCTACAGCCACCCGTACGGCATGTCCAAGCACGCCATCCGGGCGCTGGGCTCCGGTCTGCGGCAGCAGTTGCGTGTGGAAGGCGTGAAGGGGATCGACGTGTGCACGGTGCTGCCCGCGACCATCGACACGCCGCACTTCCAGCAGGCGGCCAACTACACGGGGCACAAGGTGGTGGCGATGCCCCCCGTGTACACGCCGGAGCGCGTCGCCGACGCGGTCGTGGCGCTCGTGCGCCGCCCGCGTCGCGAGGTCGTGGTGGGCCCGGCGGGCCGCGCGCTGGTCCGCCAGGCCCGGATGGCGCCCGCGCTCGCGGAGCGGGCCATGGCCCGGCAGACGGACAGGGCCCACCTTGACCACGACGAGGACGCTCCCGCCACGCACGGCGCGCTGCACGTACCGGCACCCGGCGAGGGCGCGATCCACGGCGGCTGGGGCGGGCGTCGGCGCACCGCGCTGCGCAGGCTCGCCCTGGCGACCGCGCTGGCGGGCGCGGCCGTGACCGCGGGGCGGCGCATCAAAGCGACGGCCTGAGTCACGCCCTCGGGAACGGCTGACCCACGCGTGCCCCGGCCGGCCAAGGCATCCATGGAGTCGCGGGCCGGCCGGCGCCCCGGCGGCGAGCGTGCGAAGGCCTTCGGTGGACCGCCTTCGCCCGGGTTCTAGGGTGCCGCCGCCGTCTCGCGTTCCTCCTCGGGAGCCACCAGCGACTGCGTGAACGGGATCCGCGCCAGCGCGAAGACCCCCGTGGCGATCAGTGCGACGCCGAGCAGCTGGGGGAGCAGCCACCACCCGGAGCGGATGGTCTCCTCGTACAGCGTGATGCCGAGGGCGAGGCTCACCAGGGCGTCGCCGAGGGTGAGCGCGGGCTGCGAGGCGACCAGCGGGCCGGCCTGCATGGCGTTCTCCAGCAGGAACAGCGCGCAGACGCCGGTGGCGGCGAAGGCGTAGGTCTGCCAGGCGGTGAGGAAGCCCACGAGGCCCTGCTCGTCGAGGATGTGGGTGGCGGCCTTCATCAGCGCGGCCGTCACCGCGTAGCTGATCGCCGTCGCGGCACCCAGACAGGCCGCTCGGGCCCGGCCCTCCGAGCGCCGGAGGGCCGTGACGGCGAGGGCGACCACCGCCCCCGCGCACACGGCGAGCGCGGGGATCCAGCGGTCCAGCGCCACATGGGTGCGGTTGCCGGCCGGGGAGGCGGCGGCGAGCGCGATCGCCAGACCGACGACCACCACCGTGACGGCCAGCCAGCCCCTGCCCGGCAGGTGCCGGTGCATCAGCAGGGAGGCGACGATCAGGGTGAGCGGCAGCTCCAGCACGAACAGCGGCTGCACGATCGTCAGCGGCCCGGTGGCCAGCGCCAGCGCCTGGCAGACGGCGGCGCCGATCACCGCGAGGATGCCGGCCAGCCACACCGGCCGGCGCAGCAGATCGACGATCAGCCCGGCCCGCAGCCCTTGGGAGGCCGGCACGGTCAGTGCCGCCTTGCGTTGCAGCACGGTCGCGACGGCGTTGCTGGAGGCCGCGCAGATCGCGAACACGACGGGGAGCAGGGTGTGCAGCGTGGTCACCTCCCGTATCGGCGGGCGTGCGACGTCGGCGGTGCCGGTCCCTGCCATGGTCGCCGGATCCGGTCGGGGGCGCGATCGGAGCCCGGCCAGGAGGGTCCCGGTGGCGCAGGGCCGGATCAGCCCAGCTTCCGGAAGAGCCCCTCCTGCACCACGGACACGACGAGACGGCCCTCACGGTCGTAGATCCGGCCCCGGGCCAGGCCACGGCCGCCGACCGCGATCGGCGACTCCTGGTCGTAGAGGAGCCAGTCGTCCGCGCGGAACGGGCGGTGGAACCACATGGCGTGGTCCAGGGACGCCATGTCGAAGCCGCGCGGGCCCCACAGCGGCTCGACCGGGATGCGCACGGCGTCCAGGAGGGTCATGTCGCTGGCGTAGGTGAGGGCGCAGGTGTGCACGAGCGGATCGTCGCCGAGCGGCCCGACCGCGCGCATCCACACGGCGCTGCGCGGATCGGCGTCCCGGACCTCCTCGGCGGTCCAGCGCAGCCGGTCCACGTAGCGGATGTCGAAGGGCTGGCGGCGGGCCATCCGCTCCAGCTGCTCGGGCAGCGCTCCCAGGTGTTCCCGGATCTCGTCCGTGACCGTGGGCAGGGACTCCGGGTCCGGGACCGTGCGGGCCGGTGGCAGCTGGTGCTCGAAGCTGCCCGCCTCAGGCTTGTGGAAGGAGGCGGTCAGGTTGAAGATCGTGCGGCCCTGCTGCACGGCCGTGACCCGGCGGGTGGTGAACGACCGGCCGTCGCGCACGTGCTCGACCTGGTAGACGATCGGCACGCCCGGGATGCCCGGGCGCAGGAAGTACGCGTGCAGCGAGTGCACGGGACGGTCGCCCTCCGTGGTGCGGCCGGCGGCGACCAGCGCCTGCCCCGCCACCTGCCCGCCGAAGACCCGCTGCAGGGACTCCTGCGGGCTGCGGCCGCGGAAGATGTTGACCTCGATCTGCTCCAGGTCGAGCAGATCGACGAGCCTCTCGGCCGGGTTCGTCGTCATGGGTGGGATTCTCCTGTGCTCGCTGCTGCCCGGCCCGTCACAGCTGGCCGACGTCGCTCACGCGGACCACCGCGCGGCCCTCGGCGTCCGAGGCGGTGAGGTCGACCTCCGCGCTGATGCCCCAGTCGTGGTCGCCGTTCGGGTCGTGGAAGATCTGCCGGACCCGCCACAGGGCGTTCTCCGGCTCCTCCTCGATGAGCAGCAGCTTGGGGCCTCGGGCGTCGGGGCCGGTGCCGAGATCCTCGTACTCGTCCCAGTACTTGTCCATCGCCTCGCCCCACGCGTCGGCGTCCCAGCCCGACTCGGCGTCCATCTCGCCCAGTTCGCCGACCTGGTCGAGGGCGGCGAGCTCCACGCGGCGGAACATGGCGTTGCGGACCAGGACGCGGAAGGCGCGCGCGTTGGCGGTGACCGGCTTGACCTCGTCGGCCTTCTCCTGGGCCTCCTCGGCGGTCATCTCCGCCGGGTTGGCGAGCTGCTCCCACTCGTCCAGCAGGCTGGAGTCGACCTGGCGCACCATCTCGCCCAGCCAGGCGATCAGGTCCTGGAGGTCCTCGGACTTGAGGTCGTCGGGGACGGTGTGGTCGAGGGCCTTGTAGGCGCTGGCGAGGTAGCGCAGCACGATGCCCTCGGTGCGGGCCAGCTCGTAGTGGGACACCAACTCGGTGAAGGACAGCGCCCGTTCGTACATGTCACGGATGACCGACTTCGGCGACAGCGGATGGTCGCCGACCCAGGGGTGGCTCTTGCGGTACGTGTTGTACGCGTGGAAGAGCAGTTCCTCCAGGGGCTTGGGGTACGTGATGTCCTGGAGGCGCTCCATGCGCTCCTCGTACTCCACCCCGTCCGCCTTCATCTGGGCCACGGCCTCGCCGCGCGCCTTGTTCTGCTGGGCGGCGAGGATCTGCCGCGGGTCGTCGAGCGTGGACTCCACGACGGACACCATGTCCAGCGCGTACGACGGCGACTCGGGATCGAGCAGCTCGAAGGCGGCGAGGGCGAACGTGGACAGCGGCTGGTTGAGGGCGAAGTCCTGCTGGAGGTCGACCGTGAGACGGACGATGCGGCCCTCCGCGTCCGGCTGGTCGAGCTTCTCGACGATGCCGCCGTCCAGCAGCGAGCGGTAGATCGCGATGGCCCGGCGGATGTGCCGCAGCTGCTGCTTGCGCGGCTCGTGGTTGTCCTCCAGCAGCCGGCGCATCGCCTCGAAGGCGTTGCCGGGGCGGGCGATCACCGACAGCAGCATCGTGTGCGTCACGCGGAACCGGGACGTCAGCGGCTCCGGCTCGGAGCCGATGAGCTTCTCGAAGGTCTGCTCCGACCAGGCGACGAAGCCCTCGGGGGCCTTCTTGCGGACGACCTTGCGGCGCTTCTTCGGGTCGTCGCCCGCCTTGGCGAGGGCCTTCTCGTTCTCGACGACGTGCTCGGGCGCCTGCGCGACGACGAAGCCCTCCGTGTCGTACCCGGCCCGCCCGGCGCGGCCCGCGATCTGGTGGAACTCCCGGGCGCGCAACGTGCGGACGCGGGTGCCGTCGTACTTGGTCAGGGCCGTGAACAGCACGGTGCGGATGGGGACGTTGACGCCCACGCCGAGGGTGTCGGTGCCGCAGATGACCTTCAGCAGACCGGCCTGCGCGAGCTTCTCCACCAGACGCCGGTACTTGGGCAGCATGCCGGCGTGGTGCACACCGATGCCGTGCCGGACGTAACGGGAGAGGTTGCGGCCGAACTTGGTGGTGAAGCGGAAGTTGCCGATCAGCTCGGCGATCTGCTCCTTCTCCTCCTTCGAGCACATGTTGATGCTCATCAGCGCCTGCGCACGCTCCACGGCCTGCGCCTGCGTGAAGTGCACGATGTAGACGGGGGCCTGCCGGGCGGAGAGCAGATCGGTCAGGGTCTCGGTGAGCGGCGTGTAGCGGTACTCGTAGGACAGCGGCACGGGGCGGGTCGCCGAGCGGACCACCGCCGTGGGGCGGCCGGTGCGGCGGGTGAGGTCCTTCTCGAAGAAGGAGACGTCGCCGAGCGTCGCCGACATCAGCACGAACTGCGCCTGCGGCAGCTCCAGGATCGGGATCTGCCACGCCCAGCCGCGGTCGCCCTCGGCGTAGAAGTGGAACTCGTCCATCACGACCTGGCCGACATCCGCGTCCTTGCCGTCGCGCAGCGCGATCGACGCGAGCACCTCGGCGGTGCAGCAGATGACGGGCGCGTCGGCGTTGACCGACGCGTCACCGGTCAGCATGCCGACGTTCTCGGTGCCGAAGATCTTGCACAGTTCGAAGAACTTCTCCGACACCAGGGCCTTGATCGGCGCGGTGTAGAAGGTGACCTCGTCACGGGCGAGGGCCGCGAAGTGCGCGCCCGCGGCGATCATGCTCTTGCCGGAACCGGTGGGCGTCGACACGATCACGTTCGCGCCGGAGACCACCTCGATCAGCGCCTCCTCCTGGTGGGGGTAGAGCGTGAGACCCCGCTCGCCGGCCCACGACTCGAAGGCTTCGTACAGGGCGTCGGGGTCGGGGGTCCGCGGCAGCTGATCGATGAGGGTCACGCCCCCATCTTGCCTGGCCCGGTACCCGATGCGGGAATCGGCTGCGGGCCCGAAGATCACGAACGCTACGCTGAGGCGCCGACGGGACGTCAGCGCGCCCGGTCAACCGGACAGCGGCACACGATGAATGGGGCGGGCAGCGGCCATGATGGGACCAGCACACTCACTGTCGGGAGCCGCCGCCTGGCTCGGCGTCGGCGCGGCCGCCGCTGCGGCCGGGCACCCGATGCCCTGGCCGGTCCTCCTCGTCGGCGCCCTGATCTGCGCCGGAGCCGCCCTGGCCCCGGACCTGGACCACAAGGCGGCCACCATCTCCCGGTCCTTCGGACCGCTGTCGCGCTGGCTGTGCGAGATCGTGGACAAGCTGTCGTACGCCGTCTACAAGGCCACCAAGAAGCAGGGCGACCCGCGTCGCTCCGGTGGGCACCGCACCCTGACGCACACCTGGCTGTGGGCGGTCCTGATCGGTGCGGGCACCTCGGTCGTGGCGATCACCAGTGACCGCTGGGGGGTGCTCGCGCTCCTCTTCGTGCACCTGGTCCTCGCCATCGAGGGCCTGCTGTGGCGGGCGGCGCGCGGCTCCAGCAGCGACGTCCTGGTGTGGCTGCTGGCCGCGACGACCGCGTGGATCCTCGCCGGTGTTCTGGACAAGCCGGGCAACGGCGCGGACTGGCTGTTCACGGCACCGGGCCAGGAGTACCTGTGGCTGGGGCTGCCGGTGGTGCTGGGCGCGATCGTCCACGACATCGGGGACGCGCTCACCGTGTCCGGCTGCCCGATCCTGTGGCCCATCCCGGTCGGGCGCAAGCGCTGGTACCCGGTGGGGCCGCCGAAGGCCCTGCGGTTCCGGGCGGGCAGCTGGGTCGAGCTGAAGGTGCTGATGCCGGTGTTCATGCTGCTCGGCGGGGTGGGCTGCGCGGCGGCGCTCAACTTCATCTGAGCCCCGCCCCGGACCTCCGCTCACCAGGAGCACCCAGAAGCACCCCGATCCAGGAACACCCTAGGAGCAGCCAGGAGCCCCTGGCAGCCTCAGCCGCCGCCGTAGCGGCGCTCGAACGCGGCGACCCGGCCCTCCGAGTCCACCGTGCGGGCCTTGCCCGTGTAGAAGGGGTGGCTCTCCGAGGAGATCTCCACGTCCACCACCGGGTAGGTCTCGCCGTCGTCCCACTCGATCGTCTGGTCGCTGGTCGCGGTGGACCGGGTGAGGAACGCGTACCCGGCGGCGCGGTCACGGAAGACGACGGGGTGGTAGTCGGGGTGCTTGTCCTGCTGCATGGATGCTCCTCGAACGGCTCGGGCCGGTTCTGCGATCAGCCGGACAGGGTGTCCTCGTCGACGATGTGCACGGCGGCCTCCTCGGCCGACGCGGCGGCGCCGTCGATGCCCACGTCCATGGCGACCAGCGCCTCCTCCTCGTCCTCGTGGGCACCCTCGTCGGGCGCCACGAGCCGGCCGGAGCGCGCGGCGCCGACCTCGTTGTCCAGGAGTTCCCCGTCGGAGCCCGCGCAGTCCCCGAGGCCGTCGCCGTCGGGAGCCGTGGCATCCGGCAGCTCCTCGGAGAGCCGCTGGTCCAGCGTCTCGCCCCGCTGCCGCTCGGCCGCGGTCACGCCGAGGTGCTCGACGGCCCAGGGCCGTTCGGGAGGGGACCAGCCGCGGTCCAGGGGATCGTCGACGCCGTCGTACTCCAGGGTGTCCTCGGCGTCGAGCAGCCCCGTGTCCTCCCTCTGCTCGTCCTGGTCCGGCTGGTAGACGTCGTCTCCCCAGCCGTCGGAGCTGTTCACGGGTACCTCCAGGGGGTGGGGCGAGCCCGCTCTCACGGGGCCCGCGCCGGGCCGCCGCCGCACGGAGCACTGGCGCCGCCCGATCCGCTGGTTCCCGGACGTTCCCCGAGCCGGTGCCTGATTCCAGCCTTCCACCCCGGCTCGGGACCGCGCAACGCCAAGGACACGGCTGCCCGCCTCGTGGGCGGGCGGCCGTCCGGTGCCACGAGGCGCTCAGCCGTGCCACGACCTCCACAGCGCCGCGTACGCCCCGTCCGCCGCGACCAGCTCGTCATGGCTGCCCAGCTCGCTGATCCGGCCGTTCTCGACGACGGCGATGACGTCCGCGTCGTGGGCGGTGTGCAGCCGGTGGGCGATGGCGACGACGGTGCGGCCGCCGAGGACCCGGGCCAGGGACCGTTCCAGGTTGCGGGCGGCGCGCGGGTCGAGCAGGGACGTCGCCTCGTCCAGGACCAGCGTGTGCGGGTCGGCCAGCACCAGGCGGGCCAGCGCGATCTGCTGGGCCTGGGCCGGGGTGAGCGTCAGACCGCCCGAGCCGACCTCGGTGTCCAGGCCGTCCTCCAGCGTCCGGGCCCAGCCGTCGGCGTCGACCGCGCCCAGCGCCGCCCACAGCTCGGCGTCCACGGCGCCGGTCCGTGCGAGCCGCAGGTTGTCGCGCAGGGAGCCCACGAAGACGTGGTGCTCCTGGTTGACCAGCGCGACATGGGCGCGGACGTGTTCGGCGGGCATCCGCGACAGCTCGGCGCCGCCCAGGCTGATCCTGCCGTCCCGGGGCGCGTAGATCCCTGCGAGCAGCCGGCCCAGCGTGGACTTGCCCGCGCCCGACGGGCCGACCAGGGCCAGCCGGGTGCCGGGGGCGACCTCCAGGGACACCTTGCGCAGGACGTCCACGCCCTCCAGGTAGCCGAAGTGCACCCGGTCGGCCTGGACATGGCGTCCCTCGGGGCTCACCGTCGGATCCCCGGCGTCCGGCTCGATGTCCCGGACCCCGACGAGCCGGGCCAGCGACACCTGGGCCACCTGCAGCTCGTCGTACCACCGCAGGATCATGCCCACCGGGTCGACCAGCATCTGCGCGATCAGAGCGCCGGTGGTCAGCTGGCCCACGTCGATCCATCCGTGCAGGGCGAACACACCGCCGACCAGCAGGACCGAGGCGAGCACGGTCACGTGGGTGACGTTGATGACCGGGAAGAGCACCGAACGCAGCCAGAGGGTGTACCGCTCCCAGGCCGTCCACTCCCGGATCCGGCGCTCCGACAGCGCGACGCGGCGCGCGCCGAGGCGGTGGGCCTCGACGGTGCGCCCGGCGTCCACGGTCTCGGCGAGCGCGGCGGCTACGGCGGCGTACCCGGCGGCCTCGGAGCGGTAGGCCGAGGGCGCCCGCCGGAAGTACCAGCGGCAGCCGGCGATCAGCAGCGGCAGGGCGAGCAGCACGGCGAGCGCCAGCGGCGGCGCCGTGACCACCAGCCCGCCCATCAGCAGGACCACCCACACCACGCCGATGGACAGTTGCGGCACGGCCTCGCGCATGGCGTTGCCGAGGCGGTCGATGTCCGTGGTGATGCGGGACAGCAGGTCGCCGGTCCCGGCCCGCTCCAGCACGCCGGGCGGCAGCCCGACCGACCGGACGAGGAAGTCCTCGCGCAGGTCGGCCAGCATCCGCTCGCCCAGCATCGCTCCGCGCAGCCGCACCTGCCGGACGAACACGGCCTGCACGGTCAGCGCGGCCACGAAGAGCCCGGCGGTCAGTTCCAGCCGCAGCTCCCGGGACCCGTCGGACACCCGCTCCACCAGTCCGCCCAGCAGCCAGGGACCGGCCATCGAGGCGATCACGGCGACCGTGTTGACGCCGACCAGCAGCAGGAACGCCCGCCGGTGCCGGCGCAGCAGTTCGGCCACGTAGGCGCGCACGGTCGCGGGGGCGCCGACCGGCAGGGTGTTCGCCGTCGTCGGGGCCGCCGGGTCGTACGCCGGTGGCGCGACGCCGATCATGCCTTCTCCTCGATCTCTTCCAGTTCGTGCAGTACGTCGTTCAGGGCGACGGAGCCGTCCAGTGCGGCCTCTTCGTCCGTCTCGCGCGTGACCACCGCCCGGTAGCGGGGCTCGGAACGCACCAGTTCGCGGTGGGCGCCGACCGCCACGGCCTCGCCGTCGTGCAGGAACACCACCCGGTCGGCGCGGTCCAGCAGCAGCGGGGAGGCGGTGAACACCACGGTCGTGCGCCCCGCGCGCAACTCCCGTACGCCTTGCGCGATTCGTGCCTCGGTGTGCGAGTCGACGGCCGAGGTCGGCTCGTCCAGGACGAGCGCCTCGGGGTCCGTGATCAGCGACCGGGCGAGCGCGAGCCGCTGGCGCTGACCGCCGGACAGGGACCGGCCGCGTTCGGTGATCCGGGCGTCCATCGGGTCGGTCGCGTCCAGCGAGCCCTGCATCAGCGCCGCCAGCACGTCGTCGCACTGCGCGGCGGCCAGCGCCTCGCGGGGCCGGACGGCGCCCGACGCGGGGACGTCGAGCAGCTCGCGCAGCGTCCCGGACAGCAGCACCGGGTCCTTGTCCTGGACGAGGACGGCCGTTCGGGCGCTCTCCAGCGGGAGTTCGTCGAGCGGTACCCCACCGAGCAGCACCGAGGCGCCCTGCTGGGACGGGTGTCCGCCCAGCCGTTCCGCCAGCAGGCCCGCCACGTCGGGGTCCCCGCACACCACGGCCGTGAACCGGCCGGCGGGCGCGAGCAGCCCGGTCTGCGGGTCGTACAGATCGCCCGAGGGCACCTCGCCCGCGCGCGAACCCGCGGTGTCGGTGGGCCGCTGAAGCGACAGCACTCCCGCGGCCCGCTTGGCGGAGGGCCGCGAGAAGGAGTACGCCATGGCGATCTCCTCGAAGTGCCGCAGCGGGTAGGTGAGGACCATGACCGAGCTGTAGACGGTGACCAGTTCGCCGACGGTGATCCGGCCCTCGCGCGCCAGCCCCACCCCGTGCCAGACGACGGCGATGAGCAGCAGCCCGGGCAGCAGCACCTGGATCGCGGAGATCAGGGACCACATCCGGGCGCTGCGCACGGCCGCGTGACGGACCTCCTGGGAGGCACTGCGGTAGCGGTCGAGGAACAGCTCCTCGCCGCCGATGCCGCGCAGCACACGCAGGCCCGCGACGGTGTCCGAGGCCAGTTCGGTGGCGCGGCCGGCCTTCTCGCGCTGGGTGTCGGCGCGCTTCGTGGCGCGGGGCAGGAGCGGCAGTACGGCGAGTGCCAGCGCGGGCAGCCCCACGGCGACGACCACGCCGAGCGCCGGCTGGTAGACGAGCAGGCCGACGCAGACCAGCACGATGGTGACCAGGGCCGCGGTGAAGCGGGACAGGGCCTCCACGAACCAGCCGATCTTCTCGACATCGCCCGTCGACACCGCCACCACCTCACCGGCCGCGACCCGCCGGGTCAGCGCAGCGCCCAGATGGGCGGCCTTGCGGGCGAGCAGTTGCTGGACGCGGGCAGCCGCGGTGATCCAGTTGGTGATGGCGGTGCGGTGCAGGAAGGTGTCACCGACCGCGTTGCCGACGCAGGCCAGTGCCAGCAGGCCGCCCGCCAGGGCGAGCCGGGAGCCGGAGCCGTCGACGACGGCCTGCACGGCGACCCCCACACAGAACGGCAGGGCGGCGACGGAGGCGAAGTGCAGCAGCCCCCAGCTCAGCGACTTGAGCTGACCGCCCAGCTGATTGCGGAAGAGCCACCACAGGAATCGAGGACCCGAACGCGCGTCCGGGACGCCCGGGTCGGGATACGGAAGGTCTTGGATCTGCATGACGTCCCAGCGGCTCGTGTCAGGGGGGATGGGGGTCCGGCGGAGGCAGCAAACCGTGACAGGTTCGCCTCGCCGCGTGGTCACGGGCAACCGGTTTTCCGTCCACCGAACGGAACCGGCCGTCCACCGCACGGAACCGGTAGTCCGCCTTGAGCCACCGCCCGACGACGGGGGGAACAGACGCTCCGCCCTGCGCCACCGCCCGACGGCCGGGGCAACAGACCGTCCTGCGTGCGCGAGTCGGCCGGCAACCGGGCCGAACCGGCCACCCTGCGTGCGACCTCGGTCCGCCGTCGCCCGGAGCGCGGTGCGACGATGGAGCGATGCACAGTGGTGGCGTACGACGAGCGGTGGCCGCGACGGCGGTCGTCGCCTCTTTCCTGACGGCTCTGTCCGCCTGCGGCGGCGCGGAGGGCGGCGGCGGGACGGACACCGCGCGCCCAGTGACCCGCACCCCCGCGGCCACGGCCGATCCGACCCGCATCCCCGGCGTAGGCGACCGGCTCCAGCGCCGCATCCCGTCCGGCTCCCGCCAGGTCGTCGCGGTCTACGGCGAGGGGAAGGACTCCGCCGACTCCACGGTCGTCCTGTACACCAAGCACGGCTCGACCTGGCAGCGGGAGCGCGACTGGGCCGGGCACAACGGCAAGAAGGGGTGGACCACCGACCACCACGAGGACGACGACCGCAGCCCCGTCGGCGTGTTCACCCTCAGCGACGCCGGCGGCGTACTGCCGGACCCGGGCTCCGGGCTCCCGTACACCCGCTCCGCCGCCTTCGCCGCCCCGCGCTGGTGGGCCAAGTCGCACTGGCACGACTTCGACTACGTCATCGCCATCGACTACAACCGCGTCAAGGGCACCCCGCCGAACGACCCGACCCGCCCCGAGGGCCGGAAGAAGGGCGGCGGGATCTGGCTGCACATGGACCACGGCAGCGGCACGTCGGCCTGCGTCAGCGTGTCCGAGCCGGCGATGAGGTACCTGCTGCGCACGCTCGACCCGCGACAGCGTCCCGTGGTGGTGATGGGCGACCGGGCGGACCTGGCGGCCTAGGCCTCGTCGCATCCGCGAGGAGATGCTGCTCGCGCTCGGCATCGCCTCCACGCCGTCTTCGCGGTGTCCCGCTGGGAGGGGGCCCTGGACCTCGACCGGGCCGAGCGGACACTCGACGGGGAGGACGTCTCGCCGCCGGACGACGGTGAAGAGAGGAGCGACGGGGAACTGAAGGGCACCGAGCGCGAGTTCGACTCGGAGGCCCTCGCGTCGGCCGTCCCGGCGCAGAAGTCAAAGGGGCTCGAAGAGCTCAAGGAGCCCGCGCCCGAGTCCGGTTGAGGAATCGGCGAAAGCGGGCCGTGGCCCTCGCTCCCGCACAAGGGGCGACGGTCACGGCCCGCTCCGCGATCCGGCCCGTCAGCAGGGCTGCGCAGGCGTCCCGTCGATCAGCGTGTTCAACAAGCCGCCCAAAGCCTCGCGCTGATCACCCGTCAGCGGAGCGAGGATCTCCTCCGCGGCCGACCTGCGGGCCGCCCGCAGCTCGCGCAGTGCGGCCCGGCCGTCGTCCGTGAGCTCGATGCGGATCACCCGCCGGTTCGCCGGGTCCGGGACCCGCCGTACCTTGCCGCCCGCCTCCAGAGCGTCGACCAGCGTCGTCACAGCGCGCGGCACGACTTCGAGACGCTCCGCCAGATCGGCCATGCGCGGCGGCGAGCCCCAGTGCGCGAGCGTGCGCAGCAGCCGGGACTGGGCCGGGGTGATGCCCAGCTCGCGGTGCTCCAGATGGCGTTTCTGGATGCGGTGCACCCGGCGGGTGAGCCGCAGCAACTGCTCGGCGAGCAGACCGTCGGGATCGGGCGTGGTCATGCGGGAACAATATCAGGATGCCGTTCATTGTGAGTATAGGTAACAATGAGCTGTGATCCGATCCGCCGCATCCCTCGTAGGAGCCCATGCATCCCGACCGTGAAGCCCCCTGGACCCCACCGGCCGACTCGAAGGAGCAGCCCCGGCAGGTCCGCCGCATCCTCGGCCTCTTCCGCCCCTACCGGGGCCGCCTCGCGATCGTCGGCCTGCTGGTCGGCGCCGCGTCCCTGGTCTCGGTCGCCACGCCCTTCCTGCTGAAGGAGATCCTCGACGTCGCGATCCCCGAGGGGCGCACGGGGCTGCTGAGCCTGCTCGCCCTCGGCATGATCCTCAGCGCCGTCCTCACCAGCGTCTTCGGCGTCCTGCAGACCCTGATCTCGACGACGGTCGGACAGCGCGTCATGCACGACCTGCGCACCGCCGTCTACGGCCGGCTCCAGCGCATGTCCCTCGCCTTCTTCACGCGCACCCGCACGGGCGAGGTGCAGTCCCGCATCGCCAACGACATCGGCGGCATGCAGGCGACCGTCACCTCGACCGCGACTTCACTGGTCTCCAACGTCACCAGCGTGGTCGCCACGATCGTCGCGATGATCGCCCTCGACTGGCGCCTGACGGTCGTCTCGCTGCTGTTGCTGCCGGTGTTCGTCTGGATCAGCCGCCGCGTCGGCAACGAACGGCGCAAGATCACCACCCAGCGCCAGAAGCAGATGGCCGCCATGGCCGCCACCGTCACGGAGTCGCTTTCCGTGAGCGGCATCCTGCTCGGCCGCACGATGGGCCGCTCGGACTCGCTGACCAAGTCCTTCGCCGAGGAGTCGGAGGAGCTCGTCGACCTGGAGGTCCGGTCGAACATGGCCGGCCGGTGGCGCATGGCCGTCATCACCATCGTCATGGCCGCCCTGCCGGCGGTCATCTACTGGACCGCCGGCATGGCCCTCCAACTGGGCGGCCCCGCCGTCTCCATCGGCACGATTGTCGCCTTCGTCTCGCTCCAGCAGGGCCTGTTCCGTCCGGCCGTGAGCCTGCTGTCGACCGGTGTGCAGATCCAGACCTCGCTCGCCCTCTTCCAGCGCATCTTCGAGTACCTCGACCTGCCGATCGACATCACCGAACGCCCCGACCCGGTGCGCCTCGACCGCATCAAGGGCGAGGTCCGCTTCGAGAACGTCTCGTTCGGCTACGACGGCAAGGACGGCCCGGTCCTCGACGGCATCGACCTCACCGTCCCGGCGGGCAGCAGCCTCGCCCTCGTCGGCTCCACCGGCGCCGGCAAGTCCACCCTCGGCTACCTGGTGCCCCGGCTCTACGACGTCACCGGCGGCCGCGTCACCCTCGACGGGACCGACGTCCGCGACCTCGACTTCGACACCCTCGCGCGCGCGGTCGGCGTCGTGTCGCAGGAGACGTACCTCTTCCACGCCTCGGTCGCCGACAACCTGCGCTTCGCCAAGCCCGACGCCACCGACGAGGAGTTGCACCAGGCGGCGAAGGCGGCGCAGATCCACGACCACATCGCGGCCCTGCCCGACGGCTACGACACCGTCGTCGGCGAGCGCGGCCACCGCTTCTCCGGCGGTGAGAAGCAGCGACTGGCCATCGCCCGCACCATCCTGCGCGATCCGCCGGTCCTCATCCTTGACGAGGCCACCAGCGCGCTGGACACCCGGACCGAGGCCGCCGTCCAGGACGCCATCGACGCCCTGTCGGCCAATCGCACCACCCTCACCATCGCCCACCGGCTGTCGACCGTGCGCGGCGCCGACCAGATCGTGGTCCTCGACTCGGGCCGCGCGGTCGAGCGCGGCACGCACGAGGAACTCCTGGAGGAGGGCGGCCGGTACGCGGCACTGGTACGCCGGGACGCCCAACTGGAACCGACAAGATGAAAATATGCCGGGTTTGTGACGATATGCGGGTTACCGTGCCCGCATGCAGAAGAACACTCCGCCACGGAGCGCGATTCGACTGACGCGTCGGGGCCGCATCGTCCTCGTCGCGACCGGAGCCGTCGTGGTCGGTACCGCCGTGGCGGTGCCGCTGCTGACCCTGGGGACCGAGGAGGAGAGCCGGCCCACGACCCTGGCCATCCCCGAGGGATGGCGCGCGAGCCAGGTCTACGCGGCTGTCGACAAGGCCCTCGCCCTGCCCGCCGGCAGTACGAAGAAGTCCCTGGACAAGGCCGCGCTGAAACTGCCGAACGACGCCGAGGGCAACCCGGAGGGCTATCTCTTCCCGGCCACGTATCCGCTCCCGGAGAAGGCCACGCCGGAGAAGCTCCTGGCGCTGATGGTCGACACCGCGAACCAGAAGTTCAACGGCGCGCCCATCGCCGCAGGGGCGCAGCGCAACGCCATGAACGTGTACCAGGCCGTCACCATCGCGAGCATCGTCCAGGCGGAGGCGGCCACCAGGGCCGACATGGGCAAGGTGGCCCGGGTCATCTTCAACCGCCTCGAGCGCGGCATGCCCCTGCAGATGGACTCCACCATCAACTACGCCCTCAACCGCTCCACGCTTCGTACGACGGAGGGCGACACCAGGATCGACAGCCCCTACAACTCGTACCAGCGCATGGGCCTGCCGCCCACGCCGATCGACAGCCCGGGCGAGGAGGCCATGCGCGCGGCCGTCAACCCGCCCGCGGGCGACTGGCTGTACTTCGTCACGGTCCGGCCGGGCGACACCCGTTTCACGGCGGACTACCAGCAACACCAGCGCAACGTCGCCGAGTTCAACGCACTGAGCAAGAAGAGCGGGGCACCGGCAGCCGGGTGACCCCCGGTGCCCGCCCGTGTCACGCCGCGGCCGGTTCCCGCTCCAGCAGTCGTCTGATGTCCCGTACCGCCGCGCGTCCGGCCCGGTTGGCTCCGATGGTGCTGGCCGAGGGGCCGTAGCCGACGAGGTGGACGCGCGGGTCGGCCGCCGCGTGCGTGCCTTCCATGCGGATGCCGCCGCCGGGGGCGCGCAGCCGGAGCGGGGCGAGGTGGTCGATGGCGGCGCGGAAGCCGGTGGCCCAGAGGATGACGTCGGCGTCGATGTGACGCCCGTCGTCCCACTCCACGCCGGTGGGTGTGATCCGGTCGAACATCGGCTGCCGGTCGAGCACCCCGTCCTCGATGCCCTGCCTGATCGCGTCGTTGAGCGGCAGCCCGGTGACCGAGACGACGCTGCGGGGCGGCAGGCCCTGCCGTACCCGTTCCTCGACGAGCGCGACCGCCGCGCGGCCCGCCTCCTCGTCGAAGGGCCCCTCACGGAAGACGGGCGGGCGCCGCGTCACCCAGGTGGTGGCCGCCGCGTACGAGGCGATCTCCAGCAGGTGCTGGGTCCCCGAGGCGCCGCCGCCCACCACCACGACCCGCCGCCCGGCGAACTCCTCGGGGCCGGGGTACTGCGCGGTGTGCAACTGCCGTCCCCGGAACGTCTCCTGGCCCGGATAGCGCGGCCAGAACGGCCGGTCCCAGGTGCCGGTCGCGTTGATCAGCGCCCGCGTCGACCACACGCCGTCCGAGGTCTCCACGAGCAGCCTCCCGCCGGACCCCTCGCGCACGGTCCGCACGTCCACCGGCCGCCTGACCCGCAGGTCGAAGGTGCGCTCGTAGCGGGCGAAGTACTCACCGATCACCTCGGCGGACGGCCGCAGCGGGTCCGCGTCCGTCAGTTCCATGCCCGGCAGCGCGTGCATCCCGTGCACCTTGCCGTACGTCAGCGACGGCCAGCGGAACTGCCAGGCGCCGCCGGGGCCGGGGGAGTGGTCCAGCACGACGAAGTCGCGGTCCGGCTCGAAACCCGACCGCCGCAGGTGATGGGCGGCGGCCAGACCGGCCTGACCCGCGCCTATGACGACCACGTCGACCTCGCGTGTGTTGTTCACATTTCTACTAACCGGTGCGGGGTCGTGGATCTTCCCGTGCCGGACTTCCCGTCGGGGCGGCCGTGACCGGTTCGTGGCTCCGATCGAGTGGGCTCCTCCGTCGGGGGTCGAAAGGCGATCCCGGCCCACCCTGGTGATCATGATCAGTACGGACGTCGTCGCCGACGGCCAGGAGGTCCCGACCTGCTCGCCCGGGCGGTCACCGCGGTCGCGACCCCCGGCAACGTCTACGACGGCTCGGTCGTCACCAGGCCGTGACGCCCCCGGCCCCTGCCCGGCGGGCGGGAGTCCCTGGCGGTCGTCTCACGGGCAGGTGGCAGGGCGCGCCGACGCGGAGCCCGGCACGGGGCGGTCCGGCGCGTGCGTCAGGATGGGAGCATGTCAGATGTCTTCACCACCCGAGTCCTGAACGTCAGCACCGGTGCCGCGGAGCGGGTCCTCGACATCACCGGGGACTGTGAGTCCTTCCTGCGTGAGGCGGCCGCCGGCCGGGACGGCCTCCTCAATGTCTTCGTGCCGCATGCGACGGCCGGCATCGCCGTCCTGGAGACCGGCGCGGGCAGCGACGACGACCTCCTGGCCGCCCTGCACACCCTGCTGCCCGCCGACGACCGCTGGCAGCACCGCCACGGCAGCCCCGGCCACGGCCGCGACCACGTGCTGCCCGCCCTCGTCCCGCCGCACGCCACCCTGCCCGTGCTGGGCGGCCGGCTGGAGCTCGGCACCTGGCAGTCGGTGTGCCTGGTGGACACCAACAAGGACAATCCGGAACGCAAGGTGCGCCTGAGCTTCCTGGGGTGAGCACGGCGGTGCCGCCCTGCCCTCGGTCACGGCCCCGTATGCCCCGAGCATGCCGTGACGCCCGCCCGTAATGCCCGTATTCTCATCAATGCCAGATTCTCTTCCCGAGCTGCGGATTTCCGCGGGCACAAGTGAGGCGAAGCGTGGTCCGGTCCGGCGAGGAACCCAGGCCGGCGGGACGTGCGACGGACGGCACGGGACCCGCCAGTCTGCGTGAGCTCTTCTTCCAGGGCGAGCCCGTCGAAACGGGCGTGCGGACGTCCATCCTGAACTCGTGGCGGCGCTGCCGGGCCCTGGGGTTGTCGCCGGACACGTTCGACCTGCCCTACCGGGAGGACTTCGATCCGGGCGGACGTATCGTCCGGGCCGCCGAGCCGGTGCTCGACCGGCTGCAGTCCACGTTCGCCGGCAGCCAGGTCAACATCTCGGTCGCCGACGCCGAAGGGACGGTCCTGCTGCGCCGCTTCGGTGACCCGGCGATGACCCGGAGCCTGCCGGACCTCCAGGTCGTCCCGGGGTTCGTGTTCGCCGAGCGGGTCGCCGGCACCAACGGCATCGGGCTCGCCCTGGCGGAGCGGCAGCTCATCCGTGTCCACGGCGCCGAGCACTTCGCCGAGCGCTCCCAGCAGAACGCCTGCGTCGCGATGCCCGTGAGGGACCCGCTCAGCGGCCGCATCGAAGGCGTCCTGTGCTTCGGATACCCCCGCTCCGTCGACCGGCCCGCGCTGGGCGTCGCCATCCGCCGGGCCGCCGCGGGCATCGAACGACGGCTCCTCGGGCAGAGTTCCGCGCGCGAACAGGCCCTGCTGCGGACGTACCTGGCCACCGGAGCGGGGACCGCCGGTCCGCACCGCGGCGTGGCGTTGGACGCCCTGGCGAACGCATTCCCTCCCCGTGACCAGGAGATCCTCCAGGAACGGGCCGCCGAGCTGATCGCCGGCGCGCAGCATGGCGCGATCGAGGTGACCCTGCCCGACGGCCGGCGGGTGACGCTGGTGAGCCGCCCGGTGTCGAGCGGATCCGGGGTGCGGGGCATCGCCATCGAGGCCGTGCTGTCCGGCTTGCCCGCCGGGGAACCGCTCGTGATACCGCGCCAGACGGACGAGCCGTCCGGCCTCACCGCCCCCGCGGTCCCGCTGTCCGCCACGCGCGCGGCGCTCACCCTGCCGACCGGGCACCTCGACGCTTCCCCTGGCCCGGCCGTGACGGCCCGCTCGGACGGCGCGGCGGTGGGGCCCGGCGCAACGGACGGGCAGGGTCCGGCCGAGCCCGGTGCCGCCGTCGCGGCCGTCGAGGTCCGCAGCGATTCCGAGCCCGGTGGAGCCCTCGCGGCCGGTGGCGGCGGGCGCGCCGCGGGCGGGCAGCCCGAGGACGCCGTCGCGGCCCGGGGGCTGGTGATGCTGGGGGAGCCGCAGGTCGGGGCCTACGCCCTCGCCGCGCGCCGGCGTCTGGAGCTGCTGTCCGAGGCCAGCACCCGCATCGGCACCACCCTGGACGTGCGCCGCACCGCCGAGGAACTGGCCGAGACCGCGGTCCCCGGACTGGCCGACTTCATCACCATCGACCTGCCCGACGCCGTGCTGCGCGGCGAGGAGGCCGCCGACCCGCTCGCCGACCTGCGCCGCACGGTCGTCCACGGCGTCCGCGAGGGCCTGCCCTTCACCCCGCCCGGCAAGCGCATCGGCTTCGGTCCCGCCACGCCCCAGCTGCGCTGCCTCGGCAGCCGCGAGGCCGTGCTGGAACCGGACTTGAGGGCCGCCGCGGGCTGGCTCGCCCAGGACCCCGAATACACCGCACGCCTGCTGGCCCACGTGCACTCCCTCATCGCGGTGCCCCTGCTCGCCCGCGGTGTCGTCCTGGGCGTCGCCACCTTCTACCGCTCGGGCGGCGTCTTCGGCGACGACGACCGCTCCCTCGCCCAGGAACTCGCCTCCCGCGCCGCCCTGTCCATCGACAACGCCCGGCGCTACACCCACGAACGCACCATGGTCCTGGCCCTCCAGCGCCGGCTCCTCCCGCACGGCCTGCCCGACCAGGACGCCGTCGAGGTCGCCCACCGCTACCTGCCGGCCGAGTCGGACGTGGGCGGCGACTGGTACGACGTCATCCCCCTGCCCGGCGCGCGCATCGGTCTCCTGGTCGGGGACGTCGTCGGCCACGGCATGCTCTCCGCGGCCACCATGGGCCGGCTGCGCACCGCGGCCCGCAGCTTCGCCGAGCTGGACTTCCCGCCGGACGAGGTCCTCACCCACCTGGACAATCTCGTGGGCCGCCTCGACCGGGAGGACCCCGACGGCCAGGGCGTCGGCGTCATCGGCGCGACGTGCCTCTACGCCGTCTACGACCCGGCGGACCAGCGGTGCCTGATGGCCCGCGCCGGTCATCCGCCCCCCGCGCTCGTCCGCCCCGACGGCACCGTGACCTACCCCGACCTGCCGGCCGGGCCGCCGCTCGGGCTCGGGGGCCTGCCCTTCGACGCCGTCGAGGTCGACCTTTCCGAGGGCAGCCAGCTGGTGCTGTACACCGACGGGCTCATCGAGGACCGGCACCGTGACGTCGACGTGGTCCTGGAGCAGCTGCGCCAGGCCCTGGCCCATCCCGAGCGCGCCCCCGAGGAGACCTGCCAGGTCGTCCTGGACACCGTGGCGCCCGCGCACCCGCACGACGACATCGCCCTGCTCGTCGCCCGTGTCCACGCCCTGGACCCCGGCCGGATCGCCTCCTGGGAGCTGACCGCCGACCCGGCCCTCGTCGGCGAGGTCCGGGCGGCCGCCGTGCGGTGGCTGTCCGACCGGGGGCTCGACGAGACCGCGTTCGCCGCGGAGCTGATCCTCAGCGAGCTGATCACCAACGCCGTCCGGCACGGCGCCGCGCCCATCCGCGTGCGGCTCCTCTACGGCCGGACCCTGATCTGCGAGGTCTCCGACGCCAGCAACACCGCGCCGCACCTGCGCCGCGCGGCCAGTACCGACGAGGGCGGGCGTGGCCTGTTCCTGGTCGCGCAGCTGTCGCAGAGCTGGGGGACCCGCTACCTGCCCGAGGGCAAGGTCATCTGGGCCGAGTGCGAGCTCGACGCGGCGTGAGACGAGCCCGGCCCGACGACCGGGAGGCCCCCGGACGCCGCGGCAGGCTGGTGCTGCATCAGGCCGGAAAATGCCCTAAATGCTGTAATTTGATCGCGTGCGCGACGTTCCCGACACGCCCCCGGAGACGGCTTCACCCTTCGGGCCGGAACCCCTGGTCCGGATCCGCGGACTCAGCAAGCGGTTCGGCGGCACCGTCGCGCTGGCCGGAGCCGACCTGGACGTCCACCCCGGCAGCGTCCTGGCCCTCCTCGGGCCCAACGGGGCCGGGAAGTCCACACTCATCAAGATCCTCGCCGGTGTCCACCACGCCGAAGCGGGGCAGGTCACCGTCGCCGGAGAACCCCTGGGCAGCCCCACCGCCACCCGGGCCATGTCGTTCATCCACCAGGACCTCGGGCTCGTGGAGTGGATGACGGTCGCCGAGAACATCGCCCTGACCGCCGGGTACGGGCGCCGGTCGGGGCTGATCTCCTGGCGGCGCACCCGCGCGCGCAGCGTCGAGGCCCTGCGCGTCGTCGCCGCACACCTCGATCCGGACGCGCAGGTCTTCGACCTCTCACCGGCCGACCACTCCCTGGTGGCGATCGCCCGGGCCCTGGCGGCACGCGCCCGGCTCATCGTCCTCGACGAGCCGACCGCCCGCCTGCCCGCCGCGGACTGCGCCCGGCTCTTCCGCGTCCTGCACGACCTGCGCGACCGCGGACACGCGATCCTCTACGTCAGCCACCGCCTGGACGAGGTCTACCGGGTCGCCGACACCTTCGCCGTCCTGCGCGACGGCCGGCTCGTCCGCCACGGCCGGCTCGCCGGCCGCAGCCCCGAGCGGCTGGTCCGCGACATCGTCGGCGAGACGGACGAACCGGCTGCCCACCGGCCCGCCGGCGCGGCGGACCGGGCAGCCCCCGTCCTGACCCTCGACGGCGTGCGCACCGCCCGGGCCGGGCCCGTGAGCCTCGCCCTCGCCGCCGGGGAAGTCCTCGGGCTGGTCGGCCTGTCCGACGCCGGACACATGGACCTCGGCCGCGCCCTCGCCGGCGCCCGCCCCTTCCTGGAGGGACGAGCCGTGCTGCACGGGCGGCCGTACCGGCCCCGCACCGTCGCGCAGGCCGTCGGCCGCGGAGTCGGTCTGGTGCCGGGCGACCGGCTGCGTGAGGGCTGCTTCGCCGAGCTGACCGTGCGGGAGAACCTCCTGGCCGACCCGCGGGCGGGAGGTGGATCCGCACCGCGCTGGATCGGCCCCCGTGGCGAACGCGCCCGGGCCGAGGCCCTGCTCGACCGCTTCTCGGTGCGCCCCCGCGACACCGAGACGCCCGTCGCCACCCTGTCCGGCGGCAACCAGCAGAAGGTCGTGCTCGGCCGCCGGCTGCGGACGGACCTGCGGCTGCTGATCCTGGAGGAGCCGACCGCGAGCGTCGACGTCGGCGCCAAGGCCGCGATCCATCTCCTGCTCCACGAGGCGCTGGACGCGGGCCTCGCGGTGCTGCTGCTGTCCACCGACTTCGAGGAGGTGGCGAGCGTGTGCCGTCGCACACTGGTCTTCGTGCGGGGAACCGTGACGGCCGAGCTGAGCGGCCCCGCCCTCACCGTCGCCGGACTCACCCGGGCGGCCTCGGCCATGCCCCCGTCCCCGGCCGGGCGCCCGTGACACCCCCGCCCCGGCCGCGGCGCCGGCCCGGCGGCCACCACATCGGCGCCTATGGCCTGCTCGCCCTCACCGCCCTGCTCTACCTGGCCTTCTCCCTCGCCCTGCCGGACACCTTCCCCACGCTCGACACCCTCGACTCGATCCTCTCCAACCAGTCGATCCCGGCGGTCTTGGCGCTCGCCGCCATGGTGCCCGTCGTCACCGGAGCGTTCGACCTCTCCATCGGCTACGGCCTCGGCCTGGCCCATGTGATGGTGCTGCAGCTCATCGTCAACGAGGGCTGGCCCTGGCCGCTCGCCTGCCTCGCCGTGATCGCCGGAGGGCTGGTCGTGGGCGTCCTCAACGGCGTCGTCGTCGAGTTCGGCCGGATCGACTCCTTCATCGCCACCCTCGGCACCGGCAGCATGATGTACGCCGTGACCGGCTGGATCACCGACGGCGGCCGGATCGTGCCCGGGCCGCAGGGCCTGCCCCCGGCGTTCACCGACCTCTACGACTCCTCCTTCCTCGGCCTCCCGGTGCCCGCCTTCTACGTGCTCGCCCTCGCGGCCGTTCTCTGGCTGGTGCTGGAGCGGCTGCCGCTCGGCCGGTACCTCTATGTCGTCGGGTCGAACCCGCGGGCCGCCGACCTCATGGGCGTCCCGACCCGCAGGTACACCGTCTACGCGTTCGCCGTCTCGGGCCTGATCGTCGGCTTCGCCGGTGTGCTGCTCGCCGCCCAGCAGCAGATCGGCAACCCGAGCGTCGGCCTCGACTATCTGCTGCCCGCCTTCGTCGGCGCCCTCCTCGGCTCCACGGCGATCAAGCCCGGTCGGCCCAACGCCCTCGGCACCGTCGTCGCCGTCGCCGTGCTGGCCGTCGGCCTCACCGGCATCGCCCAGCTCGGAGCCGAGTTCTGGACGGTCCCGCTGTTCAACGGCGGGACCCTGCTGATCGCCGTGGGTCTGGCCGGTTACGCCGCCCGCCGCCGGCTGAGCGGGGGCGCCGCGCGCGATACTCCCGCCGCGCCGCCCCCGTCCGCTCCCGCGCACCAGGGCGGCACCGGCCCGCCCTGACCCCCTGCAGGCCCCTCGCGTCAATCCCTCACTGGAGCTCCCGTGCACCACACCCGCAAGGCCGCCCCCGCCGTGCGCACCGCGCGGCTCGCCTCCTGCGCCCTGCTGGCCACCGCCGCCGTCCTCACCGGCTGCGAACGCGGCTCCTCCGACGAGGCTGACGAGACCACCACGGGCCCGAGCGGCTGCCCCGCCGTCCACGCCCGGGCCCGGGACGCCGTCACCCGGGCGGAGCGGACCGACATCCCCTGGGGAGGGCCCACCAGCGGCCCCACGGCGGTGTCCGGCAAGAACCTCGTCTACGTCGCCCAGACCATGACGAACCCCGGTGTCGCGGGCGCGGCGAACGGAGTACGGGACGCCGCCCGGGCCATCGGGTGGGACGTCCGGGTGATCGACGGCGGCGGCACCCCGGCCGGCATCCAGGCGGCCATGAGCGAAGCCGTCTCCCTGCGGCCCTCGGGCATCGTCATCGGCGGGTTCGACCCCGACTCGACGGCCCAGCAGACCGCCCGGGCCGCCGCACAGGGCATCCCGCTCATCGGCTGGCACGCGGTCCCCGACCCGGGCCCCAGCCGCCGGCCCGACCTCTTCACCAACGTCACCACCCGGGTCCGGGACGTGGCCCGCATCAGCGCACAGTGGATCATCTCGGACTCCGACGGCCGTGCCGGGGTCGTGCTCATCACCGACGCGTCGATCCCCTTCGCGCGCAACAAGTCCGACCTGATCCGCAAGGAACTGGCCGCCTGTCAGGGGGTGCGGCTGCTCTCCGTGGAGAACATCCCGATCCCCGACGCGAGCAGCCGCACCCCCCGGGAGATCTCCTCCCTGCTCTCCCGCTTCCAGGACCGCTGGACGCACTCCGTGGCCATCAATGATTTGTACTTCGCCGACGCCGCCCCCGCCTTCCGCGCCGCCGGTGAGAAGGGCTCCGGCCCGCCCTTCAACATCGGGGCCGGCGACGGCGACCCGTCCGCCTTCCAGCGCATCAACAGCAGGCAGTACCAGGCCGCGACCGTGCCCGAGCCGCTGTCCCTCCAGGGCTGGCAGATCGTCGACGAGTTCAACCGCGCCTTCTCCGGCCGCCCGGACAGCGGGTACGTGCCCCCCGTGCACATCGCCACCGCCGGCAACAGCGAAGGCGCCACCGCCTGGGACCCCTCGGGATATCGGGAGGCCTACCGGAAGATCTGGGGCAAGTGACGGGTCGTCAGGCTCAGATCCTTTCACGGAACGTGCACGAAACCCCGGAGTCCCTTTAACTTTCAAACGCTACTGTCGCGTCATTCGAGTGGCCGCCGGGGGTCGACCGAGCGGGGCCCGCGGCGGCCCTCGCTCCCCCCCCACGAGGTACAGGAGACTCGGTGTGTACGACGGCCACGTAGTGGTGATCGGCGGCGGCTACGCCGGTGTCCGGCTGGCCAGGCGGCTCGACGGAGCGGCCCGGGTCACGCTGGTCGACCGCAAGGAGGTCTTCTTCCACCGCGTCGCCTCCCTGCGTGCCGGGGTACGCCCCGAGTGGACCCACACGCCCTTCATCCCCTACGACCGGCTGCTGCGCCACGGGCGGGTCGTCACCGGCAAGGCCGTCCGCATCGACACCGCCGAGCGGCAGGTCGCCCTGGCCACCGGCGAGCGCCTGCCGTACGACGTGGTCGTGATCGCCACCGGCGCGGACTATCCGGAGCCGGCCCGCTTCACCGGCACCACCACCGAGGAAGCGGCCAAGTCGTTCGCCGAGCACCAACGCGACATCGCCACGGCCGAGCACGTCCTGGTCGTCGGCGGCGGCCCCGGCGGCGTCGAACTCAGCGCCGAGATCCGCCTCGCCCGCCCCGACGCCCGGGTCACCCTCGCCCACTCCGGATCCGCGCTGCTCGACTCCGCGGGCCCGGCCCGCCCGGGACGCAAGGCCCTGGCCTGGCTGGAGTCCCACGGCGTCGAGGTACGCCTCGACTCCTTCATGTCGCCCGGCACCGCATTCGGCACCTACCGTGACGCCCGCGGCACGATCGTCGAGGCCGACCTGTCCTTCTGGGCGACGGGCACCACCCCCAACACCCTCTGGCTGCGCCTGGCCGGACACGGCGACTGGCTCAACGGAGCCGGCCGTGTGAAGGTCGACCGGACGCTCCGGGTCGCAGGCAGGACGGACGTGTTCGCCGTCGGGGACGTGAACGACGTCAGCGAACTGAAGGTCACCCCCGCCGCCCTCGCCCAGGCCGACACGGCCGCCCACAACATCCGTGGCTACCTGCTGAGTTCGGGCAGGCACCGCAAGGAGCCCCGCCTCTACCGCCCGACCCGGCGCACCCCGCTCATCGTGCCCTTCGGGCCCGCCGACGGACTGACCGTGCTGCCGGTGCCCGGTGGCGAGACCGCGGTGCTCGGCAGCCGTACCACCACCCTGGCCAAGGCGAAGAGCCTCCTGACCCCCTACATGCGCCGTCAACTCGGTTACACCGCCGCCTGACCAGCACTCCGGCCGTCCCCGCCACCCCACCCCCGTCGTTACCCGCGAGTTCACGCTGGGGTAGGGTCCCCACCGTTTCGGCTGCCGGCTGATGGTGTGCCGGTACAGGGCGTGTCGGAGGGTGACAAGAGGATGGAATCCCAGCGGGGTGACGGCGGTTCCGTGGACCTGGACGGCACGAGTCTGGAGTCGCTCCGGCCCGAACCGCTGCTGACCAGGGACTACGAGACGCGTCCCGCGCTCGTGTACGAGCGGCTCCGGCAGCGGCACGGCCCCGTCGCGCCGGTCGACCTCCTGGGCGTGCCGGCCTGGCTGGTCCTCGGCTACCGCGAGTCCCTGGAGGTGCTCCAGGACGACGACGGCTGGCCCAAGGGCCTGGAGAACTGGCGGGCCCGCACCGAGGGCAGGGTCCCCGCCGACTGGCCGCTCGGCCCCTCCCTGGAGGTCAACCACATCCTGATCCAGGGCGGCTCCGGCTACCGGCCGCTGCGCACCGCGTGGGACGTCGCCCTCAAGCCCTTCCAGGACCCCCGCCACCCCCAGGCCAAGCGCCTGAAGTCCGCCGTCACCGCCTACGCCGACGAACTGATCACCCTCGTCGGACAGGGCGGCAGGACCGGTGTGGCGGACCTGTCCGCGCAGTTCTCCCGGCCGCTGCCACTGATGGTGGCCAGCCATCTGCTGGGCTTCCCCGGCTCGCAGGGCGACGACGCCCTGATGGACATGTGGCGCGTGCTCGACGCCGGCCCGGATGCCGAGGCCGCGCTGGAGCGCCTGCTGGCGACCCTCGCCGAACTGGCCGCGCGCAAACTGGAGAAGCCGGGTGACGACTTCCCCTCGTACCTGCTGGACGCCCACCCGGACCTCTCGCTCGACCAGCTCGCCCGCGAGCTGTTCATGCTGCTCGGCATGACGTCCGACCACGTCGGCATCCTCATCTCGAACACCGTCGTGGAGGTCATATCGGGTGAGGGCAGCGTGCGCGCCAGCCTGTCCGCCGGGATGGTCAGGGAGAGCATGAACCGGGTGGTCATGCGCAAGCCGCCGCTGGTCAACTTCGTCCCGCGCTTCGCGGCCCGGGACACCCCGCTCGGCAACCACACCATCCGGGCCGGCGACCCGGTGTGGGTCTCCCCGGGCGCCGCCCACGCCGACCCCCTCTTCGCCGACCACGTCGCCTCCGGCACCGCCATCAGCACCCGGGCCCACCTGTCCTGGGGAGCGGGACCGCGCCAGTGCCCGGCCCGGGAACTCGCCTCGACGGTCGCGGCGGCCGGAGTGGGACGCCTCTTCGAGCGGTTCGACCACCTCGACCTCGCCCTGCCCGCCGACCAACTGCCCTGGCGTTCATCACCGTTCATGCGAGGCCTGCGCTCCCTGCCCGTCCGCTACGAGCTCGCCTCCGCGCCGCCCCCGCGGCCGTGGACGGACGACCCGGCTCCCGGGGTTGCCGAAGAGGTCCTGCCCGACCCCTCCGCCCGGCAGCGCTCCTCGCTGTGGCGCTATCTGACGGGACTCATCCGCGGCGGCCGCTGAGATGCGGGGACCGAGTCGAACGCCCATCCCGTACCGGCGTTCCTCACGGTCCCCCGATGACACCTTCACACCGCACACGTGACAAATGGTGCTGGTGGGCGGCGCTCCCGTGCTGCGATGCTCGTATCGCGGACCCGGGAAAGGGCGCGAGGGCCCACGGGGGCCGGGCAGGTAGACCCCGATGACCTGCCCGGCCGTTTCCGTGTCAGGGGCCGTTGCCCCTCACTGACCCCTCGCTTTCCCCGTCGGTTCCTCCGCCACGGGCGCACCGGGCGGGGGCGGGGGAGCGGGGCTCAGACCCAGCCCGACTCCGTGGCGATCCGGATAGCGTCGATCCGATTGCGTCCGCCGGTCTTCCGGGTGATCGCCGACAGATGGTTGCGGACCGTCGCCGCGGACAGGAACAGCCGCTCGGCGATCTCCCGGGTGGGCGTCCCGTCGGCGGTCAGCCGCAGCACCTCCACCTCGCGCGGGGTCAGCGGGTTGGCTCCCGCGTCCAGCGCGGCCAGCGCGAACTCCGGGTCGACGAACCGCTGCCCCCTCACCAGCTTGCGGACGCCGTGGACCAGCCGGTCCGGCGGGGCGTTGGTGCTGATGACACCGGCCGCGTGCAGATCGAGCATGCGGCGCAGCCGCTCGGGGGTCGTGGAGGCCATCATCAGCAGCATCCGGCAGTCAGGCAGCCGCGCCCGCAGCTCACCCCGGACGGCGACCTCCTCGCCCTCCCTGGAGTCCACGCCGATCACCGCCACGTCCGGCCGGCACACCAGGGCACGCGCCAGCACGTCGCCGTTGCCCTCGGCCTCGGCGACGACCTCGATGTCGTCCTCCCGTGACAG
The DNA here is from genome assembly GCF_021474405.1 of [Streptosporangium] indianense. Taxonomy (GTDB): domain Bacteria; phylum Actinomycetota; class Actinomycetes; order Streptomycetales; family Streptomycetaceae; genus Streptomyces; species Streptomyces indiaensis. The sequence continues at coordinate 154,523 of NZ_JAKEIO010000001.1, forward strand.
CAGAGCGGCGAACGCTCCCCGCACGAGACGAGTCCGCTCGACGAGAAGAACGCGGATCACCATCGCTCCTCTCCGCCGGACGCGGCCCATCAGAGCACCTTGATCGGATTATCACCGCACACCGCCGACTTTTCAGTTCGAGCGGTTCGCACGCCCGAACGGCCCCGGTGAGCCGCCGTCCGAGGCCGCCTGTGATCGAGTGGTGGGGTGTGGGGGCCGGGCGTACCGTCGAACGGTGGACACCGCAGGCAGCAGCCCGCAGCCGGCTTCACCACAGGCGACCGCCACCAGGGAATCCCGTGGTGGCGGCCATACGATGGCACTTCTCGTCATCGCCTCGTGCCAATTGATGGTGGTCCTCGACATCACCATCGTGAACATCGCGCTGCCGCACATCCAGAGCGCGCTGGACTTCTCCACCACCAGCCTGTCCTGGGTGGTCAACGCCTACACGCTCACCTTCGGCGGTCTGCTGCTGCTCGGCGGCCGGGCCGGCGACATCCTCGGCCGGCGGCGGGTCTTCATCTTCGGCGTGCTGCTGTTCGCGCTCGCCTCCCTGCTCGGCGGCTTCGCCCAGAACTCCGGCCAACTCCTCGGCGCACGCGCCCTGCAGGGCGTGGGCGGCGCCATCGCCTCCCCGACCTCCCTCGCTCTGATCAGCACCACCTTCCGCGAGGGCCCGGAACGCAACCGCGCCTTCGGTGTCTTCGCCGCGGTCTCGGCCGGCGGCGGCGCGATCGGCCTGCTCGCCGGCGGCATGCTGGTGGAGTGGCTGAACTGGCGGTGGGTGCTGTTCGTCAACGTGCCCATCGGCCTGCTCATCGTGCTCGCCACACCGCGCTTCATCAAGGAGTCCGAACGCCACCCCGGGCGCTTCGACATCGCCGGCGCACTCACCTCCACCGCGGGCATGGTGCTGCTCGTCTACGGCTTCATCAGAGCAGCGCAGGAAGGCTGGCGGGACGCACTGACCCTCGCCTCGTTCGCCGGGGCGGTCGTGGTCCTGGCGGTCTTCATCATGATCGAGCGGCGTTCGAAACAACCCATCACGCCGCTGCACATGTTCGCCGACCGCAACCGTGCGGGCACCTACGGCATCATGCTGTGTCTGGCCGCCGCCATCTTCGGCATGTTCTTCTTCCTCACGCTCTTCGTGCAGGACGTGCTCGGGTTCAGCCCGCTCGCGGCCGGACTGGCCTTCCTGCCGGTCAGCGCGGTCATCGCCGTCGGAGCCGGACTGGCCTCGCGGTTCCTGCCCGTCTACGGGCCCAAGCCGTTCATGGTGGTGGGCGCGATCCTGGCGGCGGCCGGCCTGGCCTGGCTCACCCTGACCGACGTCCACTCCACCTACGCGGGCAGCGTCCTCGGCCCGATGCTCGTCTTCAGCCTGGGCATGGGCATGGAGTTCGTGTCACTGACCCTGATGGCGCTGTCCAACGTCCCCACACCGGAGACGGGGGCGGCCTCCGGGCTCCTCAACGCCACCCAGCAGGTCGGCGGCTCCCTCGGCCTGTCGATCCTGGTCACGATGTTCGGCACGGCCAGCACCAACGAGGCGGACAAGCAGGTCCCGGACTTCCTCCAGCAGGCGACCCCGGCCGAACGCATCCGCTTCCAGCGCACCGGGGAACTGCCCAAACCCTGGTCCGACGAGATCCTCACCGCCGGCGTCTCGGCCGCCTTCATCATGGCCGCGATCTTCACCGCCGTCGCCGCCCTGATCGCCCTGGTGGTCATCCAGGTCCGCCCCTCCGACCTGGAACGCCTCAAGGGAGGAGCGAGCCCCGGCGCGATGTGAGGGCCGCCCCCGCCGCCTCGGGCCCCGCTACGAACCGATCCGCGCCGCGATGACCGGCGCGAGCCGGTCGGCGATGGCCCGGCGTCCCCGCTCGTGGGGGTGCACCGGGTCCGTCAGGTCGCCCGACCCCAGCCGGCCGGTCGTGCCGACGAAGGACACCCGGGCGTCCCCACCGGCACGGCGGCCTTCACCGCGGCCTCGGTCTGCGGGCGAAGCGCCCGCGGAACGCCTCCGACGCGAGCCGGGCACGGGGTGAGTGCGGCGCGGTCCGAGCCGGTCCCCGTGCCGTGCGGACCTCCCCGGGCGCCGGTCGGCGGGGCGGTGTGTGGTCGGCTGTCACGGTCGCGGGCGTGGGAACGACTCCAGTGCCGCGGCCAGGCCCGCCGCATCCGTGCCGATCTTGCGGTAGACGGACGAGAGCAGTTGCCGCACGCCCTCCTCGGTGAGGCGCAGTTCCTTGGCCACGACCGCCGCGGCGTGGCCGCCGACCGTCATCTCGGCCGCCTTGCGCTCCTGCGCGGTGAGCGTGTCCGTCTGTGCGTAACGCAACGGCAGCGGCCGCAGCCCGGCCGCGGACAGTTCCCTCCTGGCCCGGGCGGCCAGGCCCTCCGCACCGCAGTGCACCGCGCCCTCCAGACCCTGGTACAGCCGGTCGGCGGCCTGATGCAGACGGCCGTCGCGGGCGAGGGCGGCACCGTGGCCGACCAGGGCACGGGCCAGTTCGTACGCGGCGGGCGACTGCTGCAGCTGGTCGACGGCCCGCGCGTGCAGAGCGAGCCCCGCCTCACCGCCCGTCACCTCCGCCTGCGCGTGCAGGGCCTGGCCGATCGCGGAGGCCGCGCCGAAGTCCCGGGCCCGCTTCACCGCGTCCCGGGCGTGCCGCACCGCCCGGTCGGGAGCGGTGCGCGACAGGGCCGAGGCCAGTCCCAGCTGCCAGGGACACCACGCGGGGTTGCGCCATTCCCGGCCCTCCAGCCACTCCCCGACGCCGGTCAGCAGATCGGCGGCCTCCGCGGGCCGGCCCTCCGCCAGGAGCAGCTCGGCGTAGACGGTGCGCGGGTCGGGGTAGATGACGGCGTTCGGGATGACGTCGCCGTAGTGGTACCTGTCGGCCAGCCGGCGTGCCGCGATGACGCGGCCCCGGGCCAGCAGGGTCTGGATCAGGATGCCGATGGCGAACCACTGGGCGGGCACCGCGCCTTCCACCCGGTCTGCGATGCCGAGGCCCTCCCGCACCAGGTTCTCGGCCTCGGCCAGGCAGCCGCGGCGGTAGCGGATGTACCCGGAGAGCGTCTGGCCCAGGGCCAGGTGGGAGCCGCGCCAGCCCTTCGACTCACACTCGGCCATGCCCCGCGCGAACAGTTCCTCGGCCCGTCGGGGCTGGTCGCAGTACATGAACACCAGCGCGACCGAGACGGGTACCTCGAACCCGCGGTTCTCATGGGTCCAGCTCAGTCCGCCGCGCAGGGCCTTCTCGGCGTAGGCGAGGACCTTCTGCCGGGGCTCGCCGCGCATCATCGCGTCCCAGGCGCGCGCCCCGAGGAGGTAGCGCTCCTCCGGACCGCGCCCCGGCAGCCGGTCGGCGAGCCGGGCCAGCCTGCGCGAACGGCTCGACGAGTCGGCCTCGTCGGTGCGGAACGCGCTCCACACGAAGTGGTCGGCCTGCATCCGCAGCCGGATCCGGGGATGGGCGGCCCGCCGCGCCTCGTCCGCGGCCACCGTCGCGGCCTCCGCCATCCGGTCGGTGTGGGCCAGGGCCTGGGTGAGCCGGTACACCATCGAGGCACGCAGCTCGGGGTCGATGCCCGGTTCCGCGAGCGCCTCCCGCAGGTGTGTCACGGTCGCCGTCGGCTTGATGAGGAAGGTCGCGCAGGCCAGTTCATGCAGCAGCGCGGCGCGTTCCTCCGGCAGCGGCGGTTCCTGCAGAGCCCGGTTCAGCAGCCGTCGGGCCGCCTCCGGGGCGCCGGAGTGCAGGGCCTCACGGGCGGCCTCCCGCAGGCAGGCCACGGCCTCGGCGCTGCCTTCACAGGGGACCTCCAGCAGGTGCCGGGCCGCGGCGGCGCAGCCGAGCCCGGCCGCCCGGACGGCTTCGGCGGCCGCGTTGTGCAGGCCCTCCCGCAGACTCGGCCTGATGGACCGGTAGATCGTGGTGGCGATCAGCGGGTGGAGGAACTCCAGCGTCTCGCCGGACCCGTCGCCGTCGGCCAGGACGCGGGCGGTGCGCAGCTTCTCCGTGGCCTCGGCCGCCGCGGTGCCGCCGATCGCCGCGATGCGGGCAGGCCAGTTCCGGGGAGATGGCCTGCCCGAGGACGGCCGCGGCGTAGGCGAAGCGGACGGTGGTGGTGCCCAGGTGCTGGAGCCGCTCGATCAGTCCGGGCCCCTTCACCGCGGCGGCCAGATCGCGCATCGCGGGCAGGTCCTCGCCGGTGCCCCGCAGATTGCGTTCGCCGAGCCGGATGGAGAGCTCCACCGCCTCGAACGGGCTCCCGCCGGTGATCTCCCAGCATTCCTCGCAGAACGCGTCCTCGGCCTCCTCGCCGACCTCGTCCCGCACGATCCGGGCCACGGCCGCGGAACTGAGCGGCGCCAGGGTGAAGGGACGGGTCCCCAGATCGGCGGCGGATCCGAACGCCGCCGCCTCCGGGGGCAGTTCGTCGGGCCGGAAGGCGACGACGATCAGCAGCGACAGGTCCACGGCCCGCGGCGCGAACGAGGCCAGCCAGGTCAGTGACTCGACGTCCGCCCAGTGCAGATCGTCCAGCAGCAGCACCATGGGCGTCCTCGTCACCGCCAGGCGCGTCATCACCCAGTCGAGACCGTCCCGGACCCCGGTCGGGTCCGGGACATGGCCGCCGGGCGTGGCGACCAGCCCGAGAGCGGAGCCGACGATGGCGTACCAGCCTCCCAGGAAGGCACGGAGCCCGTCCTCGTCCATCGACGCCAGCGCGGGCTGGACGACCTGGCGCACCAGATGGAACGCCAGCCCCTGCTCCTTCTCACCGCCTCGGCCCGACAGCACGGTGAACCCCTGCTCCCGGGCACGGGCGCGGGCCTCCGTCAACAGGGAGGTCTTGCCCATCCCGGCCGGACCGGTGAAGGCGAGCAGCCCACCGCGCGGTGCCTGGGGCACGCCGTCGACGGTGTCCCGCAGGCCGACCAACGCCGAGTCGAGCGCGCGGAGCTCCTTGCGGCGCTCGAGCAACGGCCGGTTCTCGGGCGTGGATTGCCGCAGCTCGTGCGCCATGTGCCGTACCGCTTCCTGTCGTCGGCCATCGGGAGGCAGCGCGAGCGTACGCCTCCCGATGGGCGCCTTTCCGCATTCTGGAACGAGCACGACGAAGACGGGTGAATGACCTGCTACAGCCGCGTGAGACGCGGGCCGGGCGGGTACGGTGGCCTGAATGGGCACGTGCCACGCACCCGGACGGCGGGCTCTCTCACCGCAGCACCTCAGTCGCCGCGTCCGCGTAGCGCGGGACGGTGCGGGACCAGTAGTAGCAGCCGCGGATCCAGCCCGCCATGCCGTCCACGTAGCCGACGCCCGAAGGGCTCAACTCCGGTGCGATCTCGGCGTGGAGCCTCTCGAACTCGCGGATCGTGCGGTTGATCTGCTGGATGGCCAGGGTGACGGCCACCGGCAGCGGGCACTGGTGGGCCCGCTGGTAGGCGAGCGCCAGATTGATCATTTGGCCGGCGCGTTGCTCCTTGACGGCGGAGAACAGGTCGGGGATCCACACCGCGGCGTCGGCCGACAGCCGGCTCAGGCGCCGCATGAGCGGGTGATGGAGTTCCTCGGAGGTCAGCTCGCACGGCTGGGCGGCCTCGCACAGCGGGTGGAACGGCTCGACGCCCGCGGTGAGGGACCGTATCGAGGTGCACAGCCCGGACCGCAGGGGGGAGGGATGGGTCTGGGCCACCGCCTCGTACAGCAGCCCGTGCACGTACTCGCGGCTCTTCCACGCCCAGCGCGCGGCCTGTGCGGGGGTGCACCGTTCGCGGACCTGCCGGTAGAGGTCGGACAGCGCTGCTCCCAGAGGGGTGCCGGGTGGTGCGTCGTCCCGCAGGATCGCGATGCTCTCGCCCAGCATGGGCAGCAACCGGCCGGGCCGGTGCCGCCCGACCTCCTCGGCCCGGTCGTCGAAGACGAACTGGTAGGCGATCTGGTGGGCCACGAGTTGCAGGATGCCGGGGTCGGCGTCCGGGCTGTTGTAGGAGGCGAGTTCGGCCGGGCGGGTGTGGCAGATCATGGCCGCGACGCCCGGTTCGTCGCTCAGGCCGGTCGTGCGCAGCCACGCGTCGACGCCCGCCGCGGCCGCCGGCTCGTGCGGGTTGCGCCGGAACGGATAGGGCATGTACAGGTGCGTGTCGATCAGCTCCACCAGGGGGGACGCAGGAAGCACGTCCTGCGCGACGGGCGCCCTCTCCTCATGTGTGGTCGACACCGTTGTCACCGTCCCTCCGGGTGCTCTCCGTGCCGGATACCGCGGTCAGGGCTCCGGGTGCGAGGGTGACGGCGTGCGGGGCGGTGCCGCCCGGTGCGTCCGCCCGCGGCGTGCAGATCATGGTCAGGGACCTCGGCCCCAGCGTCGCCCCCGGGCGCGGGGCCGCGATCCGTCCGGCCGGATGCCGCAGTCGCCAGCGACCGGCGACGGTCGCCAGGGCCACCGTCATCTCGGCCATGGAGAACAGGTCGCCGATGCACTTGCGGCTGCCCGCGGCGAACGGGATCAGCGCCCCGTGCGGACCGGCGGCGGACTCGCCGTCCAGCCGGCGCTCGGGCAGGAACCGGTCGGGCTCGGGGAACGACGCGGGGTCGTGGTGCAGGAGGTAGGGGCTGTACAGGACCGTGGTCCCGCGAGCCAGCCGGCGTCCGGCGAACTCCGTCTCCCGGGTGGTGACCCGCGTGAAGAGCCAGCCGGGCGGGGAGTGGCGCAGCGTCTCGGTGAGGACGGACCGGGTGTAGACCAGCCGCGGCAGGTCGTCGACGGCGGGTAACCGGCCGGCGAGGACGGTGTCCACCTCGGCGTGCAGCCGCCGCTCGACCTCGGGGTGCTGGGCCAGGAGGCTGAAGGCGGAGGCCAGGCACATGGAAGGGCTCTCGGAACCGGTGAGCAGGAGGGACACCAACTGGTCGTGGACCTCCCGGTCGGTGACCGGGGCTCCGCCGGTCCCGGCGGCGGTGAGCAGCAGCCCCAGCAGATCGTCGCGGGGAGTGCCCCGGCGGCGTTCGTCGACGGCCGAGGCGATGAGTTCGCGTACCCGCTCCACCGCCTGCCGGTAACGGCGGTTGGCGGGCGTGGGAAGCCGGAACAGGGCGTCGACCGGTACGACCGTGCGGACGAACAGGCCCCGGACGATGGCGGCGAGGCAGTGCCGCACCTCGTCGGTCGCGGCCGGGCCGAGCGCGTCGGACAGCAGCGATCTGCTGATCAGCCGGGTCGTCAGACTCAGCGTGGCGGCACTGACATCGATGCGCTGCCCCGTGCGCCAGTCCCGGCACAGTGCCGCGGCCTCCTCGGCCATCACGTCCGTCTGCGCGGCGACGCGGGCGGGGCGGAACGTGGGCTGCAGCAACCGGCGCTGACGCCGGTGCTCCGCGTGCGGGCAGGTGACGACGCCGTCGCCCATCAGCACCCGGAGCCTGTCGTACTGCGGTCCGCCCTTGTCGAACGTACGGGTGTCCCGGAGCATCCGGTGGACGAGTTCCGGGTGACATACCATCCACGCCCGCTGGGGGCCCAGGCGTATCTCGACCAGATCGCCCTGCGAGGGAAGAGATTTCAAAAACTCCATCGGCCGACGGAACAAGGCGATACCGTGGCTGATGGATGGGAATATGCCTGGAGCAGTACCAACCGTCCATGACTGTTCCGATTCAGGGACGTAGCCGTTCATCGCATACCACCCGTTTCAGTCGACCTGGGAAAACGGTGAGTTCCGCCGATGCGGCGCTTGCCCCCGTGTCCTGCCCAGTGCAAACGGGCCGTCGACTTGGCGAACCCTTTCTCCAAGGGGGCGCACGGGTGCACAGAGAAGCGCTGGAAGCGCCGGGTGAGTCACTTTCGAAGCACGTCATTTCCGCATACAAGGAATGCGAGGAATGCGCGGAATAAGCGGATACGGGCGGGAATGCGGCTTCAGGAGGACCGGTCGGTCTCCACGAGCCGGGCCAGGTTCGCCAGGGTCATGCGTGTGCCCGTCTCCTGGTCCGCGGCAGGCACGGCGTCGGGGATGCCCTCGTGCGCCATGAGGACCAGGGCGTCGAACGCGTGCAGCGCGCATCCCGGCCGGCACCCGCCGGCGCGGGGAGCGTCCACATGGCCGGAGAGCCGCGAGGTGTACATGAGGCCACCCTCGGCCGGGAAGCGCTGCCGTGCCTCCCGGCCGAGAGGGGCGGGCTACAGCAGGTCGCGGGGGACCTTCTCGTTCCAGGTGCGGGAGAAGACCCGTCGGTCGGACTCGAACGCGTCGAGGGTCGCGTCGACGAAGAAGTCCGACGCGTCGCAGCTGAGCTTGGTGTGCGTGACCACCCGCACGTCCCAGTCGTCCCGCCGGAACCGCATGGTCCACGTGGTCTCGCCGCCGACCGAGGTGAAGTCGTCGGCGACCGCCGTGTAGCGCTCGTGGGCGCGCCGGCCCGACTCCAGGCCGATGTCCTCGAAGCGGACCGTGCCCCGGTCCTTCACGATGTCCAGCTCGGAGCGGTAGTCGATCAGATCCCGCTTGACGTCCCAGCGTTCCTCCGGGGGCGTCACCTGGGTCATGGCGAGCGGGGGAGTGCCCTCGGGCTCGCCGAAGGGCGCGGACGGCACCTCGTCGGGTTCGTCCACCGGCCGCACCGGCAGGGTGAGCGTGCTGGAGTGCTCGTGGACGCCGAGCAGGGCCGGCTTCGGCGCGGGCCAGGCCAGCGGCCAGTAGGACGTCGACAGGGACAGCCGGATGCGGTGGCCGGCCGGGAACGCCTGCGCCACACCGTTCAGCGGAATGGTGGCCCGGTAGCGCCGGCCCGGCTCCAACGGCTCGGGGGACTCCGTGTTGTCACGACGCGTCAGGTTCAGGATGCCGTAGGAGACGCGCGTGGCGGCGCCGTCGGGGCTCACGTCGGACAGCCGCGCGGCCACCAGGGCGACCGGCTCGCTCACCGACAGGTCGAGTTCCACGCTCGGCGAGCCGAGGATCTCCACCTGCTCGGTCAGCGGCTCGGTGTCGAAGACGAGGGAACCGCCGTCCTCCTCGCGCTGGTCGTAGGGCAGGTCCGGCGGCGCGTTGTAGGAGGCCCACTTGCCCGCGAACTGTCCGACGGACAGCGGCGAGCGCACGGTCATGGCCGCACCGGCCTCCGGCACCGTCGCCGTGTCGTCCCGCGCGGGCCCGATCGTGTGCCGGCTGAGGGGGTGCGTGACGGGGCGGATGTGCGGGGACGGCCAGTCCGGCTCACCCACCCAGCGGCCGGGCCGCTCCTCGTAGGAGGTGGACGGCGGCACGCTGTCCTGCATCCACGCCAGCAGCATGGGGCCGTCCATCACGCCGTTGTCGACGCCCTTGAGCCAGTGGTCCCACCAGCGCACGAGTTCCTGGAGGTAGCCGATCGCGGGCCCGGGCTCCCCGAGGTGGGGGAACTTGTGCGACCAGGGCCCGATCAGCCCCTTGCGGGGCACGTCCAGGTTGCCCAGCAGCCGCGTCACGGCGTTGGAGTAGCCGTCCGCCCAGCCGCTGGAGGCCAGGACCGGGCACTGCACGCTCGTGTAGTCCTCGCACACCGAGGCGTGCCGCCAGTAGTCGTCGCGGCGCTGATGGCGCAGCCACTCCAGGACCCACGGCTCGGTGTTCTCCAGCCGCTCGTGCCACATCTCGCGCCAGCGCTCGCCCACCACGGCCGGGTCGGGCGGGCAGGTGCCGTAGGCGAACATGGTGCCCGCCTCGGCCAGGTTGTCCGACAGCAGGGCGCCGCCCATGTAGTGCATGTCGTCGGCGTGCCGGTCGTCGGTGAAGGACGCGATGGCGATGGCCTTCAGGGACGGCGGCCGGCGGGCCGCCACCTGGAGCGCCGCGAACGCGCCCCAGGAGATGCCCATCATGCCCGTGCCGCCGTCGCACCAGGGCTGCTCCGCCAGCCAGGCCAGGACCTCCTCGGCGTCCGCCTGCTCACGCTCCAGGTACTCGTCGCGCAGCACCCCCTCCGAGTCGCCGGTGCCGCGCAGGTCGACGCGGACACAGGCATAACCGTGCCCGGCCAGGTAGGGGTGGTGGATCGAGTCCCGCACGGCCGTCAGGTCGCGCTTGCGGTACGGGATGTACTCCAGCACCGCCGGCACCGGCTCCTGGTCGGAGGAGGTGGGGCGCCAGATGTGCGCGGAGAGCCGGACCCCGTCCGACATCGGGATCGTGACGTGCTCTTCTTCCTTCGTCTCGTACGGCAGGTTGGTCACGTAACGCATGGAAGTGACGTGCTCCTCACTTTCGCGGGGCGTCGGCCTCGGCCGGGGCATCCTCGAAGGCCAGGCCCAGGGCGGCCACGCAATGGTCGAACTTCGCCCGCAGCTCCGCCTCGTCGGCCCCGCCGGTGTAGATGTGCGCCAGCTCGTAGCTGTAGCTGTCCTGCCCGGGCAGGTCCGAGAGCCGGTCGCCCTGCGCGGGGACGACCTCGATGCGCACGCCCGGGGTCTCCCGCTCGATGCGGGCGATCTCCTCGGGGCCCGGCACCCGGCGCACCACACCGTCGGTGAACCAGCGGTGGTACCACTTCGCGGCCATCGCGTACTCGCCCTCGCGGTGCGGCATGCGCGGGTCCTCGCCGAGGGCGAGGCGGACCATGCAGTGGTGGTTGGGCACGCCGTCGACGTAGTGGAACAGCTCCGCGTGCGACTGGGAGTGCCGGGGGTTGATCTCCAGCAGATTGATCTCCTGGGTCCGCGGGTCGTAGAAGTACTCGATGCTGAAGGTGGCCGAGTCCATCCCGATCTGCCGCATCACCCGCTCACTGACGTCGTGCAGTTGCGCGATGGCCGGGGCCGGCAGCATCGAGGGGTACTGGTGGCGCAGGAAGCAGGGGGAGTCCGGGTACTGGATGGAGTCCAGGACCCCGTAGACGGTCACCTCGCCCTCGTGGACATAGCCCTCGACGGCGACCTGGACGCCGGACAGCGACTCCTCCGCGAGGCAGACCCGCCCGCCCACGCCGTTCATCTCCGGGGGCAGGTCGAGGCGTTCGAGGATGTGCTCGAAGGGGCGGCCGATACGGGAAATGCCGCCGCGGATCTCGGAGACGGCCTTGTGGAACTCCTCCTCGTCATCGACTCCGAAGGCGAGTTCTGAGGAGTACGAGAGGGCCGGTTTGAGCCACATCGGGTAGTTCACGCCCTCCGGCGGGCGCGGCGGCTCGGCGGACAGGTCGACCTGGCCGAACCGCGGGTGCCGGTCGGTGACCTTCTGCTGTTCCAGCCGGCTCCAGTACTTGTGCTCGCACTTGACCACCGACTCCAGGCTGGTGCTGCGGGTGCCGTAGCGTTCGCTCAGCATCGGCACGAGCGTGCTGACCGGGAAGTCCCAGTAGCCGACGATCGCGTCGATGCTGCCGTCGAACGCGTCGAGCACGGCCCGGGCCTTGTCGAACAGGGCCGGCAGGTCCACCTCGCCGACCTGGAGCTCCTCGATCGTCAGCAGCTGGTGAAAACGCAGCTGGTCGGCTCCCGGGACCTCCTGGAGCGTGGGCAGGTTGGCCTCGTCGAGCCCGATCACGAAGACGTTCCTCACCGTCTCGTCAGACACGGCTCTCCTTCCGACGGCGTACGGCCCGAAGGCCGGCTTGCAAGATCGTCGGAGTACCCGTCGGGCCCGCCGGCATTCCGCTTCGGGCACCGCGCCCGTAGCGGGCGAGAGGAGACATGCCTGCCACTGTGCTGGGAACGCGGGGCGGACAAGGACGGCGTGGCCGGTGAACCGGGCCACGCCGTGGACGAACCCGGCAAAGGGGAAGATGTGCAGCCCGAGCAGGAAAAGTCCGCGCCGCAGGTCGTGTCCGAGCCGGACCCGCCCTACGACTCCGACAAGCAGCGGTGGCCCGGCCTGGAGGCCGACATGCGCACCAAGCCGCGCTACCGGGCGAGCCGTTACCGGGCCGGCGGGAAGCTGGAGGGGAAGACCGCACTGATCACCGGCGGTGACTCCGGCATCGGCAGGGCCGTGGCGCTGCTGTACGCACGCGAGGGCGCCGACGTCGCCGTCGTCCACCTGCCCGAGGAGCAGGTGGACGCCGAGCGCGTGCGCGGCGAGGTGGAGGAGCAGGGCAGGCGCTGTCTGCTGCTGCCCGGCGACCTCACCGACCCGGAGTTCTGCCGCGAGGCCGTCGAACGGACGGTGGCGGAACTCGGGGGCCTGAACATCCTGGTGAGCAACGCCGCCTACCTCAACAGCAAACTGGAACTGGAGCAGTTGACCGCGGAGGACTTCGACCTGACGTTCAAGACGAACGTCTACGCGTACTTCCACCTGCTCATGGCGGCCCTGCCGCATCTCGGGCCCGGTGACGCGGTCATCGCCACCGCCACCGAGGAGGCCCTCAAGGGCAGCACCACGATGATCGACTACGCGGCGTCGAAGGCCGCGCTGATCACCCTGACCAAGTCCGTCGCGACGCACCTGGCCAAGCGGGGCGTGCGCGCCAACGTGGTCGCGCCGGGCCCGACCTGGACGCCCCTCAACGAGGCCGACCCGCACATGCCGCCGGACGGGCTCGCCCACATCGGCAGCGAGGCCCCGCTGGAACGCGCGGCCCAGCCCGAGGAGATCGCGCCGACGTACGTCTACCTCGCCTCCGACGCCGACTCCAGCTACACCGTCGGCGAGGTCATCGCGGTGACCGGAGGCATCGTCGACACGCGGTAGCCGGGCTCACGCCCCGGCGGGCAGGGGCTGTTCCGCCCAGATGGTCTTGCCCGTGGCCGTCTGGCGGCTGCCCCACCGCTCGGCGAGCTGGGCGACGAGCAGCAGCCCCCGCCCGCCCTCGTCGAAGACCCGGGCCCGCCGCAGATGCGGTGCGGTGCTGCTGCCGTCGGACACCTCGCAGATGAGGGTCGTGTCGCGGATCAGCCGCAGCTCGATGGGGGCGCCGCCGTACCGCAGCGCGTTGGTGACCAGCTCGCTGACGATCAGCTCGGTGGCGAACTCCGCCTCCGTCAGGCCCCATTGGGCCAGCTGCTCGCCGGCCATCTTGCGGGCCCGGGCCACGGCCGCCGGGTCCGGTGGCAGCTGCCAGGTGCGGACCTTCCCGGCGTCGAGCACGGCCGTCCGCGCCAGCATCAGCACCACGTCGTCATCGGCGGGCCGTCCGGTCAGCAGCGTGCGCAGCACCTGCTCGCAGGTCTCCTCCAGCCCGTCCGCGGGGTTGCTCAGGGCCTGGCGCAGCAGGGCGATCCCCACTTCGACGTCGTGGCCGGACGCCTCGATCAGACCGTCGGTGTAGAGGGCGAGCAGACTGTTCTCCTCGAGTCGGACCTCGGAGGCCTCGAACGGCAGACCGCCCAGGCCCAGCGGCGGACCGGCCGGCAGGTCCAGGAACCGTACGCCGCCGTCGGGCGTGACCAGCGCGGGCGGCGGATGCCCGGCGCGGGCCATGGTGCAGCGACGGGACACCGGGTCGTACACGGCGTACAGACAGGTGGCGCCCACCTGCCCCGACGTCTCCTCCCCGCGCACCTCCGGCCCCTCCTCCCGGTCGAGCCGGATGACGAGGTCGTCGAGCTGGGTGAGCAGCTCGTCGGGGGCGAGGTCGACGTCCGCGAGCGTCCGTACGGCGGTCCGCAGACGGCCCATCGTCGCCGACGCGTGGATGCCGTGGCCCACCACGTCGCCCACGACCAGGGCCACCCGGGTGCCGGACAGCGGGATCACGTCGAACCAGTCGCCCCCGATGTCCGCCCCGGCCCCGGTCGGCAGGTAGCGGTAGGCGATGTCCAGCGCCGCCAGGTCCGGAAGCCGCTCGGGCAGCAGGCTGCGCTGGAGTGCCAGCGCCGTGCGGCGTTCGCGTGTGAAGCGGCGGGCGTTGTCCACGCTCACCGCGGCCCGGGCGACGATGTCCTCCGCGAGCAGCAGGTCGTCCTCGCTGAACGAGTCCGGGGTCCGGTGGCGCAGGAAGTGCACCAGGCCCAGGGTGACGCCCCGGGCTCGCAGCGGCACCATCATCACCGAGTGGATCATGTGCCTGGTCACGGTCTCGGCGCGGGCCGGGGAGGCCTTGAGCCACTCCAGGAGTTCCGGATCCCCCGGCCGGTGCCGGGCGCCCCGCGCGGCGGCCAGGGTCCGCAGCGGCAGCGTCCCCACCGGGTAGTGGACCGTCCCGCCGACGTCCACCACCGACTCCGGGCAGCCCTCCAGCACCGACTGCTGTGCGGCTCGCCGCAGCGTGACCGGCGTGTCCGGCGGCAACGGCCACGGCTCGTCGCCCCGGAGCACGGACTCCAGCAGATCCACCGTGACGAAGTCCGCGAACCCCGCGGTGACGGCCACTTCCGCCATTTCCTCGGCCGTCCGGTGCACGTCGAGGGTGCTCCCGATCCGCAGACTGGCCTCGTTGATCACCGCCAGCCGGCGCCGGGCCCAGGACTGCTCGGTCGTGTCGAACACGGTCGCGGACATGCCCTGGACCGTGCCGGTCCCGTCCTTCAGCGGGGAGAGAAACATGGACCAGGCGTGCGGCCGGACCTCTCCCGGGGCCGTGGCGTACTGCTCGTGGAAGATCATCTCGCCGGTGCGCAGCACTTCCCGCTGGAGGCGGTCGTAGGTGTCGAAGGGCGGGCTGGGCTCCATCTCCCACAGGGTCAGGCCCTTCATCTCCTCCTCGGAGCGGCCCATCACCTCGCTCATGATGTCGTTGGCGCCCACCAGCCGGGCGTCCCGGTCGTAGACCGCGACCGGTACGGGCAGTTGGCCGAGCGCGAGGTCCCACAGGGGCGCGTGCCCGCGCTCGGTCCGCACGGGCGGGTACACCGGTGCGGTGCCGGTCACCAGCCACAGCCGCCGGCCTTCCGCGTCCAGCAGTGGCGTCCCCTGCACCCGGACCACGATCCGGTCGCCGTCCCGGTGCCGCAGCGCGACCTCACCGACCCACCGGCGCCCCTCCTCCACCTGCCGCCGCGTGGACTCCGGGAGACCCGCGGCGAGCAGGTCGGTCACGGCCCTGCCCACGAGCTCGGCGGGTTCGTAGCCGAGCAGGCGGCGCGCACCGTCGCTCCACACCATGATCGCCCCGGCGGCGTCGACGACGACCGCCAAGTCCTCCGGTACGCGTCCGTGCACGGTGCCTCCGGATGTGCCGCCCCCGTCTGCTCTCCAGTCCCTGCACCGATTGTCCCGCTACCGGCCCACCGCGGCTCGTCTGCCGCCGGACGCGGCGGTGACCAGTGGGAACGCTCAGATTGCCGCGCGGATCGCCCGCTCGAACCCCTCGACGTGCCCCCGGGCGATCCGCGCCGCCCGCTCCGGATCGCCCGCGACGATCGCCTCGATCAGCGGCCCGTGCTCCTCGACGTGCCCCGCCATGTCCGGCAGGCGGTCGAGGAACAGGCACCAGATGCGGGTGGCGAGGTTGTCGTGCCGGACGAGTGTGTCCTCCAGGTACGGGTTGTGCGCGGTGGCGTAGACCGCGCGGTGGACCCGCAGGTCCAGGTGCATCAGCCCGGTGGCGTCCCGGCCCGAGGCGCTCGCGCCCTCCAGCTCCCGCCCCAGGGCCGTCAGGGCCGCCCGGTCCGCCGTCGTGGCGCGGCGCGCCGCCTGGGCGGCGGCCAGGGGCTCCAGTTCCTGGCGCACCTCGGAGATGTGGGCGAGGTCGGTGATGTTGACCTCGGTGGCGAAGGTGCCGCGCCGGGGGTAGGTCGTGATCAGACGCTCGTACTGGAGCCGCTTCAGAGCCTCGCGCACCGGCGTCCGCCCGACGCCGAGGGACTGGGCCAGCTGCTCCTCGTGGATCGGCGCGCCCGGCCGGATCTCGAGCATCACGAGCCGGTCGCGGATGGCGCGGTAGGCGCGCTCGGCGAGGGACAGCTCCTCGCCGCCGGGCTCCGCGCTGTGGGAGTTCCCGCGGGTCGGCTCGGTCGCCAGCTGCTGCATGAATGCCCCCTTGACCTGTCCGGCGAGCTCCCATACCGTACCGCAGAGTCTGATATATCAGTCGCGCATCAGTTGGCTCCCAGGATGGTGCACCTATGGCAACCAACCCGTCGACCAGCACACTCGCCTCCCCCCTCGCCCTGACGCTCAGCGAACTGGACCCGGACGTCGCCACCGCCGTGCGGGCCGAACTGCACCGCCAGCAGTCGACGCTGGAGATGATCGCCTCGGAGAACTTCGCGCCGGCCGCCGTGCTGGAGGCCCAGGGCTCCGTCCTCACCAACAAGTACGCCGAGGGCTACCCGGGCCGCCGCTACTACGGCGGCTGCGCACACGTCGACGTCGTCGAGCGGCTGGCCGTCGACCGGGTGAAGGAACTGTTCGGCGCCGAGGCCGCAAACGTCCAGCCGCACTCGGGGGCGCAGGCCAACGCCGCCGCGATGTTCGCCCTGCTCCGGCCGGGCGACACGATCCTCGGCCTCGACCTGGCGCACGGCGGCCACCTGACCCACGGCATGCGGCTCAACTACTCCGGCACGCTGTACGACGTCGTGCCCTACCACGTGCGCGAGTCCGACCTGCGCGTCGACATGGAGGAGGTCGAGCGGCTCGCCCTCGCGCACCGGCCGAAGATGATCGTCGCCGGCTGGTCGGCCCACCCGCGGCAGCTGGACTTCGCGGCGTTCCGGCGGATCGCCGACGCGGTGGGCGCGTACCTCCTGGTCGACATGGCCCACTTCGCCGGGCTGGTCGCCGCCGGACTCCACCCGAACCCGGTGCCGTACGCCGACGTCGTCACGACCACCACCCACAAGACCCTCGGCGGACCCCGCGGCGGGGTGATCCTCAGCCGGGCCACCCTCGCCAAGAAGATCGACTCCGCCGTCTTCCCCGGCCAGCAGGGCGGGCCGCTCCAGCACGTGATCGCGGCGAAGGCGGTGGCGTTCAAGGTGGCGGCGGGGGAGGAGTTCAGGGAACGCCAGCAGCGCACCCTGCACGGCGCCCGCATCCTCGCCGGACGGCTGCTGGCCGACGACGTCGCCGAGGCCGGCATCACCGTCCTGACCGGCGGCACCGAGGTCCACCTGGTCCTCGTCGACCTGCGGCACTCCGCGCTCGACGGGCGGCAGGCCGAGGACCGGCTGCACCGCCTCGGCATCACCGTCAACCGCAACGCCGTGCCGTTCGACCCGCGCCCGCCCATGGTGTCGTCGGGCCTGCGCATCGGCACCCCGGCCCTGGCCACCCGCGGCTTCGGCGCGACGGAGTTCCGGGAGGTCGCCGACATCATCGCCGAGGCTCTCAAGGGCGAACGGCCGGACGACGAATTGCGCGCGCGGGTCGACAAGCTCGCCGCCGCCTTCCCCCTCTACCCGGACGGAGCCCCGGCATGACCGCCCGACCGCTCCCCGAGCACCCGGACTTCCTCTGGCGCAACCCCGAGCCGCGCTCCTCCTACGACGTCGTCATCGTCGGCGCCGGCGGCCACGGCCTGGCCACCGCCTACTACCTCGCCGAGAACCACGGCATCACCGACGTCGCCGTCCTGGAGAAGGGCTGGCTGGCGGGCGGCAACATGGCCCGCAACACCACGATCATCCGCTCCAACTACCTCTGGGACGAGAGCGCCGCGATCTACGAGCACGCGCTCAAGCTGTGGGAGCGGCTCCCCGAGGAGCTCGACTACGACTTCCTGTTCAGCCAGCGCGGCGTCCTCAATCTCGCCCACACCCTCCAGGACGTCCGCGAGGGCATGCGCCGGGCGAACGCCAACCGCCTCAACGGAGTCGACGCCGAGTGGCTCGAACCGGACCAGGTCGCCAAGGTCTGCCCCATCCTCAACGTCTCGCCCCGCACCCGTCACCCCGTCCTCGGCGCCACTTTCCAGCCCCGGGCCGGCATCGCCAAGCACGACCACGTCGCCTGGGCCCTGGCCCGCCGCGCCGACCACCTGGGCGTGGACCTGATCCAGGGTTGCGAGGTCACCGGCTTCCTCAAGGACGGCGACCGGGTTGTGGGCGTCGACACCAACCGGGGGCGTATCCACGCGGGCCGGGTCGGGCTCGCCGCAGCCGGGCACAGCAGCGTGCTGGCCGAACGGGCGGGCGTACGACTGCCGGTGCAGTCCCATCCCCTCCAGGCCCTGGTCTCGGAGCTGCACGAGCCGGTGCATCCCACGGTCGTCATGTCCAACCACGTGCACGTCTACGTGTCCCAGGCGCACAAGGGCGAGCTGGTGATGGGCGCGGGCGTCGACTCCTACAACGGCTATGGGCAGCGTGGCTCGTTCCACGTCATCGAACGGCAGATGGCCGCCGCCGTCGAGCTGTTCCCCGTCTTCGCACGGGCGCACGTACTGCGTACCTGGGGCGGCATCGTCGACGTCACCCCGGACGCCTCGCCGATCATCGGCCGCACGCCGGTGGAGGGGCTGTACGTCAACTGCGGCTGGGGGACCGGCGGTTTCAAGGCCACCCCCGCCGCCGGCTGGACGTTCGCACACACCATCGCCACGGGCGAACCGCATCCGCTGAACGCGCCCTTCGCCCTCGAACGTTTCACCACGGGCGCCCTGATCGACGAACACGGCGCGGCGGCCGTGGCCCACTGAGGAGGACACCACCGTGCTGCTGATCACCTGCCCGTGGTGCGGGCCGCGGGACGAGACCGAGTACCACTACGGCGGACAGGCCCACGTCCCCCACCCCGAGACCCCGGCCGACCTCACCGACGAGCAGTGGGCCGCGTACGTCTTCTACCGCGACAACCCCAAGGGCCCCTTCGCCGAACGCTGGATGCACGGCACCGGCTGCCGCCGCTGGTTCAACGTCCTGCGCGACACCGCCACCCACGAGGTGCTGACCACCTACCGCCTCGACGAACCGCGCCCCGGAGGGACTCGATGACCGAGCAGCGCTTCCGGCTCCCGCAGGGGGGCCGCCTCGACCGTGGCACCGTGCTGCGCTTCACCCTCGACGGACGGGAGCTGACCGGGCACCCCGGCGACACCCTCGCCTCCGCGATGCTGGCGAACGGCATCGCCGAGGTCGCCCCGTCGCTCTACCGCGGCCGCCCGCGCGGCATCATCGCCGCGGGCGTCGAGGAGCCCAACGCGCTCGTCCGGCTGGACGGCCCCTGTGCGGAGGGCATGCTCCCGGCCACGGCCGTGGAGCTGTACGACGGCCTGTCCGCCACCACGCTGTCCGGGATGGGCCGCCTCGACCCGGTGCCCGACCCCGCCGTCTACGACAAGAAGTACGTCCACACCGACGTCCTGGTCGTCGGCGCGGGACCGGCGGGGCTCTCGGCGGCCGCCGCGGCCGCCGGTTCCGGCGCCCGGGTGATCCTCCTCGACGACCGGCCCCAGCCCGGCGGTCCGCTGTTCCAGTACAGCGCGTGGGTCGCCGACGTCCGGGCGGTGCTGGACGCCGCGCCCGAGGTCGTCGTCCTGCCCCGCACCACGGCCTTCGGCTCCTACGACGACAACTATGTGCTCGCCCTCCAGCACCGCACCGACCACCTGGGAGCCGCCGCCCCCGCGGGGGTCTCACGCCAGCGGCTCTGGCACATCCGCGCCCGCCGGGTGGTGCTGGCGACCGGCGCGCACGAGCGTCCGCTGGTCTTCTCCGGCAACGACCGGCCCGGGGTGATGCTCTCCTCGGCCGTACGGACGTACCTCGACCACTACGCCGTGGCACCCGGTTCGCGGGCCGTGGTGAGCACGACCAACGACAGCGCCTACGACACGGTCGTCGCTCTGCACGCCAGCGGGATCGACGTCGCCGCCGTCGTCGACGCCCGGGCCCAACGGTCCCACCGGGCCGCCGAGGTGGCCGGGGCGACGGGGGTGCCGGTGCTGACCGGCAGCGCGGTCGTCGACACGGCGGGGCCCGGCCGGCTCACCGGTGTCACCGTGCATGCCCTCGACACCGAGGGCCGACTCGTCGGCGAGCGGCGGAGGTTCGACTGCGATCTGCTCGCCGTCTCCGGCGGGTGGAGCCCGGTGGTGCACCTGCACAGCCAGCGGCAGGGCCGGCTGCGCTGGGACGAGGAACTGGTCGCCTTCGTGCCCGACGGCGCCGTGCGCGGCCAGCAGGTCGTCGGTGCGGCGCGCGGGACGTACGACCCCGACGGCTGCCGTGCCGAAGGGGCGAGGGCGGGCGCGCTGGCGGCGACGGAGGCCGGGTTCCCGGTCGCCGTGCCGGCCGAGCACACGCGGCTCCCCGCCGCCCCGACCCGTGCGCTGTGGCTGGTCCCCGCCCCCGACGGCGAACCCGGCACCTGGGACGACCACTTCGTCGACCTCCAGCGCGACGTCACCGTCGCCGACGTCCACCGGTCCACCGGCGCCGGTATGCGCGGCGTCGAGCACGTCAAGCGCTACACCTCCCTCGGCACCGCGAACGACCAGGGCAAGACCTCGGGCGTCAACGCCATCGGCGTCATCGCCGAGATGCTCTGCGGTTCACCGGGCGAGATCGGCACCACGGCCTACCGGGCTCCGTACACGCCGGTCGCCTTCGCCGCCCTGGCCGGCCGGGAGCGCGGCGACCTGTTCGACCCGGAGCGCACCACTCCCTTGCACAGCTGGCACGTGGCGCACGGCGCGGAGTTCGAGAACGTCGGGCAGTGGAAGCGTCCCCGGTACTACCCGCGGCCCGGTGAGGACATGGACGCCGCCGTGGCCCGCGAGTGCCGAGCGGCCCGCGAGGGCGTGGCCTTCATGGACGCCTCCACTCTCGGCAAGATCGAGATCCGGGGCGCGGACGCGGGCGAGTTCCTCAACCGGATCTACACCAACGCCTTCAAGAAGCTGAAACCCGGCACGGCCCGCTACGGCGTCATGTGCCGGCCGGACGGCATGATCTTCGACGACGGTGTGACACTGCGGCTCGACGACGACCGCTACTTCATGACCACCACGACCGGGGGCGCCGCCGGGGTCCTGGACTGGCTGGAGGAGTGGCTCCAGACGGAGTGGCCCGAACTCGACGTCCACTGCACCTCCGTGACCGAGCAGTGGTCGACGGTCGCCGTGGTCGGTCCCCGGTCCCGCGAGGTCGTCGCCCGGCTCGCACCCGACGTCGACCTGTCCGCCGAGGCGTTCCCCTTCATGGCCTTCCGCGAGACCACCCTGGCCTGCGGTGTCCCGGCCCGCATCTGCCGGATCTCCTTCTCCGGCGAACTGGCCTACGAGATCAACGTCTCGGGGTGGTACGGCCTGGCCGTCTGGGAACGGGTGCACGAGGCCGGGCGGCCGTACGGCATCACCCCGTACGGCACCGAGACCATGCACGTGCTGCGGGCCGAGAAGGGCTACATCATCGTCGGGCAGGACACCGACGGCACCGTCACCCCGCAGGACGCGGGCATGTCCTGGGTGGTCTCCCGGCAGAAGGACTTCATCGGCAAGCGGTCCTTCTCCCGCGCCGACACCGCCCGCACCGACCGCAGGCACCTGGTCGGCCTGCTGCCGCACGACCGCACGACCCGGCTGCCCGAGGGCACCCAACTTGTGGCCCCGGACGTCTCCCTGGAGACCGTGCCGGTGCCGATGCTGGGCCACGTCACCTCCAGCTACCACAGCCAGGCACTCGGCAGACCCTTCGCCCTCGCCCTCGTCGCCGGCGGTCGGGACAGGATCGGCGAGACCCTGCTCGCCCCGGTGGGCGAGGACCTCGTGCCCGTTGAGGTGGCCGACTGCGTCCTGTACGACCCCGAAGGGACCAAGCGAGATGGCTGACACCGGTATCGCCGCACTGCGCAACAGCCCAGCGGCCCACCTGGCGGAGCGGATGCGTGCCGCCACCGTCACCGGCGCCCGGGGCGTCACCCTGACGGAACTGCCGTTCCTCACCATGCTGAACCTGCGCGTCGACCCCGGCTCCGAAGCGGCCGCCCGCATGGAGACGGCCCTGGGGGCGCCGCTCCCGTGCCGGTGCGGCGACACCACCGCCTCCGGTGACCGCACGGCCGTCTGGCTGGGCCCCGACGAGTGGCTAGTGCTCTCCCGGTCCGACGAGGCCCCCGCGCTGCGGGAGGCGCTGGGGCAGGCCCCCGGGTCGGTCGTCGACGTCTCCGCGAACCGCACGACGCTGGAACTGAGCGGACCGTCCGCCCGGCAGGTCCTGGAGAAGGGCTGCCCGCTGGACCTGCACCCCCGGGTCTTCGGCCCGGGCCGGGCGGTGTCGACCACGGTGGGCCCCGTCGCCGTACTGCTCTGGCAGACCGACGACGCGCCGACGTACCGTCTGTTGCCCCGCTCCTCGTTCGCCGACTACCTGGCGCGCTGGGTCATGGACGCGATGGGCGAGTTCGGCGCACCGGAGGTGCCGTGATGCAGACGCCCGAGTACGTCCTCACCCTGGACTGCCCCGAGGCGCCCGGGATCGTCGCCGCCGTCTCGCGGTTCCTGCTCGACCACGGCAGCGACATCCTCGACAACCACCAGTTCGGTGACCGCAGGGACGGTCACTTCTTCATGCGGGTGCGCTTCGCGGCCCCCGGCCGCGAGGACACCGCGGAGCTGCTCCGGCGTGCTTTCGCCGCGGTGGCCACGCCGTTCGCGATGCGCTGGCACCTCGAACCGGCCGGTACCCGGCACCGCGTGCTCATCATGGTGTCCCGCTACGACCACTGCCTCAACGACCTGCTCTTCCGTACCCGCAGCGGGGACCTGCCCATCGACGTGGTCGCAGTGGTGTCCAACCACCGCGACCACGAGGCACTGGTCACCTGGCACGGCATCCCGTTCTTCCACGTGCCGGTCACCGCGGCGACCAAGCCGGAGGCCGAGGCCCGGCTGCTCGGCGTCGTCGACCGGTTCGATGTCGACCTGGTCGTGCTCGCCCGCTACATGCAGGTGCTCTCCGACGACCTGTGCACCCGGCTCCCCGGCCGGGTGATCAACATCCACCACTCGTTCCTGCCGAGCTTCAAAGGAGCCAAGCCCTACCACCAGGCCCACGAACGCGGCGTCAAACTCGTCGGCGCGACGGCCCATTACGTCACCGCCGACCTCGACGAGGGCCCGATCATCGCCCAGGAGGTCATCGACGTCGACCACAGCCACACGCCCGAGGACCTCGCCGCCATCGGCCGCGACGCGGAGTCGGCGGCCCTGGCGCGGGCGGTGCGCTGGCACTGCGAAGGCCGGGTGTTCGTCCAGGGCAGACGCACGGTCATCCTGCGCTGAGGCCAGGCCCGTCGACGGATCGGGTCCGTCAGCCTGCCAGGCGTTCCGTCAGCAGGAAAACGCCGATGGTGATCATCATCGCACCGGAGACGCGGGTCACCGCCCGGGCCGCGGAGGGCCTGGTCCGCAGGACCGTGCGGGCCAGGACTCCGACGGTGAGGTAGACGACGGCACAGGCGACCATGTGCAGCGAGCCGAGCAGACCGGTCTGGCCCGCGACCGGCCAAGCTCCCGCGGGGTCGATGAACTGCGGGAACAGGGAGAAGTAGAGGAGCAGGGCCTTGGGGTTCAGTCCGCTGATCCCGATGCCCCGGAGCAGGACCCGCCCCCGGGAGGCGCCCCCGGCGCCCACTTCCTCCTCGGCGGCCGTCAGAACGGCCGGCTGCCGCAGCACCCCCCAGCCGAGCCACACCAGGTAGCCGGCCCCGGCCATGGTCAGCGCCGTGAGCAGGGTCCCCGAGCTCGCCACGACCACCACCAGCCCCGCCACGGCGAGCAGGGTGTACCCCGCGTATCCGGCCACCAGTCCGGCGACGGCCGGCACGACCGACCGGTCCCGCAGGCCCGCTGTGATCGCGTAGGCCCAGTCCGCTCCCGGGGTGAATACCAGCAGCAGGTCGACTGCCACGAAGGCCGCCAGCGTGGTCGTGTCCATCGATCGTTCCCTCTCACATGCGGTGGTGCGAGGGAAGGGTATGGCGGATCTGCCCGAAAGTGTTCCCTTCTTTTCTTCTTGATCGGCCTCTCTGGGTCAGAATCTTCTCCATGGATGCGATGGACCGGAAAATTCTTACCGAGCTGCAGCTGGACGGCCGCCTCACGGTCACCGAGCTGGCGGCGCGCGTGAAACTGAGCGTCTCGCCCTGCCACCGCAGGCTGCGCGATCTCGAACGCGAAGGTGCGATCCGCGGCTATCGCGCGGTGGTGGACCCGGCCGCCGTGGGCCTGAACTTCGAGGCCCTCGTCTTCGTCACCATGCGTCTGGAGGACGCCGACACGGTCTCCGCGTTCGAGAAGGCGGTGGCCGCCGTCCCGCATGTCCTCCAGGCCCAGCGGCTCTTCGGCGACCCCGACTACCTCCTGCGCGTCGCCGCCACCGACCTGACCGCCTTCCAGCAGCTCTACGACCAGCAACTCGCCCGGCTCCCGGGCGTCCAGCGCCTCAACTCCACCCTCGTCATGAAGCACGTCGTCGACGACCGCCCGCTGCCCGGATGAGCGGCCCCGGGGCGAACGGGCCCCGGATCACCCACCGGCTGCGCGGACCACCGGCCGGAGGTGCGCCCCCGGGCAAACACCCGTGCGCTGCGGGGCAATCGACCCGCTCGCGCCGGTCCTAGCGTGGCGACGTCCCTTGCACCAGCCGCTCGGAAACGAGGAAGCAGCACATGCCGTACATCACCGTGGGCCAGGAGAACTCCACCGCCATCGACCTCTACTACGAGGACCACGGATCCGGGCAGCCGGTCGTCCTCATCCACGGCTTCCCGCTCGACGGGCACTCGTGGGAGCGGCAGAGCGCCGTCCTGCTCGACGCCGGCCACCGCGTGATCACCTACGACCGGCGCGGTTTCGGCCAGTCCTCCCAGCCCACCACCGGCTACGACTACGACACCTTCGCGGCCGATCTGCACACGGTGATGGAGACCCTCGACCTGCGGGACGCCGTCCTCGTCGGCTTCTCGATGGGCACCGGCGAGGTCGCCCGGTACGTGTCCCGCTACGGCACGGACCGGGTCGCCAAGGTCGCCTTCCTCGCCTCCCTGGAGCCCTGCCTGCTCAAGTCCGACGACAACCCCGACGGAGTCGCCCCGAAGGAGTTCTTCGACGGGGTCGTCGCCGCCGTGAAGGCCGACCGCTACGCCTACTACACGAACTTCTACAAGGACTTCTACAACCTCGACGAGAACCTCGGCACGCGGATCAGCGAGGAGGCCGTCCGCCACAGCTGGGACGTCGCCGCCGGTGGCGGCTTCTTCGCCGCGGCCGCCGCTCCCGCGACCTGGTACACCGACTTCCGCGCCGACATCCCGGCGATCGACGTGCCGGCCCTCATCCTGCACGGCACGGGCGACCGCATCCTGCCCGTGGAGGGGACCGCACGGCCGTTCCGCAAGGCCCTTCCGGCCGCGGACTACGTGGAGATCGAGGGCGCGCCGCACGGTCTGCTGTGGACCCACGCGGAGGAGGTCAACGCGGCGCTGCTCGCCTTCCTGGCCAAGTGATCGGATTCTGCCTCCGATTCTTCCTGGACCGCCCCGGGGAGGCGTGGTGACATCGTCGAAGGCCGGCAGTGGACCCAGCTGCCGGCCTTCGACGACGCCCAGGCTTCCGACCGTGCCTGGGCCGTTGCTGATGCCCAGGGGGGAATCCAGGTGTCCGTCATCCTTTCCACCGCGTCACTGCCGGCGGCCGACCGGGGGGAGCGCTGGCACCACGCGGTGTCGCGGACCTTCATCCCGCTCGACGTGCGACTCCTCGAGGACGATCCGTCCCCCGGCAGCATCGTGAGCCACCGGCTGGGCTCCTTGGGCGTCTCGCAGGTGCAGGCGGGCCCGCAGATCGTGACGCGCAGCAGACGGCTCGCCCAGGACGGCAAGGAATTCCTCATCCTCACCCTGCAGCGGCGGGGCAGCGCCCTCAAGGAACAGGACGGGCGGGAGGCCCGCATCGGACCGGGTGACTTCTCCCTCTCCGACTCCTCGCGGACGTTCCGCAAGAAGGTGCAGAGCGCGTTCTGCTTCACTTCCTTCCACTTCCCCCGTGCGGAGCTCCACGTGCGGGACGAGGACCTGCGGACGCTCACCGCCACGGCGTTCTCCGGCCGGGAGGGGAGCGCCGCCCTGGTGGGGACCTACTTCGCGCGTCTGGCACGCGAAGCGGCGCATCTCGACGCCGTCCCCGGACGCCAGTTCGCGGTCACGGCCCTCGACCTGCTGGCACTGCTGATCAACGAACGCAGCGGCCGCTTCGTCCCTCAGGCCCCCGAGACCGCAGCTGCCACCCTCGTGCGGGTCAAGGACCACATCGCACGCCACCTCGCCGACCCCGGCCTGGCACCGCCCGGGATCGCCGCGGCGCACCACATGTCGGTCCGCTACCTGCACAAGCTGTTTCAGCCGGAGGGCGTGACGGTGGGGGAGTGGATCCGGACACAGCGGCTGGAGCGGTGCCGCCGGGACCTGCTGCGCCCCCCGGCGCCGGGGCCCGGGGTCGCGGCCGTCGCCGGACGCTGGGGATTCACCAGCCCCAGCCACTTCAGCCGTTCCTTCCGAGCGGCGTACGGGATGACGCCCCGGGAGTGGCAGCGGTACGGGTTCTCCGGCGAGAGGACGGGCAAGGGCACGGGCGCAGGTGCCGGCGCGGGTACCGGGAGCACGGACACGATGGACACGGTGGAGCGGGAACCTCCCGCCGGACCGGCTCGTTGCCCATGAGTTCGGGCGTCCGCGTTCGCGCGTCCGAGAACGCCCGCGTTCGCAAGCCCGAGGTCCCGCTGCCCGGTTCGCCCAACCCCCGACCCGAGGAGTACCGTGCCCGCCACCGCGCCCGACCCGTCGACCGTCCTCCCCGCACCCCCGCCCCTGAGCGTGCAGGCCGAGCGGCTGATCCAGCGGGGGGTGCACGAGATCGGCGGGCTGTCCGCCGAGGAGATCCGTACGTTCGCCGCGGAAGCCGGGGCTGAGGGTGACGGGGCCCTGCTGGCCGTACATCCGGACCGGGCCCCCGCATCCGCCCTCGCGCCGCTGCTGCGCCGCGACGGCAAACCGGGTTTCGTCGTCGTCGACATGCCCGACGTCGACGAGTTCGCCCCCAGCGCGCTCGACCTGCCCGACACCCCGCTCTACCTCGTCACCGGGGTCGACCGCGGGGACCACATGGCCAACTGGTCCCCGGACGAGGCCCTGCCCGCCCTCACCGAGGAGGACCGCACCCCGCTGGTGCTCACCGAGGGCATCCACTGGGTGCTCCAGCAACCCGAGGCCCTGGAGCGCAACCTCTGCTTCATGACCATCGGCTCCCGGCTGCGCAAGCCCAACGGCACCCTGGACGCCCGCACCCCGGCCCTCTGGATCAGCAACGGCACCGGCAGGGACGGCCGCGAGCGCCGCAACGCCCCCAAGGTCGGCTGGTGCTGGTGGAACAACCGCCACACCTGGCTGGGCTTCGCCGCCGCGACGGGCCGCGGCGGCTGAGGCGTCACTGCGCGAACCGGGTGAGCGGCGCCGGCCGGCCCGCGGAGAGCGCGGCGAGACCCGCACGTGCGTCGTTCCGCACGTCCGCGGGGACGCGGGCGTCCAGCGCGAGCACGGCCCGGTACTCGGCGGCGGCCTCGGCCCGCTCGCCGAGACGGGCCAGCGCGTGGGCCAGATGCAGATGGACCTTGCCCGCCTGCTTGTGCCATCCGCGGGCGTCGAACTGCCCGCGGATGGACCGCAGCGCGTCGACGGCGTCCTCCCACCGCTCCTCGTCGAGATGGACGAACGACACCGCGTAGAGCGCCGACAGGGCGGTGAACTCCCTCACGTTGGGCGGAATCCGGTCCTGGTGGCGGGGGTCCGCGAGCGCGTCCAGGATGCCCCGGCAGGTCTCCACGGCCGCCTGCGCGCGCCCCACCCCGCGCAGCACCCGGATCATCCCGCAGGAGACCTGGAGGTAGCCGTTGACGTCGTCCGCCGCCGTGAACAGCCGCGCGGCGCGGAGGTAGTGATCGGCGGCGAGCGGCAGATCGTCCACGGCGTCCCGCAGCCAGCCGAGATAGGCGTACGCCCACGCCTGCTGCAGGGTGTCCCCGCCCGTCCGGGCGAGTCGCAGCGCGCTCGTGGCCGCCTCCACCGCCTCGTCGTGCCGGCGGGCGCAGGCCCAGTACGCCCAGGTGAGGTAGTTGCGGTGGGTCGCCTCCAGCGTGGCGTCCCGCAGGGCCGCCCCGGCCGCGGCGGCCCGCTCGTAGACCTCGACCCAGTGACCCCACGACACCCAGTGGTCGGAGAACCAGTGCATGGCCTCCGCGACTTCCACGACCCGCGTGTGCTCGCCGAGGGCCGCGGCCTCGCGGAACGCGGCCAGCCAGGTGTCGCCCTCGGCCCTGATCCAGCGTGCAGCCTGCTCGCGGTCGTCCAGGGCGACCAGCCGGCCCGGGTCCTCGGGTGGTCTGCCGTAGTCCGGCTCGTGCCAGCGGCCCGCGAGGACGGCCGTGTCCAGCAGCCAGTGCCGCAGCCGGGACCGCGGGGCGAGTGACCCCTCCTCCCCGTCCTCGGAGTGGCGACGGGCGGCCGCGTACAGGCGCAGCAGGTCGTGCAGCCGGTAACGGTCCTGACGGGACGTCATGAGGAGTCCGGCCTCCAGCAGTTCCTCCAGGAGGTCCTCGGCTTCTGCCGGTGGCACGTCCGCGAGCACGGCGGCCGCGGCCGCGCCGAAGTCCCCGCCCGGCAGCAGCGACAGCAAGCGGAACATCCGGGCGGCCTCGGGGGCGAGCCGGGAACAGGACAGCGCGAAGGCGGAGTTGACCTTCAGGTCGCCCGCGCTGAGCGCGTCCAGCCGCCGGTCCTCGTCCGCGAGTCGGCCGGCCAGCCGCTCCAGGCTCCAGTTGGTGCGGGTGGCGGCCCAGTTCGCGGCCACCCGCAACGCCAGCGGCAGATGACCGCACAGCCCGGCCACTCGGCCCGCGGCCCCCGGTTCGGCGTCCACGCGCCCGGCACCCACCACGGCACGCAGCAGGGCGGCGGACTCCCGCGGGCTCAGGGTCCCGAGCGCGACGCGCCGTACCCCCTCCAGACCGGCGAGCGTACGGCGGCTCGTCACCACCACGAGCAGCCGGCCCGCGCGCGGCAGCAGCGGCCTGACCTGGGCCTCGCTGCCCGCGTTGTCGAGCACCAGCACAGCACGCAGCCCTGTTGCGACCTCGTGGTAGCGGCCCAGACGCTCCTCGGCGGTCAGCCGGGCCAGCTCGGCCACCCCGACACCCCAGGTGCCCAGCAGCCCCGCCACGGCCTGCTCCGCGGACGGGGGCCGCTCGTCCAGACCGCGCATGTCCACCAGGAACGCCCCGTCGGGGCAGGGCGCCGACGGCTCCTCGGCCAGTCGCACCGCCAGTGAGGTCTTCCCGCTCCCGGGCGGGCCGGACACCACGGCCACCGGCGGCGCCCCTGCCCGGCCGTCGGCCGCCTCCCGCACGAGAGCCCGCAACTCGGTCAGTTCCGCCTGCCGGCCGACGAAGTCCCGGACACCCCTGGGCAGTGTGTGGGCCGACGCCCTGACCGACTCGGCGGCCCGTGCTCCGGGGCGGGCCGCGCGGGCGGCCGCGAGGAGGCCGGCGTGTGCGGCCTCGTCCAGACCCAGGCCCTGGGCGAGCGCGGTGACGGTGCTCCGGTGCGGACGCCGGCTCCGGCCCCGCTCCATGTCGCCGATGGCCCGCCCCGAGATCCCCGAAGCCTCGGCCAGTTCCTCGATCGTCAGCCGGCGGCCCTGCCGGAGCGTGCGCAGCATCCGGCCGAACGGCGCCGTGATCCCCACCCCAGTGCCCACCGCGCGATGATACGGCGCCGGCCTGCCATCCTGCCGCAGACCGAGGACCTGCCGATGCGGACGGCCGTGCCGGGGGCACGCCGTTACTTGAGCCCGGGCCGGATCTGGGCGAGTCTGACCCCTGCCGAACGGGCGCCGAGGCCGATCCTGATCACGTCGGTCTCTCCCATCCGGGATCGACGTGAGGGAGGGGCCGAGGCCATGGACGTCACAGCCGCGGCCGGGGACCTCTTGGCATCCCTGGCGGCGCGGGCCGACGCGGATGTCGCCGCCGGGACGCAGCGGTACTTCCCCCGGAAGATCGACGCCCTGGGCGTGAGCAACGCCTCCGTCGTCGCGCTCGCCAACGGCTACGTCCGTGCCCGGCCGGACATCCCCCCGGCCACGCGCCTGGCCCTGACGGAAGAGGTGCTGTCACGCGCCTCGCACCACGAGGAGGTCCTGCTCGGCTTCGCGCTCCTGCACAAGGTCGCGAGGACCGGGCTCGGTGACGAACTCCTCGACCGCAGCGAGCACTGGCTGGACACGTATGTGTCCAACTGGGCGCAGTGCGACGACCTCTGTCTGAAGCTGCTGTACCCGTTCTTCCTCGGGCACCTCGACCGGATCCCGTGGACGCGGCGCTGGGTGGCGTCCCGGTCGCCCTGGGCGAGACGCGCCGCGAACGTGGCCGTCGTGAAGTTCGTCCGGCGCACGGTGGGGCGGACGGTGTTCGAACTGCCCCTGTCGCACGTCTTCGACAACTGCACCCGGCTGATGCACGACGAGGACATGTACGTGCAGAAGGGCTGCGGGTGGCTGCTCAAGGTCACCGCCGAGGTCCACCAGGACGAAGTGGCCGCGTTCCTGCGCACGTGGCACGGCGACATGGCGCGCACCACCTTCCGGTACGCGATCGAGAAGATGGACCCGCAGACGCGGACATCCCTGATGACGCTGGGCAAGGAGCCCCCCGGGCGCACCACTCGGTGAGCCGCTACGTGATAAACCCTCAACCGGAGAAAGGACACGTCGTGTTACTCATGAACGGGCAACCGTATGTCGGTCACCACTGCGAATCGACGTCCCTGGTCAACCTCCTCCGGCAACGCGGTGTCGACCTGTCGGAGCCACTCGTCTTCGGCCTGGGCAGCGGATTGTCCTTCACCTATTGGCGCAGCAAGCAGATGCCGACGCCGTTCATCGGCGGCCGCGTCAAGCCGGACCGGCTGACCGCCCAGATCACCCGGACGCTCGGTCTGCGCCTGACGGTCAGGGAGACCTCCTCCGAGAAGCGGGCCCGGGAACAACTGCTCCAGGACCTCGACTCGGGGACGGTGGTCGGTCTCAAGCTGGATCGCTACGAGCTCGACTACTCCACGGACGACTACCGGTTCGCGGCCCACTACGTCGCCTGCGTCGGCCACGACGGCGACAGGTTCGCCCTCGTCGAGACCAGACCGCTGGGGCTGCGGTGGGCCTCCGGCGAGTCCCTGGCCCGGGCGCGCAGCGCCCGGGGCCCGATGAGCTCACGCAACCTGTCCTTCACC
The DNA here is from genome assembly GCF_021474405.1 of [Streptosporangium] indianense. Lineage (GTDB taxonomy): Bacteria > Actinomycetota > Actinomycetes > Streptomycetales > Streptomycetaceae > Streptomyces > Streptomyces indiaensis. The sequence continues at coordinate 185,673 of NZ_JAKEIO010000001.1, forward strand.
ATCGCCCCTCCCGACGGCCCGCTGCCCGACCTCGCAGAGGCCGCCCGCCGAGCCATCCGGACGACGGCGGAGACTTTCCTGAACCCTCCGATCGCCAACCTGGGCTTCAAGGGAATGCACAAGGCAGCGGATCTGATGCCCGGCTGGATCGACGACCTCGCATCACCCCGGGAGGCGCTCGTCGAGATGGCCACGATCATGGAGGAAGGCGGAACCGGCGGCGGCCTCTTCCGCACCATGTGGGCGGACTTCCTCGCCGAGACCGCCGACCTCACGGGCACGGCCGCGTTCAGCGACCTGTCGGACGCGTACCGCCTGGTGTCGGGGAACTGGACCAGGGTGGCGCAGCTCCTCCATGAGGCGGGAACCACCAGTGAGCGGGCTCCCCTGGAACAGGCGTCGAAGCTGGTGCACGCACTCGCGCAGGAGGAGCGACGCCTGATGCGGCGGCTGTCGGACGCTGCCTGAGCCAGGGCGCCCTCCCGCGAGTTCTCCCGGAGGAGCGCGGTGGGACGAGTGAACGGGTGAGCCGGCACGGGCGCCCCCCTGGGCACTCAGGAAGCTTCGTCCGCAGGTCCCCGCAGCGCCTGGTACACGGACCACACCACGGCCACCAGGGGCACGGCCACCACCGCACCGATCACCCCCGCCGCGACCGCCCCGCCGACCACCGCGAGGGCGACCACCACCGGGTGGAGCCGAACGGCCCAGCTCATCACGACGGGGTGCAGCACGTGTCCCTCGATCTGGCCGATGACCACGATCAGGGCGACGACCACCAGAGCGATGAGCGGCCCCTTCGACGCCAGGGCGACGACCGCCGCGATCGCCAGCGCGATGGGTGAGCCGATCAGGGGGATGAACGCGGCCATGAACTCCAGCAGGGCCAACGGCACCGCGAGCGGCACCCCGAGCGCGAACAGCGCGATGCCCACGAGGACTGCGTTGGTCGCCGCCACCAGCAGAATGCCGTGGGTATAGCCGGTGAAGGTCCGCCAGGCGGCCCCCGCCCCGACTGCGAACCGCTGCCGGGCCCGGCGGGGGAGCTGGTCGCACAGCCACTGCCACTGCTTCTCACCGGAGTGCGTGAAGAAGACCGCGCAGAACAGGGCCAGCGCGAGCACGGTCAGCACCTCCACCAGCCGGCTCGCGCCGCTGAGCGCCGTACTGATGAGGGCGGAGCGGTGGTCCGACAGGAGCTTGCCGATGCGGGACTGGAGGTCGTCGAACGCGTTCGCGGGGAGCCTGAAGGGCGGGTCCTCCAGGCGCCGTTCGATCCGGTCGATCCCCGCCACGAACTCCTTCTCCAGCCCGGTCCGCTGGTCCGCCACGGTCTCACCCACCAGGGCGAGTGCCCCGAGGACGAGGACGATGCCGCCGACGAGTGCGGTGGCCACCGCGAGCGGCCGGGGCATGAAGCGGGCCAGCCGCCCCGCCACGGGCCGGAGCACCGCCGTGATGACGAGACCGAGGAAGACGGCGACGGCGATCCGGTGGAACTGCCCGAGCACGGAGAAGGCGACCCGGACGACGATGCCGACGGCGATGAGCCGCCAGGCGTACGCGGCCGCGGTGCGCAGCACGCCCGGCACGCGGGACTCGGCGTCGTCCAGGCGCGGCAGCGCCGAGGAGGGAGGCTCGGGGAGCGTCGGCATCTCATGCCCGTACCACCCACCGGCCGCCCAAGCGCGGAGCGGACCCGGAATTCCCCCGAAGGCCGGTACCGGCCCGGGCCGGCGGACCCGCCGGGGGAGCGCTGTGCCGCGCAAGCCGTCGTGTCCGGGTCCGCCCTACTCCGCCTGCGTCTGGCGCTCGGGGAAGCCGAAGGAGTAGCCCTGCTCCTTCAGCCACGGCAGAACCTCGCGCAGCGCGGCGACAGTCTGCGCGCGGTCTCCGCCCGCGTCGTGGAAGAGGAGGGTCGGGCCGTTGGCGATCTCGTTCTTCACGGTGGCGACGATGGCGTTCGCGCCGGGGCGCTCGAAGTCCTTGGAGTCGATGTTCCACCCGAGCGGGCGCATGCCGTGGGACGCGGCGAGGCGACGACTGTAGGGGGTGAAGGCGCCCCCGGGCGCCCGGTAGTACTGCGGACGGACGCCTCCGGACGCCTCGGTGATCATGCGCTCGGCGTCCAGGATCTGCCGGGACTGGTACGACGTGGGCTTGCGGTCCATGGTGACGTCGTGTGCGACCGTGTGGTTGCAGAGCCGGTGCCCGGCCGCCACCACCGCCTTGACCATGTCCGGGTGGGCCTCGGCCTGCTCGCCCACCATGCAGAACGTGGCCTTCACGCCGTTGTCCCGCAGCAGCCGCAGCACCTCGGGCGTCCACACGGGATCGGGGCCGTCGTCGATGGTGATGTTGACGCCGCGGTCGCCCGCGTCCGAGGCGTGCGCGATGTCCGCCGACACGGGCGTCGCCTTGCGGCCCTGCGACGGGGCGGGCGGCGCCGCGACGCCCTGGGCGGGTCGCCCTTCGGCGGCACCGAGTTGCGCGTTCCAGAACGAGGTCAGGCCGGCCACCGCGGTCACCCCGAGCGCCGCCGCCGCCACTTTGGCGTACCATCCCCGTCCGCCGCTTCGCACCATGTCTTCCGTTCCTTCGCCGTCGCCGTGGAGCCCGTGCGTACGGCAAGAGGGCGGAAGACGCCCGATGGATCCGTCTGTTACGGATCACGGACAAACCCGTTTCCGGGGCGAGGACACGGCGACCGACCTGTTCCGGAAGCGGCAAAGACGGGTCGTTCGCTTCTGGACCGGGTCGTTCTAGGCCTCCCCGCGTTCCAGGACCCGGCGTGCGGCCTCGGCCTCGGCCGCGGCGGGCGACAGTTCGTCGAGGGTGTCGAGCTCGTCGTCCGCCTCCAGTTCCCGTTCCCAGGCCGCCGCGAGGCGTTCCTGCTCCTCGCGGGGCCTGGCGCCGACCGCTTCGCGGTGCTCCGGGTCCAGAGCTGCCAGGAATCGTCCGAGCGGGTCCGTGGGCATACGAGGCTCCTTGTCGTGGGGAAGGGGCGCGACCTGTGCCCCAGCATGGCCGAACCCCCGCGCCCCGGCCGCCCGACACAGCCGGGGGACACCGCCTTGGCCCCCTCGCCCTGCCGCTCTCGGCTCCTGCCGCCCGCTCCGGGCAGGTCAGGGGCCGAACTCGTGCGGCGGCCGGTCACCTTGTCGATCAAGGTCACGGATGGCAGGGTGGGCGCCGCCTGCCGACGCACAGCCCTCCAGGAGCCCCGCCATGACCAGCAGCTTCCGTCCTGACTTCGGGCTCACCGCGCAGGACTACGGCCGCCACCGCGCCGGATTCCCGCCGCAGCTCGTCACGCACCTCTATCAGCACGGCATCGCCTTCCCCGGCAAGGACGTGGTCGACCTCGGCACCGGCACACTGGCCCGGCTGTTCGCGCAGGCGGGGGCACGGGTGACGGGCGTCGACCCGGCGGCACCGCTGCTCGAACAGGCCCGTGAGCTCGACGCGGAAGCAGGGGTGGACATCGAGTACCGCGTCGGTACGGCCGAATCGACGGGACTGCCGGACGCGTCGTACGACGTGGTCGCGGCCGGCCAGTGCTGGCACTGGTTCGACGCGCCGAGGGCCACGGCCGAAGTGAGGCGGCTGCTGCGTCCCGGCGGGCGTGCCGTCGTCGCCCACTTCGACTGGCTGCCCCTGCCCGGCAACGTGGTCGAGGCGACCGAGGAGCTCATCCTCTCCTTCAACCCGGCCTGGACCTTGGGCGGCGGTACCGGGCTGTACCCGCGCTGGCTGACCGACCTGGCCACCGCCGGATTCACCGGCATCGAGACCTTCTCCTTCGACCTGACCGTGCCGTACCCGCCCGAGGCATGGCGGGGCCGGATCCGGGCCAGCGCCGGGGTCGGCGCCAGCCTGCCGCCGGACCAGGTGCAGCGCTTCGACGACGCCCTCGGCCGTGTGCTGCGCGAGCGCTTCCCCGGCGAGGTGGTCCAAGTGCCGCACCGCACTTGGGCCGTTGTGGCCACGAGGGGCGATTGAGCACGACCTCGACCGGATCATCCCGTCCGGAGCACCATGAAGGTCTCTCCGTCCCGCGGCGGGCGCGTCCAGGAACGGCTGGGGAACGTGTGCAGCCGCCCGTGCACGAGGGCGTGACGCGGCAGGTGGACGCCGAACTCCCCGGCCACCGCTTCCAGCAGCGGCCGCTCCGCCCCGACGGCGTCCGCCGTGTCATCGAAGAACCGGGCCGGGTCCAGCGACCGCGGTATCTCCCCGCTGGACCGGACCTCGCCCTCGGCGTAGGTGAACGCGTACTGCTCGGCGCCGTCCCGCGCCACCGACAGGTGGAAGAAGGGCTCGCCGTGCCACGCCCGCAGCCCGCTCCACACCACCACGGCACGGGTGCCCTGGGCGGTGGACGCGGCCGGTGAGACGAACCGTCGTCGGTCGAACGGGGCCGGGTCGCCGTCGAAGGCGAAGCTCCAGTCGGCGCCGGCCCTGCCGACCGCCATGACAGCCCGGTCGTCGAAGGAGGAGAACTCCCGCCGGTTGCGCAGCCGTTCGTCGCGCGTCTCCCACGAAGTCAGGGGCCGGCTCAGCACGGTGCCGTCCTCGCTGCTCTCCGCGCCGCCGTCCTCCCTGCTCTCCTCGCCGCCGTCCTCGCCGCCGTCCGCAAGGAGCGCGGGCAGCTCGTGCGGCTCGGCCCCCTCGACCAGGACGAACCGGTAGGACGTGCGGTTGTTGCCCGGGTCCGGCTCAGCCAGCCACGCCAGGCCACCCGGGTCGAGACCGGCCGACGGAGTCGGTGCCGCGCCCGGCTGACCGCCCCTCGGCGTGGACAGCAGCTCCCGGCCCCGCTCCGGTGTCAGCAGCGGTCCGAGCAGGGGGTCGGCCACCCAGCCCAGGGGTGCCAGATGATCCGGCCCCAGCGGCTGCCACAGGGGCAGGGCGTCGGCCAGTGCCCGCCAAGCGCCGTCGCAGTCCCCCCACCGCGCCAGCTCCCGCGCCCTGCCGACCGCCTCGCCGAACCGTCCGATCGCCGTGTACCGGTACGTGCCGCCACGCACCTGTTCCAGCGTCGCGTACGCCAGTGACACCACCTCCTGGTCGGCGCCCCGCAGGTGGTACACCAGGCTGGAGTCGCCCCGGTACGAGTGCGCCGCGTGCTCGGCCACCAGCGCCGGCAGCAGCTCGGGCGCGTACCGCGGGTCCGTCACCAGTCCGTCGAAATAGACCATGGAGGTCTGCCCCAGGAGACGGCGTATCTGGTCACCCAGCCCGGCGGCCCGCGGTCTGCCGTACTCCCGGGCCTCGTCCAGCGCCCGCAGGGCCCGCTCCCAGCCGCCGCGCAGTACCTCCCGCCGGGCGTCCTCCATCCGCGCGTCCAGCGCGCGCGTCGTGTCGTTCACGAACTCCCCGCCGTCCCCGTTCGACCGCAGGCTGTGGAACTCCCGGTACGCGTCCTGCATGAAGGCCAGGAAGCTCGCGTGCCGCTCGGGCGGCTCCGCAAGCCAGCTCGCCCAGGTGTACACGGCCCACTCGCCGTTCTCGTCCACATCCGTGGGATCCATGAGGACGTAGGTGGCGTCGGACTCGACGTCGAGCTGCAGGGCGCGCCGTCCGGGGTCGCCCTCCCGCGGTTCCCCGGGCTCGTCGCCCGCGTCGCGCCCGTTTTCGTCCTCGTCGTCCTCGCCCTCGTAGTCCTCGAACAATTCGGCGAGCCATGACGCGTCGTCGTGCCAGCGCAGGTCCCGCGTCCCCGCCAGCAGCCACACGAACCCACCCGCGTGCCGCCACCCGTCGGTGACCGCGAGGAACTCCCGGTACGACGGGGGCATGCGCAGGCCCAGGCGCTGCTCCATGGCCGCGATCCGCTCCTCGGGCGCGGGTGGGAATCCCAGCCACCGCGTCTGCCGGGCGACCTCGTCGTCCTCGCCCCTCTCCTCGCCCTCCGGCAGGGAATCCGCCCACTCCCCACTCCACCTGAGCAGGAAGGACCGCCAGTCGAATGCCGTGGTGTCCGTCATGGGCCCGATGCTGCCAGCCGCCACTGACAAAGCCCGCGGCCCACCCCGGGCGTCGGCTGAGACTCTCGCCTCACGGGTCACCTGCGTGCAAACACGGGCCTCTACGACAGACCTTGGCGTTCAGAACCCGACTTTGAGGGCGAGCGAGACCATCCTCGTTCTTTCGAATTGGACCCTGAACGTGTTGCTCATGCTTGCCTCAGCCTTAGCGTGCCGACGCCCGAGCGTGGCCTCGAGACCGGCGGCGGTCTTGCAGAACAGATCGAAATCGCGATTCAGCTCGCTGAGCAGATTGACCTCGAGTGACAGGCTCGTCGACACATTGTGTGCCCCGTCCCGCTGCTCGATGAAGATACGCAGGTCTTCGACGTCGCCCGGATCGTATCCGTCCAGGACCTCAAGGGCTCCCGCGATCGAAGGCACGTGGCCCGGCCAGTTTCCTTCCGCCTCGATGGTCAGCTTCAGATCATGACGCAGATGGGCGGCAAGGTTGACCGAACTCTGTTCCTCCACGGACAGGCCGGCTTTCGGCGGTTTCTTTCGGGCCTCTCCGTCCCGTCCGGCCCGCGCCTGGGCGGTGTACTCATGGTCGACGCCGAACTTCCCCGAATCCGCTCGGGACTCCATGACGTGCAGCGACTTGGCCCCGAGTTCCTTGCACACCTTGAGTGCGAGACGGCACTTCCGCAACGCCGTCCCGTGAATCGCGTTGTCCGCCGCGACGTAACGGTGGGCGGAGTCACGATCGCGCACATAGGCCAGATCGGGGTGCAGGACGGTCTCCCGCAGTTCGGGGAAGCGCTTCCACCGGCCGAACAGCGGGACCGGCACGATCGTGATGCGGTGATCGCGCAGCCGTTCCGGGTCATCGTCGGAGATGCGAACGAAATCCTCCAGCGATACCGTCAGCAGCCGATCGGCCAGTTCATCCGGAATCCGCATGTTCCCCATCTGTCTTTGTGTCGCTTCGCTTCATTCTCGTCCTGGCGGCCTCCAACTGGCCTGCCAGCATGGTCTTCAGGGCGTGCTTCTTCTCGTCGACCCTCGATCGGGCGGCCCACGCGAGAACGGAGCGGAACTTCTCACGGTCCACACGGATCCTGCCGTCGAGCAATACCTCGGTGATCCGTTCCGTGACCGCGGACTCCCAGCCGGCTGCGGAGTCGGGACCTTTGACGATGAAGACGACGCCCTGAGGTCCGCCACCGTCGTGGCTCAGCCCGACCGTCGTCTGAATCAACAGCCAATCGTGGTGGCGAACCACCAGACCGGGCTCGCCTCGGCGCTCCCGCCCTCGTCGGCAGACCTTGCCGATCCACTGGATCGCCGTTCGCTTCTCCTCGGACCGCCGGTGCGTCCCGTCGAGCCAGACGAAGGGCGGCTCGCCGCTCTCGTACTCCGCGTACACCAGCTTCAGAGGGACACTCACAGCATCGCCTGGATGACTTCGCCCGCGAGGATCTCGGCGGACTCACGCGTGGCGAGGCTGCCGGCCACCACCTTGGTCTTGTTGCGCACGCTCAGCAGGCTGATGAGGTCGCTGAGCTGCCCGCGCACCCGAGTCAGATAGGCGGCATGGCCCAGGAGGTCGTATCGGGAGTCCTTGTCGGTGAAGGTGATCACGAGAATGACCTTTTTGATCTTGGAGCTGTATCTCTTGATGCGAGCGGCGTCCGCGATCAGCCGCTCATACTCCTGGGACGCCCCGGGGTTTTCCTCATCCGCTTCGAGTTGGGAAGCCTTGATGAGGTAGAGGATGTATTGGGCTGCCTCCACACCGTCTCGCGAGGCGTCGAGGATTTCGTCCATCCCGCTGAAGTCCTTGACGTTCCTGAACTTGAGCGGCTTGTCGATCCAGAGAACCTTCTTCCCCGTGTCCAGCCGTATCCTGCCGATGAATTCACCGGCCGGATGGGTCCGGTGCACCGGCTCATCCCACTTGCCCTGCCAGGTGTTGAGCAGCGTGGTCTTGCCGCTCATCCCTTCACCGAGCACGATGATCTTCGCCGGGCGCTTGAGCTGGCGGACGGTGAGAGCCGTCCCGATCGCCCCCGACAGCACGACGGCACCGACAATCACAGGTAGCGGCAAATTCTGCTCCTTGCATGATCGAGAGAGCGCAGAGCGGCCCCTGAACGCTCGCCAATCGCTAATTCATCCAAGCAGATGCATGAAGATCGAGGTCGGCAATCACATGAATCTGCGTCTTGGTGGCAGACGTTGCTCGTCGGACCGCAAAGGCGTTCATCGAACGGGAGTCCCCCATGGGTGCGGCCGGAGAGTGGGAGGTCGGGCGCCGTGGGTCAGCGCCCCGCTGCTCGGACGACATCGGCCAGGGGCGTGGCCGGGTGGCCGGTGAGGTGGGGTACGGCATCGCTGACGCCGTCGAGTTCGCCGGAGGCGATGGCCGTGTACGTGGACACCCAGGCGTCCAGCTGCCAGGCCGGAGCGTCGTAGGAGGCACGCGAGGCGTAGGCCTCCTCGACCGTCTCCTGCCGGTAGGTGACGGTGCGTCCGAGCTGCTCGGACAGGACGACGGCCGCTTCGTCGAGCGTGAGGGACTCCGGCCCGGTCAGGTCGTAGGTGATGCCCGCGTGGTCGTCGGGCCGGGCCAGTACCGCCGCGGCCGCGTCGGCGATGTCGTCCTGGCCGACGAACGCGGCGCGTCCCTGCCCGGCCGGGCCGCGGATGACTCCGTCCTCGCCGACGAGGTCGGGGACGAACTCGGCGTAGAGGTTGTCCCGGAGGAAGGTGTACGCCAGACCGCTCGCCCGGATGTGCTGCTCGGTGTGGAAGTGGTCGCGCGCCAGGGTGAAGGTGGCGTCGGGGGCCGCGCCGTAGAAGGAGAGGTACACCAGGTGCCGGACACCCGCCTCCGCTGCGGCGTCCACGAATGCCTTGTGCGTCTCCAGCCGGTCGGCGCTCTCGGAGGCGGAGACCATGAAGACGGTGCGGGTGCCGACGAGGGCCTCGCGCACGGCGTCCCGGTCGGCGTAGTCGCCGCGCACGGCGACGGCCGCGGCCAGCCGTGGCGCGCGCTTTGGGCTGCGGACCAGGAGTTTCAGCGGGACGCCCCGCTCGGCCAGACGCCGTGCGACGCGTCCGCCGAGCCGGCCGGTGGAGCCGGTGACGACGGTCGTGGGGGCGGGCGCCGCGGTGGTACCGGCGCATCCGTTGGCTGTCTCGGACATAGGCGTGTCTCTTCCTCGGGTGGTGACGGCGGGCTCTCCCTGGAGCGGCGGATCACGCCGGGATTCCTTCAGCCCGGCACAGGCGTCGCTTCCGCTGTCCTCTTTCCGGCGAAGCGTCTGCCGGCACACGGTGGCGAGACCGCGGCCCGGATCTCGGACCAGCTCGGCTTCGTCACGCCTTCCCAGTTCAGCACGTACTTCACACACCGCACGGTCCGTTCCCCGATCCACTTCCGCGGCGCGGTCAGAGGACGCACCGAGGGCCCCGGACGGTCCGGGGCCCTCGGTCAGGGCTGAGACAGGACGCGCGGACGCGTCACACCGTCAGCGCCGCAGCGTCAGCAGACCCGGACGGTAGGGCAGCAGACCGTAGTCGCCGCCGGAGTTCGGGCTGCGTCCCTGGTAGAGCAGCTGCAGATTGCAGGGGTCGACGGTCATGGTCTGATCGGGGCCGGTGCGGATCAGTTCGCCGTGGCTGATGTCGTTGGTCCAGGTGGCGCCGCTGTTGGCCTTGCCGGCGAAGGGATTGGACTCGGTCGCGGCCTGGGGCGTCCAAGAGCCGTTGAGGCTGGTGGCCGTGAACGAGCGGAAGTAGCGGCCCTGCGAGCCGATCGCCTCGACGATCATGAGGTAGCGGTTCTGGCCCTGGAGCTTGTAGACCTGCGGGGCCTCGAACAGGTTGTTCGTCGTGTCGCTCATGACCACGGTGGAGTTCGAGCCGAAGCTGCCCGGGAAGTTCCCGATCGGCATGCCGGCCCGGTAGATCTTGCCGTTGTCACCGGCGAAGAACAGGTAGATGTTCGACCCGTCGGCGATGAGCGTCTGGTCGATGGGCCCCGTCCCGGATCCGGAGGTGCTTCCGGAGAAGAGCACCTGCGGGGAGGACCAGGCATGGGGGTTGGTGGGGTCGCTCGACGTCCGGTACGAGAAGGCGGTCCCGCCCCACTGGTAGGCGAGCACCCAGATGTTCTTCGGCGCGAAGTAGAAGAGTGTGGGCGCGACGGTGGAGGCCGACATCGTGTTCTGGCCGGCCGAGGCCATGTCCGACCAGTTGGTGAAGGGGGTGAAACTCATCGAGCCCCACTTCGTCCCCGTGTCGTGCGTCGTCGCGTAGACGAGTTGCCTGCCGTTGTAGGGGACGACGGTGAAGTCCTTGAGTGAGACCCACCCCGGCTTGGGCTGCGCCAGCGCGCCCGTCGATGTCCAGCGGTAGGACGACGGGAGATCGCACGAGCCGGGGTTACCGGCGCCGACCTTGACGAGTTGCCACTGCTGGTTGGCGCCGCCCCAGTCGTCGTACTGCACGACGTCCGCGTTGTCGGCGGTGGCGGCGCCCTGCACTTCGAGGGCCTTGTTGCTGTGGCGCGAAATGAGCCTCACGAAGCCGTCCGAGCTGTCGGCCAGCCGCCACTGCTGGTTGGTGCCGTTCTGGTCGGCCCACTGCACGATCGCGCCGCCGTTCGCGGTGGACCGGTTGTGGACGTCCAGCACCTTGCCCGAGTGGCGGGACTTGATGCGGTAGTAGCCGTCGCCGGAGTCGACGAACTGCCACTGCTGCTGGTTCTGATCGTTCCTGGTCCACTGGGTGATGCGGGCGCCGTCGCTGGTCGCCATGTTGTAGACGTCCAGCGCTTTGCCGCTGTTGCGGTTGACCAGCACGTACGAGGCATTGGGGTCCACGGCCGCCGCGGCGGCGGGCTGGGCGCCGAGAAAGGCGGCCACGAGCAACAAGGGGGCGAGTACGGCGAACAAGCGTCTTGGACGCATCAGAGGGCGCTCCTGATCATCTCGAATGTTTCGAAGAATTCCCGGAAGCTTTGCCGCCACAAGCTAGGAATGCGGAGCTGTCCGGTCAAGGCCTGTCACCGATCTGTCCACAAACCGCGCCTCAGGCGCCTCTTGGGCGGAGGTGTCGCGGGTGGATCTCGGGCATGGATCGCGAAAGATTTCGAGCTCTTAGTCGAAACATCTCCTGTCGGAGGTGTTGACGATGCATCGTCAACACCTCAACATCCGTGTCTGTGAACCCGGACGCGGTTCGATATGACGAACCGTGGGCCGAAAGCGCGCGCCACCCCGTCCCGTTCCGGTGACCGCCGTGCGTCACTCAAGGCGGCCGGCCGGGTGTCGTCCGTGCACGTCAGTCCTTGTGTGATGTCCACCTTGGAGGCACAGTCATGGGCTTGTACGCCCTTTCCGGACCGGTTGTCCGCCGGCGGATCCGCGGCCTGCTGCCGGCGCTGCTGGCCGGCGTCCTCGGCGCGGCCGCACTGGTCTCACCACCGGCCGCACACGCCGCCGAGAACACGCTCGGCGCCGCCGCGGCGCAGAGCGGCCGCTACTTCGGCACTGCCATCGCCTCGGGCAGACTGGGCGACCCGGCCTACACGACGATCGCGAACCGTGAGTTCAACTCGGTGACGGCCGAGAACGAGATGAAGATCGACGCCACCGAACCGCAGCGAGGCCAGTTCAACTTCGCCGCCGCCGACCGCGTCTTCAACTGGGCCGTGCAGAACGGCAAGCGGGTGCGCGGCCACACCCTGGCCTGGCACTCCCAGCAGCCCGGCTGGATGCAGAGCCTCAGCGGCAGCACCCTGCGCCAGGCGATGATCGGCCACATCAACGGCGTCATGGCGCACTACAAGGGCCGGATCGCCCAGTGGGACGTCGTGAACGAGGCCTTCGCCGACGGCAGTTCGGGAGCCCGGCGCGACTCCAACCTGCAGCGCACCGGCAACGACTGGATCGAGGTCGCCTTCCGCACCGCCCGCACCGCCGACCCGGCCGCCAAGCTCTGCTACAACGACTACAACGTCGAGAACTGGACCTGGGCGAAGACCCAGGCGATGTACAACATGGTCCGCGACTTCAAGCAGCGCGGTGTGCCGATCGACTGCGTCGGCTTCCAGTCGCACTTCAACAGCGGCAGCCCGTACAACAGCAACTTCCGCACCACGCTGCAGAACTTCGCCGCCCTCGGTGTCGACGTGGCCATCACCGAACTCGACATCCAGGGCGCCCCGGCCTCGACCTACGCCAACGTGACCAACGACTGCCTGGCCGTCCCGCGCTGCCTCGGCATCACCGTCTGGGGCGTGCGCGACACCGACTCCTGGCGGTCGGAGCAGACGCCGCTGCTGTTCAACGGCGACGGCAGCAAGAAGCCCGCCTACGCCGCCGTCCTCAACGCCCTCAACGGCGGCACCCCCACGCCTCCTTCGGGTTCCGGACAGATCAAGGGCGTCGGTTCGGGCCGCTGCCTGGACGTGCCCGGCGCCGGCACCACCGACGGAACCCAGCTCCAGCTGTGGGACTGCCACGGCAACGCCAACCAGCAGTGGACGTACACCGACGCCGGCGAGCTCAGGGTCTACGGCAACAAGTGCCTGGACGCCGCCGGCACCGGCAACGGCACCAAGGTCCAGATCTACAGCTGCTGGGGCGGCGACAACCAGAAGTGGCGCCTCAACTCCGACGGCACCATCGTCGGCGTCCAGTCCGGCCTCTGCCTCGACTCCGTCGCGGCCGGCACCGCCAACGGCACCCTGATCCAGATCTCCACCTGCTCCAACGGCGGCAACCAGCGCTGGACCCGCACCTGATGGGAACCGCCACCGACGAAAGGGTGAATCGATGAAGCCCCACGGTGCGGCCACCGCCGCCCCTTCACGACGACATCGCTGGTCGTCCCGGGTCGCCGCCGTGGTGGCCGCGACCCTCGCGGCCGGCCTGCTCTCCGCGGTGCGTCCGGCGCCCGCCGAGGCGGCGACGGTGGATACACAAGCCTGGTACGTCCTGGTCAACCGCAACAGCGGCAAGGCGCTCGAGGTCACCGGCTCATCCACCGCCGACGGCGCGCGGGTCAGCCAGCAGACGCGCGACGACGGAGCCGACCAGCAGTGGCGGTTCGTGGACTCCGGCGGCGGCTTCTACCGGCTAAAGGCCCGCCACTCGGACAAGGTCCTCGACGTGTCCGGCGCCTCGAACGCCGACGGTGCCGCGATCCAGCAGTGGGCCGACCACAACGGGCCCAACCAGCAGTTCCGCCTGGCCGACTCCGACGCGGGCCACGTCCGGCTGATCAACCGGGCCAGCAGCAAGGCGGTGGAGGTGCAGGGCGCCGCCACGGGCGACGGGGGCAACGTCGTCCAGTACACCGACTGGGGCGGCGCCAACCAGCAATGGCAGATGATCAAACTGTCGTCCGGTGGCGGCGGATGCGGCAGCGCCCCGGCCCTGGCGAGCGGAACGCACACGATCCAGAGCGGCGGCAAGAGCCGCAGTTTCATCCTCAGGGTCCCGGCCACCTACGACAACAGCCACCGCTACCGGTTGATCTTCGCGTTCCACTGGCGGGGCGGAACCGCCGGCGACGTCGCCTCGGGCGGCACCAGCGGGAACGCCTGGTCCTACTACGGCCAGCAGGAACAGTCGGCCAACACCGCGATCCTCGTCGCCCCTCAGGGCCTCGGCAACGGCTGGGCCAATACGGACGGTGAGGACGTCACCTTCGTCGACGACATGATCCGGCGCATCGAGAGCGGCCTCTGCGTCGATCCGGCACAGCGTTTCGCCACCGGTTTCAGCTGGGGCGGCGGGATGAGCTACGCACTCGCGTGCAGCCGGGCGAACGTCTTCAGGGCCGTCGCGGTCATGTCCGGCGCTCAGATCAGCGGGTGCAGCGGCGGTACCCAGCCCATCGCCTACCTCGGAATCCACGGCATCAGCGACTCCGTCCTCAACATCGCGCAAGGCCGGTCCCTGCGCGACAGGTTCGTCGGCAACAACGGCTGCACCCCCCAGAGCCCTCGCGAACCCGCGCGGGGCAGCCGGACGCACATCAGCACCGCCTACGCGGGCTGCCGTGCCGGCTACCCGGTCCGATGGGCCGCGTTCGACGGGGACCACATACCCGGGCCGGTCGACGGCTCGCCCAATGAAAGCGGCGTCACCACCTGGACCAAGGCAGAGATCTGGAGGTTCTTCGCGCAGTTCCAGTGACAGGCCCGCACCGAGGGGTGGAGCCAGGACGATCCCGGCTCCACCCCGCCTACGTCCGGCCCGGACGCGACGCCACCCGTCGGACGCGTGCTAGCGTTGACTCTTTGTTGCGTCGCTGTGCCGGTGCTCCGTTCGGCGCCCTGGCCGGTGGCCGCGTCCCCGCCGCGCCTTCCTCGGTACGGTCCCGTCGAGGAAGGCTTGCAGTGAGCGAATCAGCACGTGTCGATGCCCGGCAGCAGGACGGTGTCTCCCAGACGGCGGGCGCCGCTTCGGCGCCGCCCACGGTGACGTCCTTCGCGCAGCTGGGGCTGCCCGCCGACCTTCTGCGGGTGCTGGACGAGCACGGTGTGGGCGTGCCCTTTCCCATCCAGGCGGCGGCGCTGCCGCACGCGCTCGCGGGACGGGACGTTCTGGGCCGGGGCCGCACCGGATCGGGAAAGACGCTCGCTTTCGGTCTCGGGATGCTTGCCCTGACGGCCGGGCAGCGCGCGCAGCCCAAAGCGCCACGTGCGCTCGTCCTGGTCCCCACCAGGGAGCTGGCGCAGCAGGTCGGTGCGGCGCTCACCCCGTACGCCACGGCACTGCGGCTGCGGCTCGCGACGGTGGTGGGTGGAGAGTCCATCGGACGGCAGACCGCCCTGCTGCGGTCCGGCGCCGAGATCGTCGTCGCCACGCCCGGTCGACTGCACGACCTCGTCGAGCGCAAGGCCTGCCGACTGGGGCAGGTGCGCATCACCGTCCTGGACGAGGCCGACCAGATGTGTGACATGGGGTTCCTGCCGCAGGTCACCGCGATCCTGGACCAGGTGCGCTCCGACGGGCAGCGGATGCTGTTCTCCGCCACCCTCGACCGGGACGTCGACCAGCTGGTGCAGCGCTACCTGCGCGACCCCGCCGCCCACTCCGTGGACCCCCCGTCCAGCGCGGTTTCCACGATCGAACACCACGTCTTCGTCGTGCACGGCCCGGACCGGTACGCCGTGACCACGGAGATCGCCGCCCGGGACGGCCGCGTCCTGCTGTTCCTGGACACCAAGCACGGCGCCGACCAGCTCACTCGGCACCTGCGGGCCGCGGGCGTGGCCGCCGCCGCCCTGCACAGCGGGAAGTCCCAGCCGCAGCGCACCCGGACCCTGGCCCAGTTCAGGAACGGGCAGGTCACCGCGCTGGTGGCGACGAACGTCGCCGCACGCGGCCTGCACATCGACGATCTCGACCTCGTGGTCAACGTCGACCCGGCCACCGACCCGAAGGACTATCTGCACCGCGCCGGCCGCACGGCTCGGGCCGGCCGCTCCGGCACCGTCGTCACACTCGTCCTGTCGGGACAGCGCCGCGCGACAAGCCAGGTCATGGCCGACGCAGACGTCGCTCCCGAGGTCACCAAGGTGCGGTCCGGCGAGGCGGAACTGAGCCGGATCACCGGCGCCAAGGCCCCCTCCGGAGTGCCTCTCGACGGCGGACCGGCCGTATCGCGCCCCCAGAACCACAACGCCCCGTTCCGCGGTCTGGGCAGCGTCAAAAACGTGCAGGGCGGCCCGGGTGGCAGGTCGTCACGTAGGAGCAGCGAGGCCCGCACACTGGCGGAGGCCCGCAGGGCGGCTCGGGTGCGGCGCGGCGGCTGAGCCCGGCGCTCGAACTGCCGGACCGGTTCCGCGCCTTATCACGTGCCCTGGGCCGCACGCCGCGCCGTGCGGGAGCTCCCTCGAAGGGACAGGCAGGTCCCTCACGGTGCCGCTGCCGTCTGTGGTGGCAGTCCGAGCCGAGTTCCGACTCCAGCTCCCCTCGGGCGAGGAGTTGCGTCGCAGCGGAACCTTTCTGCCCGCGTGTTCTCCTCGACGGCGTCGCTGAAGGCGTCGAACCGCTCGTGGGACGCCAACCACCGGAAGGAGAGCAGGCTCTGCGGCAGTCGAAGAGCACGGGCCTTCACGCTTCCACCAAAGCCGATCGTCCTGGAGACCGGACCGGCCCCGGTCTCGAAGCCCTGCATTTTCGCGCATGTCGTGGTATTCCGCGAGCCGACGTGGCATATCGCTGCTCGCGTGCGAGAAAGGGCAATCCAGGTAAGCTGAATGAGGGCACGGCGATGTCTCGGTACAGAAGGAGCCCGCATAACGGTGACCGTGTATACGGGAGACCATACCCACCGGAAATCGCGTTCACAGGCGATCAGGGTCGAGCCCCGGCCCGGGGCCCGGAGAATTCTCCTTCATCAGCTCGGCCAACACGCCTCTCCGTCGCCGTCCGGTGTCGTTCGCCCGGCTCGACCCGCCCACCAAGTGGTCCTCGCAGGAGGTTAGTTGGGATGAACGCACGACTGCGAAGCCATGCTGCGATCGTCGTCGTCAGCTCATGTATCGTCGTGCTGACAGCGTTGTACTACGCATTCCCGGAACAGCGGCTGCTGTTCGTGGCCATAGGGGCGGTCGGCGTCATCGGTATCGTCCTTGGTGTCTTTCTCAACCATCCGGCGCATCGCCTCCCCTGGCTGCTGCTCGCTGCGGGAAACTTTACCTTCGCCGCGGGCCAGGCAACCCAGATCATTCTCATCCAGATACTCAATGAAGACATCCCGTTCCCGTCCATCGCTGACGGCTTCTATCTCGCGGCATATCCGCTCTATGCGGCGGGACTGCTGGGCTTCGCGCACTGGCGCACGAGTTGGCGCGACCGGGCGAGTCTCGTCGACGCGCTGACGCTGACCGTCGGCCTGGCGCTGTTGTCGTGGCTCTTTCTCATCGATCCGTACGCCCGCGCCGAGGGTCTCACCTGGGTGCAGAAGGCGTTCGCCATCGCCTATCCGCTCGGCGACATCCTCGTCCTGGCGATGATGCTGCGGCTGCTCGTCGGCCGCGGCGGCAAGAGCCGCTCGCTCATGCTGCTCACCGTGGGCACCGTCGGCCTGCTCACCGCCGACGTGCTGTACGGCCTGATCCAGCTGAACGGGACGTGGCGCACGGGGAGCGCGGTCGAGCTCGGCTGGGCCGTCCTGTACGGCGCCTGGGCGGCCGCCGCGCTCCATCCCTCCATGCGCATGCTGACTCAACCGCTGCCGTGGCGAGCCGAGACCGGCACGGGCCGGCTGGCCCTGCTCACTCTGGCGTCGCTCATCGCGCCCGCCATCCTCCTGACGGAGGCGGTGCGCGGCGTGAGGTCCAACGTCGGCGTCATCGGGGCCTTCTCCGCGGTGCTCTTCCTCCTCGTGCTCTACCGCCTGGCAGGGGTGGTGGCGACCCACCGGCGGGCGGTCGGCCGGGAGAAGGCGCTGCGCGACGCGGTGTCGTCGCTGGGCGGAGCGGGCGAGCTGCGGGACGTGGCCACGGCAGTCCACTCCGCGGTGACGCAGCTGATGTCGGTCGGCCCGCCCCGTTCCGCGCTGCTCACCCTGCCGGACAGCACACTCTGGGTGAACGGGGCCCACTGCGTCCTGCGTGGGCCCCTGGCCACGCGGGCGACCACAGCCGTACGGGAACTGATCGCGTCCGGCGAGAACCGCATGGTGACCCTCGACGGCGTGGGGCCCGCCCTTGTCGACCACCTCATGGTGGATCCGCCCCGCCGCGATCACGCGCTGGTCTGCCGGCTCGCCGCGCAGGGTCATGCCTCGGGCGACCCGCTGATCGGGGTGCTGATCGTGGTGGGGGAGGAGCACGACCTGCTCGTGCTCCGCGACACGCTGGTGACTCTCGCCGCGCAGGCCGCACTCGCCGCACAGCGGGTCACCCTCGCCCAGGAGGTCAACCGGCGCAACAGCGAGATGTACTTCCGCACGCTGGTGCAGAACGCCTCGGATGTCATCCTGATCCTCGACGAGGACGACCGGGTCCGTTACGCCAGCCCCTCCGCCGACCAGGTCCTCGGTCTGCCGGACCTGGAGGGCACCCTCCTCGTCGATCTCGTGCCACCGCAGGACAGTCGCGCGGTGGTCGAGACGCTCGGCCGGATCCGCAGGGGCGAGCCGCAGACCGGGCGCGAGCACTGGCGCGTGATCCGCGGCGACCGGTCGTCCATCGAGGTCGAGCTGAAGTGGAGCGACCTGCGGGAGGAGGCGACCGTCGGTGGAGTGGTGCTCACGTTGCGGGACGTGACCGAACAGCGCAAACTCGAACGCGAGCTGACCCACCAGGCGTTCCATGACTCGCTCACCAATCTGGCCAACCGCGTGCTCTTCCAGGACCGGGTCAACCACGCCCTGACACAGGCTCAGCGCGACGGCACGGTGGTCGGCGTGCTCTTCATAGACGTGGACGACTTCAAGGTCGTCAACGACATGCACGGCCACGGTGTGGGCGACGAACTCCTGGTCGCGCTGTCACTCCGGCTGCAGACGACCGTCCGTGCCTCCGACACCGCCGCGCGCGTCGGCGGTGACGAATTCGCACTGCTCGTGGAGGGCTCCGTCGGGACAGAGGGCGTGGAGCGCTTCACCGAACACGTGATGAGCGTGTTCGACGAGCCGTTCCGGCTCAGTGTGGGGCCGATGAGCACGTACGCCAGCATCGGCGTCGCGACGACGGAAGACAGCATCGACTCGGTCGAACTGCTGACACACGCCGATCTCGCGCTGTACTCGGCGAAGACGGCGGGCAAGCGCCAGTGGCGCCGCTACCACCCGGAACTGCAGAGCGGCATGGCCGAGCGCGCCAATCTGCAGGAGGCCCTGGACAGTTCGTCGATCGAGACGTCGTTCCTGGTGCTCTACCAGCCCATCGTGGAGCTGGCCAGTGGTCAGGTCGCCGGCTTCGAGGCGCTCGTCCGCTGGCCGCACTCCACGCGCGGCATGGTGATGCCCGAGCAGTTCATCACGCTGGCCGAGGAGAGCGGGCAGATCGTCCCCCTGGGGGCCTGGGTGCTCGACCAGGCCGCGTCCGAGGCGGTGCGTTGGGAGGGCTCGGTCCTGCGCGACGGAACGGCCGGCCGCAAACCGCCGTACATCAGCGTGAATGTGTCACCGCGACAGTTCCGGGACGACGACTTCTACAACGTGGTCCGGCGCGCCCTGGATCTCTCAGGCATCGAACCGACTTCTCTCGTGCTGGAACTGACCGAGAGTGTGCTGATGTACAACGACGAGCGTATTCTGGGCGAGATGAATGCGCTCACAGATCTCGGCATTCGTATTGCGATCGACGATTTCGGAACGGGCTACTCGTCGTTGAGCTATCTGCGTGAGTTCCCCATCTCGATACTCAAGATCGACAAGTCGTTCGTCGACGAACTCGGGCGATCGCCGGAACAGTACGCCCTCGTCGAGGGCATCGCACATCTCGCTGACACGCTCGGCCTCACGGTCATCGCCGAAGGAGTGGAGAACGTGAGGCAGCAAGAGTTGCTGATCTCCATGGGCTGCCGATTGGCCCAGGGCTATCTCTTCGCAGAACCGGTCAGTGCCGAAGAGGCGGGGCAACTGGTCCTCGCACCGCCGCTCGGCCGTTTGGCCGAATTGCCTGTGAGGCCCGCGGAAGGGAAGCAGTGAGGGCGGCGGTCCCTTCCCGCCAGGAGTTCGGATAGTGCTCCGCAGGAGCCGCGCGAGGCAGGAGGCTCGAGGTGATGGAACGTGATCCTCGGACGGCAGAGTCGGTTGCACCGTGCGTAGTCCTGCGCAACGACGAGGAGCAGTACGCGGTCTGGCCCGCGGACCGCCGGATTCCGGCCGGGTGGCATCGGATCGGCGGACCGGAGTCCGACACGTGGTGCGGGGCTCTGGTCGAGCGCCTTTGGACCGACATGCGGCCCGCGAGCGCCCGCGCCGAGCGGCCACCGGAGCCCTGGCCGGGCAGCGTGCCCGAGCTGGTGCGGGAGCGAGCGATGCGTCAGCCGTCCGCTCTCGCGGTGCTCTCGGACGACGGTCGGCTCAGCTACGCCGAGCTGAGCGGTCGCGCCGACCGGCTTGCCGACCGGTTGCGGGAGTGGGGCGTCGGCCCGGAGTGCGTCGTCACCGTGTGCCTGGACCGCGTGCCCGAGCTGATCGTCGCCCTGCTGGCGGTGCTGGGATCCGGAGGCGCGTTTCTGCCGCTCGACCCGGCGACCCCGCCGCAACGGATGGCCGCACTGGTCGGTGGGACCGGTTCACGCCTCATCATCACGAGCCGCGAGCACGCCCCGATGTTCGCCGGGTGCGAGGCACGCATCGTCCACGCCGAGGCGGCCGGGGAACCAGCCGCGAAGACGCCGTCGGAAGCGTCGCGGCCGACACC
This sequence comes from [Streptosporangium] indianense, assembly GCF_021474405.1. Classification (GTDB taxonomy): domain Bacteria; phylum Actinomycetota; class Actinomycetes; order Streptomycetales; family Streptomycetaceae; genus Streptomyces; species Streptomyces indiaensis. The sequence goes on from NZ_JAKEIO010000001.1 coordinate 206,055, forward strand.
CGGCCCCGGCCCGGACGACCTCGCCTACGTGATCTACACCTCCGGTTCCACCGGGCCGCCCAAGGGGGTGATGATCAGTCACCGGTCGCTGGCCCACTCCCTCACGGCGGTGGTCCGGGCCTACGATCTGACGCCCTCCGACCGGGTGCTGCACGGCGCGGCGCTCGGCTTCGACACCTCACTGGAGCAGATCTTCGCCACACTGATCAGTGGCGCGACGCTCATCCTCGCGGGAACCCCGACGTGGGCGCCCACCGACCTGCTGCGCCGCCTGCCCGAGTACGAGGTCACCGTCGCCGACCTGCCCCCCGCGTACTGGCACCGGGTCGTCTCCGTCGCGGACCGCGGTGAGATGCTCGCGTCGCTGAGGCTCGCCATCGTCGGCGGGGAGATCGTCACCGCGAAGGACTGCCGCGCCGTTCTGCGCAGGATCCCCGGCGTACGGCTCGTCAACGCCTACGGGCTCACCGAGACCACCATCACCTCCACGCTCTGCGAATTGAATCAGGAAGTACTCGCCGCGCCGGACACCGCCGTCGCCCCGGTCGGCCGGCCCCTGGAGGGGAATCACGTCCATGTGCTCGACGCCGACCTACGCCCGGTGCAGCCGGGCGAGCGCGGTGAGATCTACATCGGGGGGCAGGGGCTGGCGCGCGGCGTCTGGCGGCAACCCGGCCTGACCGCAAGGCAGTTCCTGCCCGATCCGCACGGCTCTGCGCCGGGAGACCGGATGTATCGCACCGGGGACCTGGGCCGCCGGCGCTCGGACGGCAACCTGGAAGTGCTGGGCAGGGTCGACGACCAGATGAAGATCCGCGGGTTCCGGGTCGACCCGGCGGAGATCGAGGCCGCGCTCGTCTCCCGTCCGGAGATCGGCCAGGCGATGGTGGTGGCCCGGACGCGTGACAACGGCGACCGGGACCTGGTCGCCTACTACACGCCCGCCTCGCCGCCGACCGTCGGCGAGGCGGCGCAGCGCGCACGGCTGCGGTCGGCACTCAGCGAGGTCCTGCCCGGCTACATGATCCCGGCGGCCTTCCACGCGGTGGAACGGCTGCCCGTCGCGCCCAGCGGAAAGCTCGACCGCAAGGCCGTACCGGAGTCCGGGGCTGCGCCGATCACGGACGGCGCCGACGACCGTCCGGTGGTGCAGGGGATGGCCCAGCTGTGGTGCCAGATCCTGGGTGTGGACTACGTCCATCCGCACGATGACTTCTTCGAGCTGGGCGGCAACTCGCTGCTGGCCATGGAGATGCTCGCCCGCACCCGTGTCGTCTTCGGCATCGGCGTCACACAGATCCGTGACCTGACCCGTTCACTGCTGCGGCAGCCGATGCTCGCCGCGTTCGCCGAATCCGTGCGCCAGGCACGCTCCGGCACGCTGACGCGCCCAGGCGGTTTGAGCGTCGACTTCGCCTCGGAGACCGATCGGCGCATTCCGGAGGTGGGCCGTGACGGGCCGGCTCCGGACCACCTCGGCTCCGGCGACGTCCTTCTCACCGGGGCGACGGGATTCTGCGGCGCCCACATGATCGACGAGCTGCTGCGCAGCACGACGGGCCGGATCCTTTGCCTGGTCAGGGCCTCGGACGAGCAGCACGGCATGGAGATGATCCGCGCGAGCCACCAGCGGTACGTCCTCAGGGACCTGTCCAGTACGCGCGTGCAGCCGGTCGTCGGTGACCTGGGCAAGCCCGGACTGGGGCTGCCTCCCGGGCGGTTCGAGGAGCTGGGATCGACCATCGACGCGGTCTACCACTTCGGCGCACAGGTCAACTTCATCTACCCGTATCACGAGTTGCGCGCGGTCAACGTCGACGGAACGTACGAGATCATCCGCCTCGCCGCAGGCAGGGCCGTGCCCGTCCACTTCGCCTCCAGCATGGCGGTGCTCGCCGGATTCGGGCCGGCCGGGGTGCGTGAGGTGACCGAGAGCACGCCGCTGGGCTTTCCGGAGTATCTGTCGGTCGGATACGTGGAGACCAAGTGGGTCGCCGAGACGCTGCTGAAGAAGGCATCCGGCGCGGGATTGCCGGTCGCCGTCTACCGTCTGATGGACATCGCGGGCAGCAGTGGAACCGGCGTGATGAACACCAGCAGCGAGATGGCCGCCCTCATCAGCTTCATCGCGCGGACCGGTCTGTGCCCGGACGTCCGGCTGCCGCTGGACTTCCTGCCGGCCGACCGCCTCGTCCGCGCGATCGGGCACATCTCCACGCTCCGTCCCCCGCGTGGCGAGGTCTATCACCTCACCAACCCCCGTCCCGCACTGCTCGGTTCACTGGCCGAGCGCATGCGCCAACGGGGGTATCCGGTCCAGGAGATCCCGTACGCGGAGTGGATCGCCGCTCTGGTGAAGTATGCGGCCGGACACCCCACCGACGCGATAACACCGTTCGTCCCGCTCTTCGTCGACCTGTGCCACGGCGCCGACATCACCGTGAGCGAGATGTACTTCCAGGGGATTTTCCCGGAGTTCACCCGCACCAACGCGGAGCGGGCGCTGGTGGAAGCCGGGATCGGCATTCCGCCCGTGGACGCGCAGATGATGGACCGCTTCATCGACTTCCTGCAACGGGCCGAGCAGCCAGGGCCGTTGACCGACCGGGGGGAGGGAGCGGCACGGTGGTGACCAGGTGCCGCGGATGGGATGCGTTGGACGTACTGGAAGCCGCCGCTGACGGCCCGGTGGCCTTCTCCGCCGACCTCAGCCCCGCCGGCCTCCTGGCGGCGTACCGCGCCGGGGTCTATCCGTTCCCGGCAGCCGACGAGTACACCCGTGCCCTCAATGAGGTGGTCTTCGCCGATCAGGTGCAGGAGGGCCGCATCCCGCTCGTTGGGGAGCAGGAGCCGGGTGATCCCTTCGCCGTTTCCTGGTGGTCACCCGACCCCAGGCCGGTCCTGCCCGTCTCGGCCGCGCATCTCAGCCGTAGCCTCGCCCGGCGGCTGCGCAACGCGCTGTCGTGGTCGACCAGCCTGGACCAGGGGTTCGAGCGGGTCGTCCGCGCATGCCGCGGTGACCGTGTCCCGCTGTGGCTCACCGAAGAGCTGATCGCCAGCCTGGTCCGCCTGCACGAGCTGGGTCATGCTCACAGCGTCGAGGTGTGGGAGGACGGCCATCTGGTCGGCGGCGTCTTCGGCCTCAGGGTCGGATCGGTCTTCAGCATGGACTCGATGTTCTTCCAGCGTCCCGGCGCCTCGAAGGTGGCGGTGAGCGACCTCGCCGCGCGTTTCGCGCAGGCCGGCGGCGAGTTGCTGGACGCGCAGCGGGACAGCCCGCACGTCCGGGATCTCGGCGGCATCCTCATGCCGCGGGAGCAGTACGTGCGACGCCTTCGCCGCACCGCGCCCGACAGCCTCCCGATGGACGCAGCCACGTTGCCCGCCCACCGCCTCGCCAGGACTGCAAGAGCGCGCTGACCCCGTTCGTCGCGCTGCCCGGCGCCCCGGACGCATGACGCCCAGGTTCACCGGCTCGGGTGATGGGCGTCGGAGCCCCTCGGGCGCGCCTAATGACTCGGGCCGGGGCTGCCCCGCCTTCCTCGCGGCGTGCCTGAATGGGGCCAATGGGTCATATGTGGTGAAGGTTAACTAACGGTTCTAATGTGTGACTGACAGTCCGACTTCGTGGACAGGCCGGTGATGTTCCCACCTCGAGTACTCGTGATCGACGACGACCAGGATGTGAGCGCTCTGCTGGAGCGGCACTTCCGCGAGCGGGGATGCCCCGTGGCCGTCGCGCACTCGGGGGAAGAGGGGCTCGGCCTCGCCTTTGCCGACCCGCCGGACATCGCGGTCGTCGACGTGATCCTGCCCGGCATCGACGGACGGGAGGTCGTCCGCAGGCTGCGGGCGGACGACCGGACGAGGAGATGCCGTCTCGTCGTCACCTCGGTGCTCGACCCGGAGGATCTGATCGGCCTCGCGGACGAGGTGCTGCCCAAGCCGTTCCGGCAGAAGGCCGTGGTGCGGCTCGTTGACTCCTACCGGAGCTCTGTCGCCCAGGAGTCCCAGGAGTCCCAGGAGGAGTAATGGCTCATGTCCTGATCGCTGACGACGACGCGGACATCCGGGATCTGGTGGCCTTCAAGCTGACTCAGAGCGGTCACCAGGTCACGGCCGTGGAGGACGGCATGGCGGCACTCCGGGCAGCGCGGGAGAACACCGTGGACCTGGCACTGCTCGACATCCGGATGCCGGGCATGTCGGGTCTGGACGTGTGCCGGGAGCTGCGCGCCACGGCCCAGACCGCGACACTCCCCGTCATCATGATCACCGCCCGGTCCCAGGAAGCGGACGTGGAGGTCGGCTTCGCGGCGGGAGCCGACGACTACATCATCAAGCCGTTCAGCCCGCGAGAGCTCTCCAGCAGGGTCACCGCGGTGCTCAACCGGGTGGAACGGTGATTTCCGCCGGCATCGTCCGCGCCGCGCTGCTGATCCTGCTGGCCGTCGTCCTGGCGCTGGGCCTGCTGATCGTCGGCAACCGTCTCGTCCGCAGTCACCGGGAGCGCAGACGCGAGCGGATCGCGGCACCGGTGCGCGGCTCCCTGCTGGAGCTACTGTGCGCCGAGGGGGACGAGCAGACCGAGTTGCTGAACCGGCTGGCGGAGATCGACAGACGGACCTGGGCCGCCCTGGAGCCGACCCTTACCGCGCTGCTGGGCAAGGTCGCCGGTGGGGCCCGCACGGCGCTGATCCGCCTGTACGAGCTGCGCGGGGCCGCCGTGGACGCCGTCGCCGACCTGTCGAGCCGCAGCGCGGCCCGGCGAGGGCGTGCCGCGCAGGTGCTCGGTCAGCTCAGCCACCGCCCAGCCGCCCCGTCGCTGTGCCGTCTGCTGGCCGACCGCGACCCCGAGGTGCGCCTGGCCGCCACCCGGGCGCTGGGCCGGTGCGGAGGACCGGAAGCCGTGCCGTACCTGCTGGAATCCCTCCATGGACCGCGGGCCGTGCCGCCCGCCGCGGTCATCAGGGCGTTGGTCTCCCTGGGGCCCGAGGCGCAGCGGAGTGTGGCCGCCGGGCTGGGACACCCGCAACCCCTCGCCAGGGCCGTGGCCATCGAGGTCCTCGGCGCGAACGGCGTGGTCTCCCGTACGTCCGAGATCGCCCGTGCGCTGCGCGAGGACCCTCAGATCGAGGTCCGCGTCAAAGCGGCACGCGCGCTGGGCAGACTGGGCATGCCCGAGGGCCTGGAGCCGCTGCTGGCCGGCGTCCGGACCGGTCAGCCGGTCGCCCTGCGCATGGTGGGCGCCGGAGCCCTCGGCACGCTGGGAGCCGTCGCCGCGACGGGCCCGCTGGCGGAGCTGCTCGGCGATCCCGACCGGCATGTGGCCGCCACCGCCGCTCGCGCCCTGTTGCAGCTCGGCCCGGAAGGACGGGCCGAGCTGCACGCGGCGGCCGACGACCGCTCCGGCGGACCGGCCGCCGCCCAGGCCAGAGCCGTGCTCGCCGAATCGGCGGTCGGGGCCGCACGCCACGACGTCCGCGCGGAGGTGGCGCTGTGAGCGTGGCGGCCGGCGAACCGTGGGCGTCGCTGCTGGGCGCGGTGCACACGCTGATCACCGTGTGCGACAGCGTGGTGATCGTGTACTTCCTGGCCATCAACACCAGCTATCTGGTACTGATCCTCATCGCCCTCGGGGAGTTCGTCAGAACGCTGCGGCGGGCTCCCTTCGCAGGCCACGACGAGGCCGCCACCAGTCCCCTCACCCCGCCCGTTTCCGTGATCATGCCCGCGCACAACGAAGCTGCCGGCATCGCCGAAGCGGTCCGGGCCATGCTGCTGCTGCGCTACCCGGAGTTCGAGGTCGTCGTCGTCGACGACGGCTCCACCGACGGCACGCTGGAAGCTCTCCGGGAAGCCTTCGACCTCGCCGAGGTGGAGTACGTGGTGCCCGACGACATCCCCGTACGCGGCAGGGTCACCTCCGTCCATCTGCCCAGGGGCGGTCCCGTACGCCTTGTGGTGGCCCGCAAGGACAACGGGGGCAAGGCCGACGCGCTCAACGTCGGGATCAACCTGGCGCGCTACCCGCTGGTGTGCATGGTGGACGCCGACTCGATCCTCGACTCCCAGGCGCTGCTCGCGGTGGCCAAACCGTTCTGCGACGACCCGCAGCGGGTGGTCGCCTCCGGCGGCGTGGTCGGCCTCGCCAACGGCTGCACCGTCGTGGCGGGACGGGTGGTCGAGGCGCGCGTTCCCCCGGACCTGCTCGGACGCGTTCAGGTCGTCGAGTATCTTCGCGCCTTCCTGCTCGGCCGCACCGGATGGTCCAAGCTCGGCAGCCTGCTGATCATCGCCGGGGCCTTCGGTCTCTTCCGCAAGGACGCGGTCGTGGCGATCGGCGGGATGGACCCCGACTGCATCGGCGAGGACGCCGAGCTGGTCATCCGCCTTCACAAGCACATGCGCGAGCTGGGCCGGGACTACCGCATCGTGTTCGTGGCCGAGCCCATCTCCTGGAGCGAGGCGCCCTCGCAGCGGCAGGTCCTCGCCCACCAGCGGCGGCGCTGGCACCGCGGCCTGACGGAGATCCTGCTCAAGCACCGCCGCATGATCGGTAACCCCCGCTACGGCCGTATCGGCCTGTTGGCGCTGCCCTTCTACGTCGTCTTCGAACTGCTGGCCCCGCTGGTGGAGCTCGCAGGGCTCGTCCTCGTCCCCCTGGGCGTACTGATGGGCGCGGTGAACGTGGACTTCCTGTGGCGCTTCCTCGTCGTCGCCTACATCTACGCCATCGTCGTCGGCATGGTGTCGGTCGCGGTGGAGGAATACGCCTTCCACCGGTTCACGCGGTGGCGGGACGTCTGGGGAGGCATCGTCGGGGTGGTGGCCGAGAACATCGGATACCGCCAGCTGACAGCGTGGTGGCGGCTGCGCGGTATGTGGGACGGGTTGCGCAGATCTCCCCAGGTGTGGGGTGCCATGACCCGGGCCGGATTCGACTCTTCCAGCCCGGTGAGGGAGAAAGGAGGTGATCGCGCATGAGCCGCACCTCCGGACGGGGCACCGGCCGGGTGGGGCACCGGCTCGGCCTCGCATTCGGACTGCTGACCCTGCTGATCGCCCTGTGCGGGGCCAGCACGCTGATCGGCGCGCTGGCGCTGGAAAGCCAGCGCGACCGGATCATCGACCAGGTGCTCCCCGCCCAGGAGGACAACGTGCGCCTGCTCAACGCGGGTATCAGCGCGCAGCGTTCGATGCGGGGCTACCTGGTCACGGGCGACCGGAGTGAGCTTGCCGACTTCCGTGCGGCCCGGGAGAGCATTGCGTCGATCAGCGGCGACGTCCGTGCGCACAAGGTCCTGGACGAAGACGATCTCACGGCGCAGCAGCGGCAGATCGAGGCGTATCTGCGCGTTGCGGACGACCAGGCGAAGAGCACCCCGGGAAGCGCGCGGGCCGTCACGCTCACCCGCGAGGCCTCTCGGCGCTTCAACGTGTTCGAGGCGACCAACGCCCGTCTGGACGACCAGATGAGCGAAGAGGAGCAGCGTCTGGAGGACCGCGCCGACACCGCGATCCAGGTGGGCATCGCCGGGTTCGGCACGGCACTGGTCGCGGCCCTCGCCCTGGCCGTGTACACGGCGGTGCACACCACGCGCGCCCTGACCGGGCCGTTGCGGAGAACAGAGCGGACGCTCGGCCGCCTCACCGCCGGAGACCATGCGGCCCGGGCCGAGGTGACGGGACCGGAGGAGATCCGGGCGGTGGCGCGGTCGGTCAACCTGCTCGCGGACCAGAGGGACCGGCTGCGCGCGGTCGAGCAGGAACGGCAGCGACTGTCGACGGCCGCGAAGGAGACCGGCATCCGGATCAGGGACCGCCTCGACGTCGGCTACGTCCTCGACGAGGCGTGCAACGGCATCGGCGAGGTCCTCGCCGCAGACTACGTCTTCATCCTGCTCGCCGAGGACGGCGGCTCCGGATTTCCCCTGGCCCGGGTGTGGTCCGCGGAGCGTGGCCTGCTGTCCGACGACGAGCGAAGGGGCATCCCGACGCTCCCGGCCGACGTGGTCCGCGACCACTACCGGCGGGCAACGCCCTGGCTGGTCACCGACCTGTCCCCGTACGTGTCGGACACCAGACCCATACCGGGTGCCCCCGGCTCCTTCGGGAAGACCGGTATGCCGGCAGAGAACCGCGCCGCCGCGGCGGCGCTCGGGCTGGTCTCGGCCGTGATCGTCCCCATCGGGGTGGGGGAGGAACCTATCGGCGCCGTGTGCGTGGCCCGAACCAGCGCAGACCGCCCCTGGCGCCCGGTGGACGTCGAATTCGCCGAGTCCATGGCAGGCGGCATCGGCCGGGCGCTGCACACCGCCCTCCTCTACGAGAAGGAGTCAGGCCTGGTGGACAAACTGCGCGCCCTGGACAAGGCCAAGAGTGACTTCCTGTCCACCGTCTCCCATGAGCTGCGCACCCCGCTGACCAGCATCGTGGGGTACATCGAGCTGCTGAAGGACGAGGACGGCGATCCGCTCTCCCCGTCCCAGCTGCGCATGCTGGACGTCGTCGACCGCAACGCCAACCGGTTGCGGGCACTGATCGAGGACCTGCTCACGCTCTCCAGGATCGAGTCGGGAGCGTTCACCTCCCGGAAGGCACCGATCGACCTGCGGCAGCTGGTGGTCTCGGCGACCGATGCGATCAAACCGGCCGCCGAGGCCGCCTCGGTCAGACTGGAGACGCGCTGCCCCGAGCAGCCACTGGTCCTGGAGGCGGACGGCGAACAACTCGACCGGGTCCTGATGAACCTGCTGTCCAACGCCGTGAAGTTCACCCACGGTGGCGGGACGGTCAGCGTACGAGCAGACGCGCAGGACGGGGAGGCCGTCCTGAGCGTGAGCGACACCGGTATCGGCATCCCCGCGGCCGAGCAGGAGAAGCTCTTCAAACGGTTCTTCCGCGCCTCGAACGCCACCGAGCAGGCCATCCCGGGAACCGGCCTGGGGCTGACCATCGTGCACACGATCGTGGCGAACCACGGCGGCCGAACGCAGGTGCGCTCCGAAGAGGGCCGGGGTACCACGATCACCACCTGGCTGCCGCTCACCGGCACGAACGGTGCGGCGGGCTCCGCCTGAACGCCGTCCGGTCCGCGCACGGCCGATGCCGAAGCGGCCGCGCGCGGCGTATGCCGCAGGGGAACGTGAGCCGCTCCGACCGGACTTGGTCCAGCCGTGCGGGAGTACGGGGATCGCTGTGGCCGGCGCCCAGCCGAGAGTACGACGACTTGGCCTCGCAACCGGGAGTTGAGGCGCCGTCAGAAGGCCGTCACGGGAAGCGAAGGCAGGCGGGTGCCCGGTGACCGGGCACCCCGAAGACAGGGCAGACCGTACCCCTTTCAACCTCCGCTTGCCCGATTTGCGATCTTCTGTGGTTCATTCTTTGCTTGATATGTCCGACGAGCGGATCGCTTGATCGCCGTCATCGCACGCGCCGCACCGAAACCGTCGTGACCGGTCTGTTCGGTGGTCCCGGCCACGCCTCGTGGTCGCGCTTGACATGTGGAGGCGGACGATGGAACCGGAGTCGACACCCACGCCGAGGCAGTACGCGGCGGACGACGAGGAGCGATTTCGGCTGCTGCTCAAGAACTCCCCGGACATGGTCTTCCGCCGGACGTTGGAAGGCGTTTACCGGGAGGTGTCCGCCGCGGGGCAGGAACTGCTGGGCCGTCCGGCCGAGGAGATCGTGGGGACGTCGGTGAAGTCCTGGGTCCATCCGGCCGATGCCGAGGAATTCGAGTGGGCCGAGCGCGATCTGCTCCGCGACGGCCGGGTGGCGGTCTGTCTGCGTCTGAGGCATACCGACAGGCACGTGATGTGGACGGAGATGACGTGCTGGGTGGTGCGGGACCCCGCGGGCGAGCCGCTCGAAGTGCGCGGGTTCATCCGTGAGGCGGAGGGGCAGCGGCGCAGGGAGGAAGCGCTGCGGCTGTTGCAGGATCAGGCACGTTCGGTCATCGAGACCGCCCGGGACGCCTTCGTCTCCATCGACGAGGACGGCCGGGTCATCGACTGGAACCTGAGCGCTGAGAAACTGTTCGGATACACCCACCACGAGGCGATGGGTCGTCCGCTGACGGAGACGATCATTCCTGAGCGGTACCACGCCGCCCACAGGGCCGGTCTGCAACGGGTGCTGGCCGGCGGAGAGTCCCATGTGCTGGGCGGTCAGGTCGAGTTCACCGCCCGTCATCGCGACGGTCACGAGATCCCGGTGGAACTGGCGGTGTGGAGGCTGAAGTCGGCGAAGGCGCGCTGCTTCAACGCCTTCATCCGCGACATCAGCGAGCGCAGGCAGGCGCAAGCCGCTCTGGCGGAGGCCCGCGACCAGGCGATCGCCGCGTCCCAGGCGAAGTCGCAGTTCGTGGCCTCCATGAGCCACGAGATCCGCACCCCCATGAACGGCGTCATCGGACTGAGCGAGCTGCTGCTGGGCACCGAACTGGATGCCGAGCAGCGGCGGTACACCGAGGGCATCCATGCCGCCGGCACGGCACTGCTGACGCTGATCAACGACATCCTCGACTTCTCCAAGCTGGAGGCCGGCAAGCTCGAACTGGACGAGGTCCCCTTCAGCCCGCAGGTGCTGGTGGAGGAGGTCGTCTCGCTGGTGGCGCAGACCCCGCAGGCCGAGGGCCTGGAACTGCTCAGCGACTGCCATCCCGACCTGCCCGCGATGGTTCTCGCGGATTCCGGCCGACTGCGGCAGATCCTGCTCAATCTGGCATCCAACGCGGTGAAGTTCACCGAATCCGGCGAGGTCGTGCTCCGCGCCTGCCCGACCCCGGCCAGGCCACCGGCAGAGCAGGCGCCATGGCTGCGGTTCGAGGTGTCCGACACCGGCATCGGCTTGGCCGCGGCCGACCAGGAGCGGATGTTCGACGCCTTCTCCCAGGCCGATGCCTCCACCACCCGCCGCTACGGTGGCACCGGTCTGGGGCTGGCCATCTGCCGCAGGATCACCGAGGCCATGGGAGGCTCCATCGGCGTCACCAGCCGGCCCGGCCAGGGAAGCACCTTCTCCTTCTGCGTACCGGTTCGCACCCCCGACGCCCCCGAGCCACCCC
>NZ_JAKEIO010000002.1 GCF_021474405.1 [Streptosporangium] indianense
GAGTCGGACTGGGGGAGGGGCTCGGCTTGGGTGTCGGGCACGGCCAGGTCTTCCTGCTCCCGGCGTACGCCACCGCCTCCGTGCCGTCCGGCCCCGTCGAGGCGTACGCACAGGCGTCGGCCACCGCGACCCCGGCCGGTGCGCCGACGAGCGCCCAGGTCAGCGTCGCCGCCGCCAAGGTCCGTGCCGCCAGGGCGGTTTGCGTCGAAAGGGGTCCATGCACGACGAAGATCATGAGCCCTGCGCCGCCCGGATGTGCCGGGGAGCAAGGGGATTGCCCCGAAAGAGGGGCATCCGGACATCGCCGGTTTGATCGGTGGCTGCCTGTGAGGGGACCGAGGCGCGCAGATGTACGAGGGCGCGGCGGAGGTCGTCGGGGGCTCCGGAAAGATTTTTGGCCGACGGTTGAACACAATCGGTGTCCCCATGCGTACTCATGACCGTGCGGCGGCGCAGCAGGGCGCTGCAACACCCTTGCGAATATGGGGAGTTGACGATGAAGACCTCCTGGCGGAGCGCCTCACTCGTGGCGAGCGCCGCGGCGGTCCTGGCGCTGACGACGGCGTGCGGTCAGGACAGCCCACCGGCGGCAAGCCAGAACGTGGGCGCCACGGCCGCGCCCGGGGACTACGGAAACATCGGTGCGGGCACCGGAAACGGAGCCGCCGGCACCGCGACCGGCCAGCCGGCCGCGCCGAGCGCCTCCAGCTCAGTCAATCCCGCCGGCAAGCTGTCCGTCTCCACCGCCGAGAAGGTCGGCAAGGTGGTCACCGACAGCCTCGGCCTCACCCTGTACCGGTTCGACCAGGACACCGAGCAGCCGCCCAAGTCGAACTGCGACGGCGACTGCGCCAAGACCTGGCCGCCGGTCCCGGCCGACGACGCCGAGGCCGGCGAGGGCATCGACAAGGCGCTGCTCGGTTCGGTGACCCGGTCCGACGGCACCAAGCAGCTCACGGTCGGCGGCTGGCCCGCCTACCGCTACGCCAAGGACGTCAACGCCGGTGACGTCAAGGGCCAGGGCGTGGGCGGCAAGTGGTACGCGCTCGCCCCCGACGGCAAGAAGGCGCAGGGCGGTGCGGGCGGCGCCGGTGAGGCGGCCCAGGCCGGGCTGTCCACGCGCAACGACCCCAAGCTCGGCGAGATCGTCGTCGACAAGAACGGCATGACCGTCTACCGGTTCAAGAAGGACGAGGCCTGGCCCAAGCCGGTCTCCAACTGCACCGGTGCCTGCCTGGAGAAGTGGCCGCTGGTGGAGCCCGTCGACTTCGCCGACACCAAGGGCATCCAGAAGAAGGGCTACATGATCTTCGACCGGACCGACGGCAAGGGCAAGCAGCAGACGATCAACTGCTCGCCCATCTACACCTTCGCCGGGGACAAGGCTCCCGGTGACACCAACGGCCAGGGCGTCGGCGGCACCTGGTACGCCGTCCGGCCCGACGGAAAGCTGGTCGGCGCTTCGGAATAGCGGTGAAACCTCCCCAGGGTTGATCGTCTCGTCCACCCGAAGCGCAGACCCGGTCCGCCCCTCCGTTCCCCACGGAGGGGCGGACCGTTTTACCGTGGTTCACCGGAACTCAGCGAATTCCCCCCGTTCTCTCCCCTTCCGTGCCTGAACTCTCCGGAATGCCTCGGACACGGTTCGTCGCATGTTCGAAGGGCATGTTCAGGGGTATCAATGCGGCACGTGCCGCAGGCAGTGACCGGGAACGGATGGTCAATTTCCGTTTCGGGTCGCTCCATTGGCGGGCGATCAGTAGCCTCTGCTCGAACACCGGATCGCCTACGCCTTGGAGAGATAGATGGAGCGTCCCGCCTGGGCCCCACGGAGCATCGACGTCTCGGTGCCCAGCGTTTCCCGGATGTACGACTACTACCTGGGCGGATCGCACAACTTCGAGGTCGACCGGGAAGCGGCCCGCAGGGCCATGGAGTTCATGCCGGGGCTTCCCAAGATCATGCAGGCGAACCGCGCGTTCATGCGCCGCGCCGTGCGGTACGCGGTCGACCAGGGCATCTCCCAGTTCCTCGACATAGGCTCCGGCATCCCCACCTTCGGCAACGTCCACGAGGTGGCACAGGCCGCCCGGCCCGGAGCCCGCGTGGTCTACGTCGACCACGACCCGGTGGCCGTCGCGCACAGCGAGGCGGTCCTGGAGGGCAACGAGGACGCGGGCGTCGTCGCCGCGGACCTGCGCAAGCCCCAGGAGATCCTGCGCAGCCCCGAGGTGGAACGGCTGATCGACCTGAATCAGCCAGTGGCGCTGCTCCTCGTTGCCATACTGCACTTCGTGGAGGACGAGGACGACCCGTACGGGGCCGTGGCCGAACTGGGCGAGGCGCTCGCCCCCGGCAGCCTGCTCGTGCTGACCCATGCCTCCTACGAGGGGGTCCCGCTGCCGCAGGAGCGGGCCGGGGGTGCGGTGGACGTGTACAAGAACATCCGCAACCCGTTGATCATGCGCTCGCGCGAGGAGATCGCGCGGTTCTTCGAGGGGTACGACATGGTGGAACCCGGACTGGTGGCGATGCCGCGCTGGCGGCCCGACGCCGCACCGGAGGACGAGGATCCGTACGCGTTCTCCGGGTTCGCGGGCGTGGGGCGTACCGCGTGACCGCGGAACCGGACGGGCCGGAGGACAGACTGCGCCGGTTCGCGACGATCTGGAGCCGGGCCGTCTTCCCCGTCACCTCGACGTCGTCGACCCGCCCCGAGTTCGAGGCTCAACTGCTGCCCCAGGCCCGGCGGCTGAGCGAGGCGCTGCGGGCCCGGAGCTTCGACCCCGAGGCGGGCCGTGCGGTGGGCGCCGCCCTGGTGGACGTGCACTGCACCGACCCGGAGGCGCTCAGTCGCACCCTGGACTGCGTCGACGCCTACCTGGTCCTGTACTGCGGGGGCGACGGCGACCAGGAGGGCCTGCGGGCCCGGTGCGCGCGGCTCCAGCACGCGATGGCCGCCGGCTTCGCCCGGGCGCTGCGCGAGCGGACCCTGGCCGAGCAGGAGGCCGTCGCGCAGGCCGCCCTCACGGCACAGGGCGTGGTGGCGCAGGCGCTGCACGCGAGCGAGGCACGGTTCCGCGCCGTGTTCGAGGGCGCGGCCATAGGCATCGGCATGGCCGACCTGGAGGGCAACATACTGCAGGTCAACGGCGCGCTGCTGCGCATGTTCGGGGTCTCCGAACAGACGCTGCGCAGCCGCAACGTCCGGGACTGGACCCATCCCGACGACGCCCCGCAGACCTGGCGGCTCTACGACGAACTCGTCCGCGGCGAGCGGGAGCACTACCACCTGGAGAAGGCGTTCTACCGCCCCGACGGGACCGTGCTGTGGACCAATCTGACGGTCTCCCTGCTGCGTGACGCCGACGGCGATCCGCAGTACCAGCTCGCGCTGATGGAGGACACCACCGAGCGGCGGCTGCTCAACCTGCGGCTGCGCTACGAGGCCACGCACGACGCGCTGACCGGGCTGCCCAACCGGACGTTCTTCTTCGAACGCCTGGAGAAGGCCCTGGGCGCCGGGGAAGGCCAGCGATTCGGGCTGTGCTACCTGGACCTCGACGGCTTCAAGACCATCAACGACAGCCTCGGCCACGCCGCCGGGGACCGGCTGCTGGTGGAGGTCGCCGACCGGCTGCAGTCCTGCGCCACCGCGCCGGGCGAGATGGTCGCGCGGCTCGGCGGTGACGAGTTCGTGGCGCTGACCACGGGGCCCGACACCCAGCGTGGCGTCGACGAGCTCGCCGGGCGCATCATGAACGCGCTGCTCGCGCCGATCAGCGTGGACGGCCGGGAACTCACCGTGCGCGGCAGCATCGGCATCGTCGAGGGCCCGGCCGGGGAACGCAGCCCGGCGGAGGTGCTGCGCAGCGCGGACATCACCATGTACCGGGCCAAGTCGGCGGGCGGCAACCGCTTCGAACTCGCCGACCCCGAGGCCGACGCACGGGCCATCACCCGGCACGGACTGACCACCGCGCTGCCGACGGCGCTGGAGCGGGGCGAGTTCTTCATCGAGTACCAGCCGCTGGTCCACCTCGGCGACGGCAGTGTGCGCGGCGCGGAGGCCCTGGTGCGCTGGCTGCACCCGCAGCACGGCGTGCTGGGCCCGGACCGGTTCATCCCGCTCGCGGAGCACACGGGACTCATCGTGCCGCTGGGCCGCTGGGTGCTGGAGCAGTCGGTGCGGCAGGCCCGCGAGTGGCGGGAACTGCAGGGGGGCGCCGAGGTGGTGGGGCCGCTGCGGATCAACGTGAACCTGTCGCCGTGCCAGTTGACGCATCCCGGCCTGGTGCAGGACACCGTCGACATCCTGGAGCGCACCGGTGTAGAGCCGGACGCGCTGTGCCTGGAGGTCACCGAGTCGGCGCTGATCGGGGCGGACGACGATCTGCTCAAGCCGCTGCGGCGGCTGGCGGAGATGGGTGTCGACATCGCCCTGGACGACTTCGGGACGGGGTACTCCAACCTCGCCAACCTGCGCCGGCTGCCGGTCAGCATCCTGAAGCTGGACCGCTCTTTCACACAGAGCATGCAGCAGTTCCCGGCCGACCCGGTCGACGTGAAGATCGTCGAGGGGATCGTCTCCCTGGCCCACAGCCTGGACCTCGCGGTGACGGTCGAGGGCGTGGAGACCGGCGCCCAGGCCGAACAACTGCGCGTACTCGGCTGCGACACGGCCCAGGGCTGGTACTACGCAAGGCCGGGCCCACCGGAGAGACTGCACGAGCTGGCGCTGGTCGACGCCACGGGCTGAGTCGACCTATTCGGGGGCGCGGGGAACGGCGCGAACAACCACGACGCACCCGCACCCCCGAAGCAAGCGCACCCCCTACGGCGCTCCCGGCCGGAAACCGCCTCACCGCTCGAGCAACATCCGCTGCAACTCCCGAGCGGCCCGGGGCGGGGCCACGTCACTGCGATGCGCCAGCGCGATCGTGCGGTGCAGGCCGGGTCTGGCCAACGGCGTCACCCGAAGGCCACGTCCCGACCTCGCCGCCACCATCCGGGGCACCACGGCGACCCCCAGCCCGGCCCGCACGAACCCCAGCACCGCATCCATCTCCCCGCCCTCCACGGCGAAGTCGGGTTCGAACCCCTCGGCGCGGCACGCGGCCACGGTCAGCTCCCGAAGGTCGTAACCGTGCCGAAACATCACCAGCCGCTCACCCTCCAGGTCGGAGATCCGCACGGTGCGGCGCCCCCGGCCCGGGGGCGAGGCATCCGGCGAGGAGACCACGACGAGATCCTCCCGCAGCAGCTCCACCGTGGTCAGCGCGGGCGACGGGGTCGGCAGGGGCAGGACCACCAGCGCCAGGTCCAGCGCACCGCGCGCCAGTTCCCGTACCAGGTCGTGCGAGCCGCCCTCCTCGATCAGCAGCCGGATGCCGGGATAGCGGTCGTGGAAGGCCCGCAGCACGTCCGGGAGCAGGCCCGTGCAGAGGCTGGGCGTGGCCCCCAGCCGGACCCGGCCCCGGCGCAGCTGCACGAGCTCCTGCACCTCGTGCCGGGCGGTGTCCGCGTCGGCCAGGATGCGCCGGGCCAGCGGCAGGAGCGCCTCACCGGCGTCCGTGAGCGTGATGTTGCCCCGGGCCCGCAGGAACAGGTCCGCACCCAGCTCCCGCTCCAGCGCCTTGATCTGCTGCGACAGCGACGGCTGCGCGACGTGGACCAGATCGGCGGCCCGGGTGAAGTGCCGGGTCTCGGCGACGGCCACGAAGTACTGGAGCTGCTGGAACTGCATGCTCCTACGATAGCCCCGGCCTATGGAATCAAGCCGGACCATGTCTTGGACCGATCAGCTGTGCGTCCGTAGCGTGCTGTGCATGGCTCTGGCAACGCGGACGGACCGGCGGCCGTCCTTCGCACGCACCGTGTGGGACTCCACCGTCGGCAAGAAGACCGTGATGGCGGTCAGCGGTCTGATCATGCTGCTGTACCTGGTCGTCCACATGATCGGGAACCTGAAGATCTTCTTCGGGGCGGGCGAGTTCGACCACTACGCCCACTGGCTGCGCACCGTCGGCGAGCCGTTCATGCACTACGAGTGGACGCTCTGGCTGGTCCGCGTCGTGCTCGTGGCCGCGGTCGTCGCCCACGCCGTCTCCGCGTACCAGCTCAGCCGCCGCGACATCCGGGCACGGCCGGGCAAGTACGCGCACAGGAAGGCGCGGGCGAGCTACGCCACGCGCACCATGCGCTGGGGCGGGATCATCCTCGGCCTGTTCATCGTCTGGCACATCCTCGACCTGACGACCGGCACCGTGCACCCCGGCTTCCGGCACGGCCACCCGTACCGGAACGTCGTGGACACCTTCTCCACCTGGTACGGCAACGTCGTCTACATCGTCGCGATGCTCGCGCTCGGCCTGCACGTCCGGCACGGCTTCTGGAGCGCCGCCCAGACCCTCGGCGTCGGCAGCCGCACCCGCGACCGCGCCCTGAAGACCCTCGCGAACGTCCTCGCGCTGCTGCTCACGGTCGGCTTCATCGCCGTACCCGTGGCCGTCATGACCGGAGTGGTGAGCTGACATGACCTCTTACGCGGACTACGTGACCGGCGAGCCGGTCGTCGACGCCAAGGCGCCCTCCGGCCCCGTCCACGAGCGGTGGGACAAGCGCCGGTTCGAGGCCAAGCTGGTCAACCCCGCCAACCGGCGCAAGCACACGGTGATCGTCGTGGGCACCGGCCTCGCCGGCGGCTCCGCCGGGGCCACCCTCGCCGAACAGGGCTACCACGTCGTCCAGTTCTGCTACCAGGACTCGCCGCGCCGCGCCCACTCCATCGCCGCGCAGGGAGGCATCAACGCCGCGAAGAACTACCGCAACGACGGAGACTCCGTCCACCGGCTGTTCTACGACACCGTCAAGGGCGGCGACTTCCGGGCCCGCGAGTCCAACGTCCACCGGCTCGCGCAGATTTCCGTCGAGATCATCGACCAGTGCGTGGCCCAGGGCGTGCCCTTCGCCCGGGAGTACGGCGGACTGCTCGACACCCGGTCGTTCGGCGGCGTGCAGGTGTCCCGCACGTTCTACGCCCGCGGCCAGACGGGACAGCAGCTCCTCCTCGGCGCGTACCAGGCGCTCAGCCGGCAGATCGCCGCGGGCAACGTCGAGATGCACCCGCGCACCGAGATGCTCGACCTCATCGTCGTCGACGGGCGGGCGCGCGGGATCGTGGCGCGTGACCTCGTCACCGGCAGGATCGACACGTACTTCGCCGACGCGGTGGTGCTGGCGTCCGGCGGCTACGGCAACGTCTTCTACCTGTCGACGAACGCCATGAACTCCAACGCCACCGCCGTCTGGCGGGCCCACCGGCGCGGCGCGTACTTCGCCAACCCGTGCTTCACCCAGATCCACCCGACGTGCATCCCGCGCACCGGCGACCACCAGTCCAAGCTGACGCTGATGAGCGAGTCGCTGCGCAACGACGGGCGGATCTGGGTGCCGAGGGCGAAGGGCGACCGGCGGCCCCCGAACGAGATCCCCGAGGACGAGCGCGACTACTACCTGGAGCGCATCTACCCGTCCTTCGGCAACCTCGTTCCCCGGGACATCGCCTCCCGCGCCGCGAAGAACGTCTGCGACGAGGGCAGGGGAGTAGGCCCCGGCGGCCAGGGCGTGTACCTGGACTTCGCCGACGCCATCGCGCGGATGGGACGCAAGGCCGTCGAGGCCAGGTACGGCAACCTCTTCGACATGTACCAGCGGATCACCGACGAGGATCCGTACGAGGTGCCGATGCGGATCTACCCCGCCGTGCACTACACCATGGGCGGGCTGTGGGTCGACTACGACCTCCAGACCACCGTCCCCGGCCTGTTCGCGATCGGCGAGGCCAACTTCTCCGACCACGGCGCCAACCGGCTCGGCGCCTCCGCGCTGATGCAGGGACTCGCGGACGGCTACTTCGTCCTCCCCTCCACCATCAACGACTACCTGGCCCGCAACCCGCACCACGAGGCGGTCACCGACGAACACCCGGTCGTCCAGGAGGTGCTGGCCGACACCCAGGACCGGCTCAACCTGCTGCTGTCCGTCGACGGCGACCGCACCCCCGACTCCTTCCACCGCGAAGTCGGCGAACTGATGTGGGAGTTGTGCGGCATGGCCCGCACCGACTCCGGACTGCGCAAGGCCCTGGAGCGCATCCCGCAGATCCGCGAGGAGTTCTGGCGGCGCATCAAGGTGCCCGGCACCGGCGAGGAGTTCAACCAGTCGCTGGAGAAGGCCAACCGCATCGTCGACTACCTGGAGCTCGCCGAGCTGATGTGCCTCGACGCGCTGCACCGCGAGGAGTCCTGCGGCGGCCACTTCCGCGAGGAGTCCCAGACGCCCGACGGCGAGGCCGCCCGCAAGGACGAGGAGTTCTCCTACGCCGCCGCCTGGGAGTTCACCGGCACCGGCGCGGCTCCCGTCCTGCACAAGGAAGACCTGGTCTTCGAGTACGTCCACCCCACCCAGCGGAGCTACGCATGAAGCTCACCCTGCGCGTCTGGCGGCAGCGCAACGCCGACGCCGACGGCACGATGTCCACGTACGAGGTGGACGGGATCTCGCCCGACATGTCCTTCCTGGAGATGCTCGACACGCTCAACGAGGAACTCATCGTCAAGGGCGAGGACCCCGTCGCCTTCGACCACGACTGCCGCGAGGGCATCTGCGGCGCGTGTTCGCTCGTCATCAACGGCGACGCGCACGGCCCCGAGCGGACCACCACCTGCCAGTTGCACATGCGCTCGTTCAAGGACGGCGACACGATCGACGTGGAGCCGTGGCGGGCCTCGGCGTTCCCGGTGATCAAGGACCTGGTCGTCGACCGGTCGGCGTTCGACAGGATCATCCAGGCCGGCGGGTACATCACCGCGCCGACGGGGGCGGCCCCCGAGGCGCACGCCACGCCGGTGCCGAAGCCGGACGCCGACCTCGCCTTCGAGCACGCCGAGTGCATCGGGTGCGGGGCGTGCGTGGCGGCCTGCCCCAACGGGGCGGCCATGCTGTTCACCTCCGCCAAGATCAACCACCTGAACGTGCTGCCGCAGGGGGCGCCGGAGCGAGAGACGCGGGTGCTGGACATGGTGGAGCAGATGGACGAGGAAGGGTTCGGGGGATGCACGCTCGCGGGCGAGTGCGCCACCGCCTGCCCGAAGGGCATTCCGTTGATGTCCATCACCAGCATGAACAAGGAGTGGTTGCGGGCCGCGCGGAAGGTGAAGCGGTAGCGCCGCTGTGAGGACGGTCGTTGGGCGGCTGCGGGTGGGTCGTGGCCGGTCGCGCGGTTCCCCGCGCCCCTTGCGGGGCGTCGTCACACGCCGGGATCGGCCAGGAGGGGCCCCAGGGGGCCCAGGTCCAGGTTGAGGTCGCTGCGGCGCAGGCCGTGCTGTGCGCAGAGTTCGTCCATCCGCTCGTCCAGCAGCATCAGCGCGGTGCCGAGCCGGTCCTCCTGCTCGGCGCTGAGCGTGCCCTCGTCGAAACGGCGCACCGCCTGGCGTTCCATGAGCTGCCGCAGCAGTTCCACCACGGTCAGGACCAGGGCCGCCAGGTCGTTCGTGACCCGCTCGGGATCGAGGTCCAGCGCGTGGGTGCGCGGCGCGGTCACAGCGGCCCGCTGTCCGGCCACGGCGCGGGGACCCGCTCACTGACCGACGCCAGCAGGGCGTGCAGGGAGATCCGCACCAACGGCACGTCGGCGATGGCCAGCACCAGGTCACCGCTGACCACGACACCGGTGGCCAGCACCCGGTCGAGCAGGTCGACGAGCGGCACCCCGACGGGCGCGTACGGGTCCGGGCCGTCCCAGGGCACCGCCGTGCGGCCGGCACCGCCGGCGACCGGTACGGTCATGCGCCGGCCTCCTTCCGCGCGGCGTACTCGTTCTCGTCCGTCCGGGCGAAGGAGTACGGGATCCAGGGCCCTGACATGGTGACCTCCACGGCGGACCGCCGGGCGGCGCGGGCCAGTTCGCCGACGGCCCGGACGAACTGCTCACGCCGTCCGTCGTCGACCAGGTAGGCCGCGTTGAGGAGCTGGGGGACGCCGCGGCCGCTCAGCTGCTCGCTCTGCGGCCGGTGCCGGGTCGCCGCGACGGCGTACCGTCGCAGCTCCCGGTCGACGGCATGGGCCCGTGCCAGGGCCTGCTCGCGCTCCTCGCGCTCGGTACGCCGCCGGGCGCTCGCCCGCCGCAGGTACGACCGGCCGTCGAGCGGTCCGTCGCCGGTGGCGGCCGAGGCCGGCGCGATCACCGGGCCGTGCACCTTCACCGCCCACTCGGTGCGGTCGCGCAGCCGGTCCAGCACGGCGCGCAGGGAGGCCTCCCGGGCGGTCACGGCCCGTACCGCGTTGTCGTCGTCCAGGTACAGCGTCGCCATCGGCAGGGGGACGGCCGGGCCCGCGCCCGCCGCCGTCTGCACGCCCCGGTGGTGGGCACGGGCGCAGCGCTCCAGCTCGTCGGGCCGGTTGAGCCGCTCGGCGAGCGCCTCCTCGCGGAAGGCCGCCGCGGGCACGTCCTGCACGACCAGGTGCAGCGGACCGGCGGCGAGGACACGCAGCGGACCGCCGCCGTCGTGGCCCGGCGTCGCCGCGCACACCCCGTCCGGCACCGGGGTGTCCGTCACGGCGAAGACACAGGTGAGTGTGGGGCCGGGCAGGGCCGGCGGTGCCGCGTCCGACCGGTCCGCGGAGAGGGTGCTCATCGGGTCGCCTCCGTGGTGTCGGGGTCGGCTTCTCCCAACGCCTCCAGCCGGGCGCGCAGCCGCGCGTTCTCCTCGCCGAGCGCGTCCCGCGCGGCGCGCGAGGACAACGCGGGATCCGTCTCCCACCAGTCGATGCCCGCCTTCTTGGCGGTCTCGACCGAGGCGATGAACAGGCGCAGACGGATGGTGAGCAGTTCGATGTCGAGCAGGTCGATCTTGATGTCGCCCGCGATGACGATGCCCTTGTCCAGAACGCGTTCGAGCAGGTCCGCGAGGCTCCCGCTGGGCGGCCCGGCGGGCAGTGTCTCCGGTCCCGCGGGCCAGGTGCCGAGGTCGGTCACGAAGCGCCCCCGCGGTGGTGGCCGGTGTACCGGACGGGGCTGTCGAGGCGTGCCAGCAACCGTTCCTCCTCTTCCTCGAAGGCCGCCTCGTCGATGGCGCCCTCCTCCAGGGCCCGGTTGAGCGCCGCCAGCCGGGCCTGCACCGCACGCGGGTCGCCCGTCTGGCGCCGGGCCTCCTGGAGCAGGTGGTCGGCGACCCAGAGCGTGCCGCGCACCGGGGCCAGGGGCAGCAGCAGGAGCCCGCTCACGAGTCCCACCGCGTCACCGGCCTGCCGGAGCGTACGGCGCGTCGACGAAGCTGTAGCACGGCAGCGGACCGGTCACGCCGAGCGTCAGCCGGTCCCCGACGGCACGTGCCCGCTCCGCCACGGCCTGCCGGAAACGCTCCTCGTCGGCGGAGCGCACCAGGAACGACGTGCTCAGCACCTGCTCGTCGTCGACCGGGCCCTGCACCGAGCGCACGGCGAGCGGGCCCAGCCGTGCCAGGACGTCCCGGGCCGCGCTGCGGGCCTCACGCGCGACCCCCTTGGCCAGCGCCTCGCCGAGCCGTACGTTCGCCTCGTAACCGGGACGCTCGCGCGTCCGGCGGGCGAGGGCGCGCAAGGCCTCGTCCCTGCGTACCAGGTCGGCGAAGTACCCGGGCACCACGGTGCCCTTCACGTTCAGCTCGACACAGTCCCGGACCGCGTCGAGCTGGGCCGCCAAGTGGGCCCGGTCGGAGCGCAGTTGGCCGCACAGCGCCTGCGCGTCGGGGGTGAGGACGGCGAACCGCATGGGCAGGACGGGCCCCTGGGCGAGGAGTTCCCCGAGCACCGCCTGGTGGGCCGTCAGGTCGCGTCGCCGCGCCCGGACGGACGCCGGGGCGTCCGAGACCGCCGCGCACAGCCCGCCCTCGGTCAGCAGCCGCACCTCCGCCCCGGCCACCCCGGGGGCGCGCGGAGTCCGGATGCCCGCGGGGGCGATGCCGTAGACGTACAGGGTGCCGAGCGTGCCGGCGGTGGTGAGGGCGGCGGTGGCCGTCACGGTCAGTCCTCCTCGGCCTTGCGGCGCCGGGGCCGCGGGCGGTCGTCGTCACTGCGGCGCTTGCGCGCCGGCCGTGCGGCGCGCTCGGTAAGGGCGTCGTCGGCGTCGTCGCGCGCGGTGTCGTCCGCCTCGTCGTCGCCCTGGTCCGGGGTGAGCACGTCGCGCACCTTGTCGGTCAGGGAGCGGGCGGTGCGCTTGGCACCCGCCTTGCCGACGGTTCTGGCGACCGGACCGCCGAACAGCTCGGGGACGGTCTTGGACCGCGAGTCGTGCTCGAGGTCCAGGCGGTTGCACGCCTCCGCGAAGCGCAGATACGTGTCGACGCTGGCGACCACGATGCGGGCGTCGACCTTGAGGATCTCGATCCCGACCAGGGAGACGCGCACGAAGACGTCGATCACCATGCCGCGGTCGAGGATCAGTTCCAGCACGTCGTAGAGGGTTCCGGCGCGGGGCGCACAGACGATCTCGTCGCTGTAGACGGTCATGCGGCGGTCCTTCCCGTGGGCGGTTTCGACGGTCCGGTCACTGGTCCTGGGCGCCGCGCCGGAAGCGCGCGACCCGGCGGTACTGCACCAGCTCGCCCGCCGCGTCCAGTTCCACCCGGTACGTCGCGAGCAGACTCGTGGTGTCGGGGATGCGGGCCAGTTCGAGGACGTCGACGTCGACGACCCAGCCGTCGTCCTCGCCCCGGCACACCGCGGACACCCCTTCGAGGCGGTGGCGGATCAGCTCCGTCAGCTCCTCGGCGGCCCGTCGGCCCGCCTCCCCGGCTCCGCGCACGGGACGTCGCCGCTTGGTGGACGGGGCCGAGCCACCTCGTCGCCCGTCGGCTCCGGCTTCTGTCATGCAGCTCACTCTGGCCGCACCGGCCGGTGGGCGCGTGCGCAGCTAGGCCATCCGGGCCGTGCGCCCCGGGCGCGAGCCGTTCAGCAACCTCACACCCGTTCTCTCTGCACATGACACGCGAAGGTCAGCCGGCATCGGAAGAACAGAGGCGTACGACCGCACGACACCGCTCAGCGCCCGCACCGCCTCACCGACCGGCCCGTGACCAGGAGAGTGCCATGACCGGCGTACTGACCGCCGACCTCCCCGCGCAGCCCGCGGCCCCCACCCGCTACACCGTCGCCCTCGCCCGGAACGAGGAGGACGTGCGCGCCGCCCAGCGGCTGCGGCACGACGTCTTCGCCGGGGAGATGGGCGCCCTGCTGGCCGGCCCGCAGCCGGGCCTGGACGCCGACGCGTTCGACGCGTACTGCGACCACCTGCTCGTCCGGGAGGAGACGAGCGGCCAGGTCGTCGGCACCTACCGGCTGCTGCCGCCGGAGCGCGCGGCGGTCGCCGGGCGGCTGTACTCCGAGGGCGAGTTCGATCTGACCGCGCTCGACGGGATCCGGCCGCAGCTCGTCGAGGTAGGCCGCTCCTGCGTGCATCCCGACCACCGTGACGGCGCGGTCATCAGCCTCATCTGGGCAGGCATCGCCCGCTACATGGTCGACCGCGGCCACGAGTGGCTCGCCGGCTGCTGCTCCGTCCCGCTCGCCGACGGCGGCGCCCTCGCGTCCGCCACCTGGGACCGGGTCAGCGAAAGGCACCTCGCGCCGGAGGAGTACCGGGTGCGGCCGCTGCAGCCCTGGGCACCGGGCCCCGCACCCGCCGCCCGCGTCGAACTGCCCGCCCTGCTGCGCGGCTACCTGCGCCTGGGCGCCTGGGTGTGCGGCGCACCGGCCCACGACCCGGACTTCGGCGTCGCCGACCTGTACGTGCTGCTGCCGATGAGCCGCGTCAACGGGCGCTACCTGCGCCACTTCCTGTCCCTCGTGCCGGCCTGATGAGCGCCTGGCTGCCCACCGCACCCTGCACGCCCGAGGCCTGTGTCCGGGCACCGGCGGCCGTGCGGGCGCGGGACGTGCCGCGTGCCGTGCTGCGGCTCGGCGCGGTCGTCCTGCTGCTGCTCGCGGGGATCGCCCTGACGCCCCTCGGGGCCCGAATCCCGGCGTCGCTCATCGGGCGCTGGTGCCGGTGGATCGTACGCGCCGCCGGTGTCCGGGTCCGTATCACCGGCGCCGCCGCCCCCACCGGCGGACTGCTGCTGGTCGCCAACCACATCTCCTGGCTGGACATACCGCTGCTCGCCGCCGTGCGTCCCGCCCGGATGCTGGCCAAGACCGAGGTGCGGCGCTGGCCCGTGGCCGGCGCGCTGGCCGCGCGCGGCGGCACCCTGTTCATCGAACGGGACCGGCTGCGGGCCCTCCCGGACACCGTCGCCCGGATCGCCGGGGCACTGCGCCAGGGCACCGCGGTCGCGGCCTTCCCCGAGGGCAGCACCTGGTGCGGCCGGGCCCAGGGCACCTTCCGCCGGGCCGTCTTCCAGGCCGCCCTGGACGCCGGGGTGCCGGTCCAGCCGGTCCGGCTCGGCTACCGGCTCGGGGACGGCACGACCACCACGGCGCCCGCGTACGTCGGCGCGGACACCCTGCTCGCCTCCCTGTGGCGGGTGGCGACGGCCCGCGGCCTGGTCGCCGAGGTCGAGGTCCGGGACCCGATCCCGCCGGGCACCGGCACCGACCGCCGCGCCCTGGCGCGCGCCGCCCAGCCCCCGGAGACGACGGCACCGTCGTGGACGCACACCGTGCTGGTGGCGTAGGCGGCCGCCCCCGGTGCGCTCAGGCGATTCCGGGCCGTCGGCCGGCGGACCCGGACAGCGTGCGGGCCAGATACGGTGCCGTCCGGCTGTCCGTCGCGCGTGCGACCTCGCGCGGCGGGCCCGCCGCCACGATGCGGCCGCCCGCGTCGCCGCCGCCGGGGCCCATGTCGATCACCCAGTCCGCGCCCGCGACGACGGACATGTCGTGCTCGACGACGACCACGGTGTTCCCGGCGTCCACGAGGCCGTGCAACTGGCGCATCAGGACGTCCACGTCGGCCGGGTGCAGTCCGGTCGTCGGCTCGTCGAGGAGGTAGAGCGTGTGGCCGCGCCGGCCGCGCTGCAGCTCGCTCGCCAGCTTGATGCGCTGCGCCTCGCCACCGGAGAGCTCGGTCGCGGGCTGGCCGAGCCGGAGGTAGCCCAGGCCGACGTCGAGCAGGGTGCCCAGGCTGCGGGCCACGGCCGGGGTGTCCGCGAAGAACTGCGCCGCGCCCTGCACCGTCAGATCCAGCACCTGCGCGATGTTCCGCCCCCGGTACGTCACCTCCAGCGTCGGCGGGTTGTACCGCGCCCCGCTGCAGTCCGGGCACGGCGCGTACGTGCTCGGCAGGAACAGCAGCTCCACACTGACGAACCCTTCGCCCTGGCAGGTCTCGCAGCGCCCGCCCGCCACGTTGAAGGAGAACCGCCCGACGCCGAAACCGCGTGCGCGGGCCCCGTCGGTGGCGGCGAACACCTTGCGCACGACGTCGAAGAGGCCCGTGTAGGTCGCGAGGTTCGACCGCGGGGTGCGGCCGATCGGCTTCTGGTCGACCGAGACGAGCCGGCCCACCCCAGCCGACTCCTCGGTGATCTCCCCGATCAGCGTCGACTTGCCCGAGCCGGACACCCCGGTGACCGCGGTGAACACGCCGAGCGGGAACTCCGCCGTCACCCCGTGCAGGTTGTGCCGCGTGGTCGGGCCGGTCTTGAGCCGGCCGGTCGCCTCGCGCACCTTCCGCGCCGGGGCGGGGGAGTGGTCGAACAGGTAGCGCGCCGTCGCCGACTCCGCCACTGCCGCCAGCCCGGCCACCGGGCCGCTGTGCAGCACCCGCCCGCCGCGCTCGCCCGCGCCCGGACCCACGTCGACCAGCCAGTCGGCGCCGCGCATCACGTCCAGGTGGTGTTCCACCACGAACACCGAGTTCCCGGACGACTTCAGCCGCTCCAGCACCGTGAGCAGTGCCTCGGTGTCCGCCGGGTGCAGCCCGGCCGACGGCTCGTCGAGGACGTAGACGACGCCGAACAGGCCCGAGCGCAGCTGGGTGGCGAGCCGCAGGCGCTGCAGTTCGCCCGCGGAGAGGGTGGGGGTGGGCCGGTCGAGGCTGAGGTAGCCGAGGCCCAGCTCGACGACCGGCGCGATGCGGGATCTCAGGTCGTCGGTGAGGACCCGGGCGGCCTCCGAGGTCGCGTCGAGACCGGCGGCCAGCTCCACCAGCGGCAGCGCCGCCAGCTCGGCGATGGTCCGGCCGCCGAACGTCACCGCCATGGCCTCGGGACGCAGCCGGCTGCCCCCGCACGCCGGACAGGGCGCGCTGGTGAGGAACCGCTCGGCCTTCGCCCGCAGGGTCGGGCTCCTGGAGTCCGAGAACGTCTTCATCACGTACCGGTGGGCGCTCATGTACGTTCCCTGATACGGACGTTGGATCCGGTCGGCGTCCCGCACCGGGTGCACGGTGACCACCGGCTGTTCGTCCGTGAACAGGATCCACTCCCGGTCGCCCGCGGGCAGCTCCCGCCACGGCCGGTCCACGTCGTGGCCGAGCGCGTCGAGGATGTCCCGCAGGTTCTTGCCCTGCCAGGCGCCCGGCCACGCCGCGATCGCCCCGTCCCGGATCGACAGCGACGGGTCGGGGACCAGCAGCTCCTCGCTGGTGCGGTGCACCCGCCCGAGCCCGTGGCACTCCGGGCAGGCCCCCACCGCCGTGTTGGGGGAGAAGGCGTCGGAGTCGAGCCGCTCGGCGCCGGGCGGGTAGGTACCGGCCCGCGAGAACAGCATCCGCAGGGAATTGGAGAGGTTGGTGACCGTGCCGACGGAGGAGCGCGAGGTGGGCGCCGCCCGGCGCTGCTGGAGCGAGACGGCCGGCGGCAGACCGGTGATCTCCCCGACCTTCGGCGCGCCGACCTGGTGGATCAGCCGGCGTGCGTACGGCGCCACCGACTCGAAGTAGCGGCGCTGCGCCTCCGCGTAGATCGTGCCGAACGCCAGCGACGACTTGCCCGAGCCGGAGACGCCGGTGAACACGGCCACTACGTCCCGGGGGAGGTCGACGTCGACGCCCCGGAGGTTGTGCTCTCGGGCTCCGCGGACACGGACGAACGGGTCATGGGGGTCGCGGTCGTGCATGGAAGACGACTCTAACCGGAGGTGATCGCGGCCAGCCGCCGGTAGGAGTGCAGCAGGGCCTCACGGTCGTAGGTGCTGGTGGTGACCAGCACCTCCTGCGCGCCCGTCTCCTTCAGCAGGGTCTCCAGCTCGTGCGCCACCTGCTCCTCGGTGCCGGCGATGTGGCCGCTCAGTCCGGATTCGTAGAAGTCGCGCTCCTTGCCCGTCATGGTGAGTGCCTCCACGCGCTCGGCGGGCGGCAGTGGCGGGAAGGTGCCGTGGGTGCGGGAGTGCGCCATGGACCAGGCCTCGGGGATCAGCAGCCGCCGGGCCTCCTCGGGGGTGCCGGCCACGGCGACGGTGCCCGAGACGACGACGTAGGGCTCCGCGGCCCAGGGGGAGGGGCGGAACGACTCGCGGTACGCGTCGATGCCGCGCCGCATCCGGTCGCGGTTCCTGAGGTCGCCGATGACCATGGGCAGGCCGGCGCGGGCGGCGATGCCGGCGCCCTCGCCCATGGCCAGGACGAACGGCGGTACGGTCAGGCCCTCGGCGGGCCGGGCGTGCACCCCGGTGGGGGAGGTGCCGCGGAACCAGCCGAGCAGCTCCGCGAGCTGGGCCTCGAAGTCGTCGGCGTCGTCCTTGTCACGGCCCAGGGCCCTGCGCACTCCGCCCGTGAAACCGACGGACCGGCCGAGACCCATGTCGATCCGCCCGGGGAACAGCGACTCCAGCACGCCGAACTGCTCGGCCACGACCAGGGGACGGTGGTTGGGCAGCATCACCCCGCCGGTGCCGACCCGGATGGTCCGGGTCGCGCCCGCCACGGCCGCGGCCAGCACCGTCGGCGCGGAGCCGGCGACCCCGGGCACGCCGTGGTGCTCCGAGACCCAGAACCGGTGGTAGCCGAGCCGCTCCAGCTCCTGTGCGAGCCGCACGGTGTCGCGCAGCGCCTCGGGGTGGGTGTGCCCCTCGCGGGTGCGGGAGCGGTCGAGGACGGACAGACGCACGGAATCCATATCCGGTTCTACGCCGGGCGGGGCCGCCCGTATTCCGCCGCCCCGCCTCGCCCACCGCCGAAAAAACGAGGTGACCGGGCCCGGGCTGGCCAGGACACTGTTCCGGTACCCGTAGCGAAAGGCGGCCGACCGTGACCGTCCCCAACATCCTGCTCTCCGGCATCGTCGGATCGACCGCCTACGGCCTGGCCCGCCCCGGCTCCGACATCGACCGTCTCGGCCTGTTCGCCGCGCCGACCGAAGAGCTGCACGGTCTGCGCCGGCCGAAGGAGTCACACGTCAGCACGGCGCCGGACCGCACCCTGCACGAGGCCGCCAAGTGGTGCCGGCTGGCCCTCGGCGGCAACCCGACCGCGATGGAGCTGGTGTGGCTCCCGGACGACCTGTACGAGATCCGCACCCCGCTCGGCGACGAACTCATCGGCATCCGTACGGCGTTCCTGAGCGCCAAGCGTGTACGGGACGCCTATCTCGGTTACGCCACCCAGCAGTTCCGGCGACTGGAGGCACGCGGCGACGGCTCGTTCTCCGCCGACACCCGCAAGCGCACCGCCAAGCACGCACGGCACCTCAAACGGCTGTGTGCGCAGGGCCTGGAGCTGTACACCACCGGGCGGCTGTCGATCCGCGTCGAGGACCCGGACGAGTACCACGCCTTCGGCGAGCGCGTCGCCGCCGACCCGTCGGCCGCCCTGCCCCTGCTCAGACACTACGAGGCCGCGTTCGACGAGGGCCCCACGGCACTGCCGGACGAACCCGGCGAGGCGCCGGTCGAGGCCTGGCTGCGCCGGGTCCGGGCCTGTTTCTGGGCGCAGGCGCGCTCAGCCGTCGGGGCGTAGCAGGCCGCGTTCGCAGGCCTTCACCAGGTTCTGCGGTACGAGGTGCCGGACGCCGTCCACGGTGACGGGGACCAGCGCCGGTGTGGCCGCCTTCCACTGGGCGCGGCGGTGGCGGGTGTTGCTGCGGGACATCTTCCGCTTCGGGACGGCCATGGGGGTCTCCTCCTCGGTGGTCGGGCACCGAGACGCTACATGAAAATGGATCCCATTAACAATATGCGTCCCGGTGCTCGCCACCGCTGCCCCGGCGAGGTGCCTCAGTCGTCCGCGCCCACGAGCATCCGCACCTCGAACTCCTCGTGCGTGGCGGGATCCTCGCCCGGGCCCCGGTCCAGCACCGTGCCGAGCCAGCCCAGCAGGAAACCCGCGGGGATGGAGACGATGCCGGGGTTCTGGAGCGGGAACCAGGCGAAGTCGGCCTCGGGGTAGAACGAGCCCGGGGCCGAGGAGACGACGGGGGAGAAGACGGCCGGCAGGACGGAGCAGAACAGCCCGCCGTACAGGCTGAACAGGGCCCCCTTCGCGCTGAAGCGCCGCCAGAAGAGGGTGTAGACGATCGTCGGCAGGATCGCGGACGCCGCGATGGCGAAGGCCAGGAAGGCGAGCGTCGCGGTGTTCGCCCCCCGGGCGACGAGGGCCAGCAGGATGCCGAGGACCCCGATGACCGCCCCGGACAGCCGGGCGACGGTCAGCTCCTCCGTCTCGCCGGCCCGGCCCCTGCGGATCACCCCGCCGTACAGGTCGTGGGCGAGGGAGGAGGCCCCGGCCAGGGTGAGTCCGACCGCCACGGCCAGCAGCGTCAGATACGCCAGACAGGTCAGCAGCGCGGTCAGGACACTGCCGCCCAGCTCGTGCGCGAGCAGCAGGACGGCGGCGTTGCCGGTGCGGTCCGTGCTCTCGATGGCGTCCCGGCCCAGCAGCGCGGTGGCACCGAGCCCCAGGACACCGGCGCCGAGGCAGACCGCCCCGACCAGTCCGACGGCCCACACCACCGAGGAGCGCAACACCCCGGCATTGCGCGGGGTGAGCAGCCGCATCAGCACATGGGGCAGGGCGGCGAGGCCCAGCACGATGGCCAGTTCCAGGCTGAGGAAGTCCAGCTTGTTGCTGACCGTGCCGCCGTAGCGCAGCCCGGGCTCCAGGAAGCTCAGGCCCGAACCGCTGCGCTCGGACGCCCGCTCCAGCAACGCGCCGGGGTTCCAGTCGAAGCGGTGCAGCACCCAGCCCGCGGTGAACAGCACGCCCGCCACCAGCATCACGGCCTTGATGATCTGGATGACCGTCGCGCCCGGCATGCCGCCGAGGGAGGCGTACAGGATCACGAACACACCGATCACGACCACGCACAGGGTGCGCGTGGTGCCGCTCGGCACACCGGTGAACTGGGTCAGCAGGGCCACACTGCCCACGAGTTGGGCCACCAGGTAGAGCGTGGCGATCGCCAGGACGCACACCGCCAGCGCCACCCGGACCGGCCGCTGCCGCCGCGGCAGGCGCAGAGCCACGGTGTCTCCGAGCGTGAACCTGCCCGTGCGGTGCAGGGGTTCGGCGATCAGCAGCAGCACCGTCATCCAGGCGACCGTGGTGCCGCCGAGGTACATCAGCCCGTCGTACCCGGTCAGGGCGACCAGCCCGGTGCTGCCCAGCAGGGTGGCGGCGGACAGGTAGTCACCGCACAGGGCGAGACCGTTGCGCAGCGGCGACATGGCACGGTCGCCGAGGTAGAACTCACTGATCTCGTCGCGCTGAGGCGCCGTCAGCAGGGCCGTGAACAGGGTGATCACGACCACGGTCAGGAACAGGACGAACGTCAGCTGCAGACTGCTGTCGTCGATGGCGGCCGCGCTCACCACGTGCGGAACCCCCGCGACCCGTGCCGGAGCGGCCGCTGCCCCGCAGTCTGCGGCGGCGGCGCCGAACGGGCACGGCGCCTCTCGGTCTCGCGCAGCCGGGACCGCAGCCCGCGGGCGAGCGGATCCACCCGGGTGCGCATGTGCCGCACATGGCACCGGACGGTCACGCCCATGAGGACGAACTGCCCGAGCCCGAGGACCAGTCCGACCGTGAGACGGCCGAACAGCGGCTGGTTCATCACCGCCGGCACGAAACTCGGCAGCAGCACGTACAGCAGGAATCCGCCGACGGACAGGACGGTCGCCCGGACGCCGAACCGGCGCTGCGCACGGCGCAGGGAGTGAAATTCGGGATGGTCGGATATACGAGACGGCGCAGTGTGTTCGATGTGCGGAAGCGGGAATGCGGGAATGTCGTCCCGTTGCGGAGAGAATTCGGGCACAGGCGCACCTTCTTCGCTGCATCGTGCCCCGCACTCGACCCCGAGGGGTCAGTGGACGCGTCCGGTTTTCGGGCAGGGTGAAGGGGCGCCGGACGCGGGATGGGGGTGCGGGCTCTGTGGGGGGCGTGAATCCGTAAAACTGAGAGCGGAGTATGTCAGTGCTGTGCTTTAGACATCAACTGTGAGGGCCTGATTCACCGGTGCCCATGGCTTGTTCACACCCCGCCGAACAGTACGGGCCATTTCCCGGTTCACGCTGTCCCGCATGCGTTTAGGGTGGGCGGTGTGAGTGACGACCGCAGCACGGCCCCGCTGGCCGTGTTCGACCTGGACAACACCCTCGCCGACACCACGCACCGGCAGGGCTTTCTGCAGCGCAGGCCGAAGGACTGGGACGGCTTCTTCTCGGCGGCGCCGCAGGACCCGCCCGTCCCGCAGGGCGTCGCCCTGGTCCGGGAGCACGCGCAGCAGTGCGAGATCCTCTACCTGACCGGGCGGCCCGAGCGCTGCCGGCGCGACACCCTCGACTGGCTCCGGGCGCAGGGCCTGCCCGAGGGACGCGTGTACATGCGGCGGGACGCAGACCGGCGCCCCGCCCGGTTCACCAAGCTGGAGATCCTGCGGCGGCTGGCCCGCACTCGCGAGGTCCGCGTCCTCGTCGACGACGACGAACTGGTCTGCGCCGACGCCCGCCGCGCGGGCTTCACCGTCGTACGGGCCGACTGGGTGACCCGGTCCGCCGAGATGAAGGCGGCGCAGGAGCGCGAAGGGCGGACCTGAGCACTACTGCGTCTCGTCGAGCCGGAAGCCCACCTTGAGCCCCACCTGCCAGTGGGCGATCCGACCTTCCTCGAGCTGGCCGCGCACCTGCGTCACCTCGAACCAGTCCAGGTTGTGCAGTGTCCGGGAGGCCCGGTCGATGCCGTTGCGGATGGCCTGGTCGACGCCGTCCGGTGAGGTGCCGACGATCTCCGTGACCCGGTAGGTGTGGTTCGACATGCCGCTGCTCCTCTTCCAGTGACGTTCCGGTGACGGGAGTGTCACGGTCATTCCACCGTGCCCCAGGCGGCGGCGATGCGCGAGACGTCGTCTCCCGGCCTCGCCGCCACCCGGGCCTCACCGGGTCAGCGCGCCACGCTCAGCGACAGCGCGAACCGGCCCGGAGCGTCCGTCCACCAGTGGGTCAGGTCGAGGCCCACCGCCGACAGTTCGGCGCGCACGCCCTCCTGGCGGAACTTCGCCGAGATCTCGGTCCGCATCTCCTCACCGGCGGCGAAGTCGACGGCGAGATCGAGCGCCGGCACCTTCACCGTCTGTGCCCTGCGCGAGCGCAGCCGCATCTCGATCCATTCGTGCTCCGCGTTCCACAGCGCCACGTGGTCGAACGCGCCGGGATCGAAATCGCCGCCCAGCTCGCGGTTGATCACCGACAGCACGTTCTTGTTGAACGCGGCCGTCACCCCCGCCCCGTCGTCGTACGCCCGGACCAGCACCTCTTCGTCCTTGACCAGGTCCGTGCCCAGCAGCAGGGCGTCCCCCGGGGCGAGCAGGGCGCGTACGGACGTCAGGAACGCGGCGCGTTCGGCGGGGAGCAGATTGCCGATCGTGCCGCCGAGGAACGCCACCAGCCGCGGCCCCGGTGTGTCCGGCAGGGTCAGCTCCGCGGTGAAGTCGGCGATCAGCGCGTGCACGTCCAGGCCCGGCCGCTCGGCGGCGAGTGCCTCCCCGGCCTGGGTGAGGGCGCTCTCACTGACGTCGACCGGGACGTAGGTGTGCAGGTCGGTGAGGGCATCGAGCAGATGCCGGGTCTTCTCCGAGGATCCGGAGCCGAGCTCGACCAGGGTGCGCGCCCGGGTCGCCGCGGCGATGTCCCCGGAGCGCGCGAGGAGGATCTCCCGCTCCGCGCGCGTCGGGTAGTACTCCTCCAGTTCGGTGATCTTCTCGAACAGGTCGCTGCCGTGCGCGTCGTAGAACCACTTCGGCGGCAGTGACTTGGGGCGGCAGGTCAGACCCCGGTGGACGTCGGCGCGCAGCGCGGCGTCCGTGGCGTCCTCGGGCAGGGTGCGGGTGAGGTGGAACGGGCTCACGTACGGGGCTCCTTCGGTGAGGCGGGTGCGAAGGCGTCGGCCGGCTCCTTCAGCGGCGTCAGCAGCACATCGGTGCGGCTCGCCGCGAGGAGGGTGCGGTCGGGGACCTCCCGCCAGTGCGGATCGTCGTCGTAGGGCTCGGAGGCCACGACGGTGCCGCCGCCGGGCCGGGTGAGGTACCAGAGGGTGTCGCCCCAGGTGGTCGCGGTGATCGTGTCGCCGTTGGTGAGGAGGAGGTTCAGCCGGGAACCGGGGGCCGCGGCGGCGACCTCCAGGACGGTGTCCGCCAGCGCCTGGCCCTCCTCGTCGCCGCCGCGCAGCCGGGCCAGCACCAGCGCCCACACGAGCGCCGAGTCGTTGCGGGCCTCCAGGGACAGCAGGTCCTCGTGCGGCAGCGTCCGGGAGACGGCGGCCAGCGAGCCGGGCCAGCCCTTCACCGCCCCGTTGTGGCTGAACAGCCAGCTCCCGGCGGCGAACGGGGCCGCGGCGGCCTCCGCGTCCGCTCCCGACAGGGTCGCGTCCCGCACCGCCGCGAGCAGCGCCGTGGACCGTACGACCCGGGCGAGATCGGCGAAGGAGAGGTCCGCCCAGACCGGCCCCGCCCGGCGGTAACGCGCCGGCACCGGGTCGCCCTCGGCGTACCAGCCCACGCCGAACCCGTCGGCGTTGACCGTCCCGTACTTCTGGTGCCGGGGCGCCCACGACTGCCGGTACAGCCCGTGCGGGGGCTCGACCAGGAGCCGGCCCAGCGCCTCCGGCGGTCCCACGTACGCCACATGACGGCACATCAGACGCCCTCCGACCGGGCCGTGCGGAACCCGGAGAAGATCTGCCGGCGGATCGGGTAGTCCCAGTTGCGGAACGTGCCCCGGCAGGCCACCGCGTCCACGGCGAACGAACCACCGCGCAGCACCTTGTACTCGGGCCCGAAGAAGACCTCCGAGTACTCCTTGTACGGGAACGCCTTGAAGCCGGGGTAGGGCAGGAAGTCGCTCGCCGTCCACTCCCACACGTCGCCGATCAACTGCCGTACGCCGAGCGGCGACTCACCGGCCGGGTAGCTCCCGGCGGGCGCCGGACGCAGGTGCCGCTGGCCGAGGTTGGCGTGCTCGGGCCCCGGCTCGGCGTCGCCCCACGGGTAGCGCATCGAACGGTCGCCGGCCGGGTCGTAGCGGGCGGCCTTCTCCCATTCGGCCTCCGTGGGCAGCCGGCGTCCCGCCCAGCGGGCGTAGGCGTCGGCCTCGTACCAGCACACGTGCAGCACCGGCTCGTCCGGTGGGACGACCTCGGTGACGCCGAACCGGCGCCTGAGGAACTGCTTCCCGTCGCGCCGCCAGAACAGCGGGGCGTCGATGCCGTGCCCGCGGATGTGCGCCCAGCCGTCGGCCGCCCACCAGCGCGGGTCGTCGTAGCCGCCGTCCTCGATGAACGCCTGGTAGGCACCGTTCGTGACCGGCGTGGTGTCGATGCGGAAGGGCGCCACCTCACGCCGGTGCGCGGGGCGTTCGTTGTCCAGCGCCCAGGGCTCGCCCGAGGTGCCCATCGTGAACGGGCCGCCCGGGACGAGCACTTCGGACGGGCCGGTGAACAACGGCGCCGGCTCAGGGTCGGGTGCCGTCAGGGCCTGCGGACCGGTGCGCAGCTGATGGGTGATCAGCATGGTCTCGTCGTGCTGCTGTTCGTGCTCTCGGCACCGAACGAAGGGGAGTGTGCTCCTCGGGGGAGCGCGGATACAGCCACCGGCGCATCCTTGGCACAAGCTTGACGCGTACGGCTCTCACCTGCGTCGCAGCGGGCTCAACTGGCGTACGCCGCGGTGACGTAGACCGTTCTCGGGGGCAGGTACTCGACCACCATGACGACCGTGCCCGTCTCGATGCGGTCCGTCGCCGACGCCGGGTGGGCGAGGAAGTGCTCGGCACCGCCACGCACCCGGACGATCACCTCGCCGACCAGCCCGGGCCCGACCGTTCCGGTGACCCGCCCCATGAGCCCGACCATCGACGCGTCCGCCATGACAGCAGCGTACGGTCGCTCAGGCGGCTGCGGAACGCTCCGGGACCGGCGGCGACGGCCACTTCTCGGCCCAGCGCAGCTCCGCCTCCAACTGCGCGGCCACCTGCACCAGAAGCGGCTCGCTGTTCGCCGGGCCCAGCAGCTGCGCGCCGACCGGCAGCCCGTCCGGCGTGAATCCGGCGGGCACGTTGACGCCCGGCCAGCCCAGCACGTTCCACGGCCAGGCGTAGGGACACGCGGCGATCATCGCCCGGTCGGTGGCGAACCCGCTGAGTTCCAGCAGGGCCCCGATCCGCGGCGGGGGAGCGGCGGTCGTCGGAGCGAGGACGACGTCGTACGAGGTGAAGAAGCCGCCGATACGCCGGTGCAGCACGCTCTCCGCACGCCGGGCCGCCCGCAGCGGGGCCCCGCGGAGCAGCCGCCCCAGCCGGGCCGCGCCCCGGGTGCGCCGGTCCAGCAGGGCCGGGAAGGGCGCCTCACCGACACGCTCGGCGATCCCGGCCGTGGCGCGCGGCACGAAGGTCAGCCCGATCTGCCCGTACGGGGGGTCCGCCTCCTCGACGAAGTGCCCCAACGCGCTGAGCCGCTCGGCCAGTTCGACGACCCGGGTGCGCACCTCGGGCAGGAGCCGGGCGGGCACCGCCGTGAAGGGCGGCTTGAGGGAGAGGGCGATGCGCAGCCGCCCCGGGTCGCGGCCGACGGCCCCGGACACGTCGACGGCCGGGGGCCGGTGCGGGTCCTGCGGGTGGTTGCCGCCGGCCGCGTCCAGCAGCAGGGCCGCGTCGGCCACCGTGCGGGCCAGGGTGCCGTTGACGGTGATGCCCTGGAAGGTCTCGCCGCGCGGCCAGGTCGAGATGCGGCCGCGCTGCGGCTTGATGCCGACCAGATGGGTCCAGGCGGCCGGGATCCGCACCGAGCCGGCGCCGTCCGAGCCGAGCGCGGCGGGCACCAGACCGGCGGCGACCGCGGCGGCCGAGCCGCCCGAGGAACCGCCGGGCGTGTGGTCGGTGCTCCAGGGGTTGCGGGTCGCGCCGAAGGCGGGCCCCTCGGTGAAGGGCCACTGCCCGAACTCGCAGGTGTTGGTCTTGCCGACGATCACGGCTCCGGCCGCGCGCAACCGCCGCACGGCCTCGCCGTCCTCGGTGACCGGCGGGAACTCCCCGCAGCAGCCGAACGCGGTCGGCTCACCGGCCACGTCCATGTCGTCCTTCACCGCGACCGGTACCCCGAGCAGCGGCTTCCGCGCGCCGTGCGAGGACAGTTCGCGGTCGGCGGCGTCGGCTTCCGCGAGCGCGGCCTCCGCCCGGACGATCCGGAAGGCGTTGAGACTTCCCTGCGTCGCCTCGATCCGCGCCAGCGTCCGCTCGACCAGCTCCCGTGAGGTCACCTCCCCGGCGGCGAGCGCACGGGCGGTCTCCGTCAGGCCTTCGCAACGGTCGAGCGTCATGGGCACCTCCGGAAGCGGCTTCTCTACCGAACGGTAACGTCCGGCGGCCGGTGGTGGAATGCCGACGACGGCAGTGGAGGTACATCCACCGACCGCTCCTTCCTCACTGGGCGTGTGAACCCCGGTTCAAACCCTTGACCGCCCTCCGCCTCGCCTCTACCTTCTGAGCTCCCATATGTGGCCGAGTAGCCGAACCTGGTTCGATATGTCGCACAACGAGCCTCGGTGTCTAAAGGGACCCTCAGGAGATCGTCCCCGGCCTCGCCGACGGCAACGGCTGCTCCTTCCGGGACGCGGCCGGCCCTTACCAGCTCCGCGCGGACCGCTTCCGCCAGGACGGCTCGTTCGTACCGGTGACGGCCTGGGCGTAGGGCCGGCACGGAGAAGCCGGGCCCCACGGTGGCCCGTGGAGCCCGGCTGGAGGGGGGTCAGCGGGTGAAGGTGATCCGGTGCTCCTTCAGGGAGCCGCAGTTGGAGCCGTACACCTGCACGTAGGTGTTGCCGATGCTGCCGCCCCAGTCCACGCAGTGGCCCTTGCCATAGGCGTACGTCGGTCCGGCGTACGACGTGAACAGGCCCTCGTCGTAGTGGCTTTCCTCGGTGTCCGGGACGGAGACCCAGGCCGACATGTTCACGGCCTTGCCCGGGTTGTTGCGGATGGTCGTGACGCAGTTCTGGCCGTTGGAGGCGTTGTAGGTCAGGTAGACGGTCCCCAACGAGCCGACGGTCGCCGAGTTGACCGTCTTGTAGCCGCTGCCGCAGACCTTCTGCGGTGTGGTGTTGGGCGCGGCCGAGGCCGGCGACGCCATGGCGGTCATGGTTCCCACGGACAGCGCCGCCACGGCGGACGCGGCCAGAACGGAACGGGTGAATCGCATATTTCCCCCATGCAACTCTTCGAGGTGGTTGCTCCTGCATGGTGTGACCCGTCGGGTATCCAAACGGTTGTGCGTCGGTTTTGAGGAAAATCAGGGGAGTTGAGGGATACGGCGGCGCCAGGAGCGGCTGAAGGGCGTGGGCGCCCGAGGGTTCCCCTCCGGCGTCGGTTCTACTCGTGAGTCAGGTGTGGCACACGCGAGATCCAGAGGATCTGTGCAGGGGTGTCACACCGGCTGCACACCGCCCTTTCAAAGTCTCGTTAGCGTTACGGCTCGATCCCACGTGCGAACGTGACCAGGGCGCGGCCGGCGAGCCGCCGGAACAGCCAGATCGGGAACACCACACATGGACTACTGCTCGTCGTGCCGTCGGCACCTCAACGGCGCCCTGGTCTGCCCGGGCTGCGGCGCCTACGCCCCGGACATCGACCCCTCCGTCATCGGAGTCCGTGGCGGCCCGGCCCCCGCGCCCGTCACCGCCCCGGGCGGACCGGCCTCCTGGGAACACCCGGCCGATCCCGGCACTTGGCACGACGGCACCGCGCGGGACGAGCTCCCCGTCCCCGTATCCGCACCGCAGAACCCCGGCTCCGGTCCGTCCGGCGAGTACGAGGTCCCGGACACCGACACCGCCGAGGGCTTCGAAGCCCGGCCGCAGGGGCGCGCGGCCCGGCGCCGTCAGATGGCCCGCTGGAAGAAGAACCAGCGCCGGGCCGTGGTGGCGACCGCGGTCGCGCTCGTCGGCGGCGGTCTGACCGTCGCCGCGATGAACGGGAACGGCAAACCCGGCGCCCAGGCGGCCGCGACGCCGGGCGACACCCCCATGGGGGGCACCCTGAAGGAGGCGCCGACGCTCACCGAACCGACGGCGAGCGAGGCCGACACCCCTGATACCCCGTCGCACACCGACCGCGCGTCACGCCACCAGCAGTCCCGGGCCGCGGACCCCCGCACCACGCCCACGGACGCGCGGACTGACGCCGCCGCCACCCCCCGCGAACTGCCGCTGACGACGTCGCCCCGCCACAAGACCGTCACGGACAGCGTCGGATCGACCACGAACGACGCCGCTTCGTCGGCGCCGCGGGCCACCGAACCGACGACACCCCCGGCCGCCGCCTCCGGCTCGGACGCACAGCAGCCGCAGTCGCCCTCCACGCCCCCGCCCGCCGCGACCACGCCAGCCGAAACGTCCCCCTCCGGCTCGCAGCCGAAGGAACTCTGCCTGCTGGTCGTCTGCCTCGGCTGACGGCCCGCGGCGGCCGGGAACCGGCGGCCGCGGGCCCGCCCCGCCGGACCGGAACCGCAAAGCCCCCCACAACCGTCTCCGAGCACGTCGCGTGACGCCCGGAAACCGCTCCCCCGAGGCGGCCCCGCCGCCTCCGCGGCAAGCGGAAGCCGACCGTACAATCCTCGCGACCAAAACGGGGGCGACATCAGCGGGGGAGTCCGCGTGGAAACGATCATCGTGCAGTTGCCCGGTACCGCCCAGTGGGGCGGGCACGAGACGGGCAGTCCCGAACTGATCCATCTGGGACCGGGGGACATCGCGGACTTCGGACGCGGCGGGGCGGGGGTCCGCATCGTCCTGGCCGACCCCGGGATCTCCCGCCGGGCCGGGCAACTGGAAGCCGCCGGGGACTACTGGCGGCTGTCCAACTTCAGCCGCAGCGTGTCGTACGTGGTGGAGAACCTGGAGGGCGCCGGTGAGTACCTCACGGTCGCGCCCGGGCGGCTCGGGGCGCCCGTGCCGTTCGAGTTCTCCCGCGTGGTGCTGCCCGCCCTGTCCGGCACCGCCACCTTCAAGGTGTTCGCACCCCAGCACGCCTACCTGGGCGAGCAGTCCCTGCCCGGTGGCGGCGAACAGACCGTCCACCCCTTCGCCCTGGACACGACGTCGAAGTACTTCCTCGTCCTGGTGGCCCTGTGCGAACCCCGGCTGCGCGACCCCTCCGACTCGGCGCTGCCCGGCGTCGGGCAGATCGTGGAGCGGCTGCGGCCGCTGGAGTCCTGCCGGGACCTGACCCGCTCCGCGGTCAACTACCACATCGACTACCTCGCCTTCGCCAAACTCCGCCTGGATCTGGGCGAAGAGGCCACGGCCGCGGCCGAGGGCGGCCGCACCGGCGCCAAGCGCACCCGCCTCGCCTCCGTCGCCCTGCGCTTCGGCCTGGTCCGCGAGGAGCACCTCGGGCTGCTGCCGCCGCGCGGCGCCGGCCGCCTGGGTGCCCCGCAGGAGGCCGGCGCATGACCCCACCGGAGGAACAGGACGACGAGCTGCGGGCACCCCGTCCGCCCGGCCTCCCCGCGGGCTTCCGCATCGAGGACTGGGAGGTGGGCGCGGTCATCGGCTTCGGCGGCTGGGGAACCGTGTACGAGGCAGTGACGGTCGCCGACGGCACGCCCGTCGCCGTGAAGGTGCTCCCGACCGGCGCCCTCGGGCCCGGGCAGCGCGCGGCCCTCGGCGAACTCGTCGCCCGCGAGGTGCGGTTCAGCTCCGAGGCCGACCACCCCCACCTCGTCCGCACCCACGCCGTGTGCACCGTCGAAGCACCCGAACTGCCCACCCTGGACGGTGCCATCGCCCTGGTCATGGACCGGGCCGAGGCCAGCCTCAAGGACGTGCTGGACGCCGCCGGGACGGGCGGGCCGATCGCCGACGCCGACCGCGTCCTGCGCGGGGTCGCCGCCGGACTCGCCCACATGCACGACGCGGGCTGGGTGCACGGTGACCTCAAACCCGCCAACGTCCTGCTGGGACCGGGCGGCCGGGTGTGGCTGGCGGACTTCGGCCTGGCCACCGAACTCGACGGCACCCACGCCCACTTGCCGCCGCTCGGCACCCTCGACCACCTGCCGCCCGAGTGGTGGTCCCAGCGCACCGGCACCCAGGGCGCCGTTGTCCGGCCCACCGCCGACATCTGGGCCTTCGGGGTCCTCGCCCACCAGGTCCTCACCGGCGGGCTCCACCCGTTCCCCGGCGCGACGGCCCGGGCCCGCTCGCTCGCGGCCCAGACCTACGCGCGCGGCGCCGCGCCCCTGCGCCTCGACGCCGGCCTCGACGAGGACATGCGGCGGCTCATCGCCGACTGCCTCGCCCCGGACCACGCCGCCCGCCTCCCGCTCACGGCCGACATCGTCGCCGCCCGGGTCGAGGGCGCCACCGGCGGTCCGCAGCGGCGCCGAAGAGGCCTGGTGCCCGCCGTCGCCGCCGGAGTGGTCGTCCTGACCGCCGCCGCGGTCGTCGGGGCGGCCGTGCTCGGGGGAGGCGGCGGCGCCCAGGACGACGAGCGCGACCGCGGCACCCCCAAGGTCTCCGACACGGCCCGCCCGCCGGCCGGTGAGATCCCCGAGAACTCCGACGTACCCGAGGCGCTGCGCCCCGTCATCGCCCGCGCGGCCCACCGCTGCACCGACGAGGAGATCACGCCCGCCCTGCTCGCCGCGGTGATCAAGGCGGAGAGCAACTTCGACACCAAGGCCTCCCGCCCGCAGAGCGAGGAGTACGGCATCGCCATGTGGACACCGTCGGTGTTCCGCGCCTGGGCGGTGGACGGGGACGGCGACGGCGACAAGGACCACATGTCGCCCCCGGACGCGATCTCCACCATGAGCCTGTACCTGTGCTGGCTCGACCAGCGCTTCAAGCAGGCCGGCCTGCCGAAGAAGGACCTTCCCGCGCTGGTCGCGGCCGGCTACCGCACCAGTGACCGCACGGTCATCGAGGAGCGCGGCGTACCGGAACGGGTACAGCCGCACGTGGACAGGGTGCTGCGCTACCTCGCCGGGTACCAGGGCCCGGACGCGTGAACGCGAGCGGTGGGCAGGGCCGCGGCCCCGCCCACCGCTCGTCCCCCGTTCCCGTCACGGCTGCGGCGCGCCGCACTCCGGGACGTTCGGCAGCCGGTTGTCCGGCGAACTGAGGTAGATGCTGGAGATGTAGCCCCCGTACTGCGGCAGATAGGCCCACCACTCGTTGGTGTACGGCGGCACGCTGACCTCCTCGCCGCGGATCTGGCAGCCCACCAGCACCTCGACACCGGCCGGGAGTTGCGTGATCCGGTCGTCGCGCGTGGCCGGGCCCTTGCGGACGTTCACGAACTCGCCCCACGTCCCGAACCAGGTCCCGGCGGGCCGTACGCCGCCCGGCACGTTCAGCGAGCGGGTCAGCCGGCCGACGTCGGTGTAC
Organism: [Streptosporangium] indianense; assembly: GCF_021474405.1. GTDB lineage: Bacteria > Actinomycetota > Actinomycetes > Streptomycetales > Streptomycetaceae > Streptomyces > Streptomyces indiaensis. Next base: position 31,848 of record NZ_JAKEIO010000002.1, read on the forward strand.
GCCTTGCCGTAGGACGTGCCCTCCTGGTGCAGCGTCAGCACGGCCACGATCGTCCGGTCGTCCGCGCCCACCGTGCCGGTGGTGTGCAGAGCGGGTCGGGCGAGGTCCACGGCCGCGGCGGCACGCGGAGCCGGGGCGGCCGGCTCCGCCCGCGTGCCCGAGCCCCCGGCCCCGGGGCCGCACGTGCCCTTCGCGTACGCCCCGGACCAGCCCTGCTTCACCGCCCAGGGCCGGTCGAACGACCCCGCGATGCCGAAGTGCTGGTCGAAGTGGTCGGTGGAGGAACAGCGCGTGGAACGGCGCAGGTTGTCCATGATGAAGTCACGCACCGGCGCGGGGGCCTTCTCCAGGATGTACCGGTAGACCGCCACCGTGTCCCGGGCGGAGAGGGCGGTGTACCCCCAGAAGTCCTCGTACCCGCGGGGCGGTGGCGCGGTGTCGCGCAGACCGAGCGCGGGCCGGGCCGTCATCCGGTCGATGATCGCCGGACCGCCGTACGTCGACCAGTAGTGGTTGGCGGCGTCGTCGTCGCTGCTGCGCAGCATCGGCTCCAGCCGGGCGCGGTCGGCCGCGGGGACGGTGTAGTCGGGCCCGCGGTCCCACAGGAAGTCCAGGACCAGCAGGAGCTTGACGACCGAAGCGGACCGGAACCGCGCGCTGTCGTCGACCTGTTCGGTGAACGTGCCGGTCCGGCGGTCGAAGACGGCCACGCCGGCGGTGACACCGGGCGGGATCCGGGCGGCTTCGGCGGCCCGGACGGCCCCGGCTGCGCCGGAGGCCTGTCCCGACCGGGGGCGTGCCGCCGCACCGCTCGTGAGGGACGCGACCGTGACGACGGCCGCGAGCGCGGCGGCGCCGCGCAGGAGCATGCGCATGGTTGCCCTTTCTGGCTCACCCGGTTGTCCGACGGGACCTCGGCCCGCGTCGCCACCCTAGGGGCGAGGGCGGGGAGGGCGGTCCTGACGAATGTCAGGACTCCGCGGGAGCGGGAGCAGCACGGGCGCACCCTGATAAGTGTCAGGTGCCGGTGGTGCGGTGCCCCCGCTTACGGTCACGACCAGCGAGGACGGCCGAGCCGGGGGCCGGCTGTCACGCACGACCGTTCCATCCGCCGACACAGGAAAGAGGGCTCATGAGCCGCCGATCACTCAGGACACTGCTGGCCGCGGGGGGCGCCGCCGCGGTGATGGCGCTCCTCCCGGTCTCCGCCCAGGCCCAGCCGTTCTCGGGCGGCAACTACGGCCTCTACGGCATGGAGGGGCAGTATCCCACCACCTCGTTCTGCGCGGGCACGTTCCGCCAGATCGGGGCGACCAAGTACGCCGAGGGCATGGCCCTGAAGTACTTCTACTCCGACAAGTGCGGTTCGTTCGCCCGGATCGAGAACTCCCGGCCCGGCTGCGCGGCCGTCCTGCAGCGTTCCGACAACGGCGTGGGCCGCAACGACGGCTGGGTCTCCGAGACCGTCGACTCCGGCATCGACTACGCCTACACGCAGATCGGCAACAACCTCAACGGCCGGGTCTCGCGTGCCCTGCTCGCCTGCGACGGCCACGACCTGGTGAACACCGGCTGGTACTGAGCCGCACCACACCTCGCCGCACGACGAGGAGGAGTCGGTCATCGCGGGGCGACACGGGGCCGACGGGCTCCTGCTGACCCCGCACACACCCGCGGCGGACCACCGTGACACCGGTGGTCCGCCGCAGGCATGGGGGGGGAAGGGACGACGTCAGCAGTCCGGAACCCCGGCGATCTTCTCGCCACCCCGGATGTAGAGGTTGTTCACCCAGGCGATGTCGCTGCCCGAGAACTCCATGACGGCGGTCCACCAGTTGTTGGTGCCGACGGCCGGGTCGTGCACGGTCTGGCCCTGCTTCTGGCACAGTGCGTCCGCCCACCACTGCGAACGCACCGCGAGCCGCGGGGAGTCGGTGGTCGGCTGCTGGCGCAGGTTGACGTCGGTGGCCCAGATGTAGACGTCGGTGAGCGTCGGGTCGCCGCCGTCGGCGGTGGCCGGGGCCGCCTGGGCGGTGGTGGCGAGGCCGCCGACGGCGAGCGCGGCCACGGCGAGGCCCAGGGCGGTACGGCTGATCAGTCGCTTCATGTGTCTGTCCCCCGAAGGACGAAAGGCGAGGATGGTGTGGTCGGAACCGGTCTCGTTCCGGTTCGGCGGTGCGCCGGGACCGGCTGCCTGCCGACGTGCAGAACTGTAGGGAGACCGTGGGCCGCACGGTCCTGACAACTGTCAGGAGCGGAACGCCGGTCGGGGATCGGCGAGACGCGGCGGGCGCTTCGAACACGGCCGAAAACAGCTCGACGGCCCCGACCGCCCCTGCCTACGATCCAGCGCGCGGCATCGCGTGCCGGTCACCGGCCGGGTGAGGCATGGAGGCGCCGCGGAGATGCCCGTGGAGGCATTCAACCGTGTCAGTCGAGTTCAATCACACCATCGTTCTGTCCCGGGACCGGGAGAAGTCGGCCCGGTTCCTCGCCGAGATCCTGGGGCTGGAGGTCGGGGCACCGACGGGGGTGTTCCTGCCGGTGACGACCGCCAACGGCGTCACGCTGGACTTCCTCACCATCGACGCCGACATCCCCATGCAGCACTACGCGTTCCTCGTCTCCGAGGACGAGTTCGACCAGGCGCTGGCCCGCCTGGTGAAGGCCCGGATCCCCATCCAGGCCGACCCGCACGGCAATCACCCCCGCCGGATCAACCGCAACGACGGCGGCCGGGGCGTCTACTTCCTCGATCCGGCGGGCCACGGACTGGAGATCCTCACCCGCCCCTACGGGACCGATCCCGCCTCCGAGTTGAACGGAGTCACGGAGGACGTGCCCGGGGCGGTGTAGGCCAGACCCGGACGGTCCGGCCTGGGGCGCCGCTGTTCACGCCCCGGACCCGTCCCGCGGTCCCGGCGGCGAGGGTCAGCCGCCGTCCGACTCCACCGGCGCGGGGGCCGGTTCGGCACCGGCCCCCGTGGCGTCGCTCCGGCGGGGCAGCAGCAGCGGTGTGAGCAGGAGCAGGACACCGGCCAGTGCGATGGCGGTGCGGGGGCCGGTCCGGGCGGCCAGGACACCCCACAGGGCGGTGGCTGCCGCGGTGGTCGCCTTGCCGGTGGCCGACCAGGCGGACAGGGTACGGGTGACCCGGCCGGCCGGGGTGCGGTCCAGACGGTGGGTGGCGAGCACCGGGTTGAACACGCCGCACGAGGTGATCAGCCCGAATTCGACCAGCATGACCAGGACCAGACCGGGCACGCCGGGTCCGGTGAACGCCAGGCCGATCGACCAGCAGGCCCGCAGCGCCCCGGCGGTGACCAGGACCCGGTGCCTGCCGTGGCGCGCCACCAGCCGCGGGGCCAGACGGGACCCGAGCAGACCGCCGGTGCAGGGCACGGCGAAGGCGAGCGCGTACTGCCAGGCGGCGAAGTGCAGGTCGTCCACCATCAGCACCAGCAGCGGCGGGGACGCCGCCATGATCAGGGAGTTCACCAGGAGCGTGTTGAGGAAGAGCGGACGCAGCACCGGATCGGCCAGGATGTGCCGCCAGCCCTCCAGCAGGTCGCCGGGCCGTACGACGCTCGCGTGCCGTCCTACGGGCTGCTTCTCCGCGTCACCGATCGCGCGCAGTCCGAACGCCGAGAGCAGATGGCTCACCGCGTCGGCCACCACCGTCGTCACCGGGCCGAACAAGCCGATCGCGGCGCCGCCCAGCGGCGGACCGACCATGCTGGCGGTCCAGCTCGTCGCCTCGAACCGGCCGTTCGCCACGAGCAGGTCCTGCCGCGGCAACAGTTCCTTCAGGAACGCCCCGGCCGCCGCGTTGAAGGTGATGTCGGCCGCCGCGACGGCCACCGACACCAGCAGCAACTGGGCAAAGGTGAGCCGGCCGAGCGCGAACGCCACGGGAACGCTCAGCAGGACGACACACCGGACCAGGTCCGTCGCCACCATCACCGGTCGTTTGCGGCGGACCTCCACCCACGGCCCGAGGGGCACGGACGCCGCCGCGCCCACTGCCGGCCCCACCGCGGCCAGCAACGACACCTGCGCCGGACCGGCGTCCAGCGCCAGGACCGCGATCAGGGCGAACGCGTCGAAGGCGAGCCAGGTGCCGGCCGTGCTGACCGCGTACGCGCCCCACAGCCACCGAAACCGCCGCCCCAGCGACCGCCTGCCCGCCATACCCGGCGCACTCCCCGCTCCCGTGGACAACCCGGCGTTGTCCGGGAGTCATCCAAACCAGGAGCGGGCGCGCCGGGCAAACAACCGTCCGGCCCCGCGTCACAACCGACCGTTGTGACGCGACGGTGGGCACGGGCGGCGGGTCAGCGCTGGTACAGCCCCACCAGCGTCCCGTCCGCGATGCGGCGCTTGTCGACCTCCTCGTGCACCTGGTCGGCACGCGGCGCGTCGGGCAGGACACACGGTTCGGACAGGGCGTAGAGCCGGAAGACGTAGTGATGGGCGTCGTCACCCGGCGGCGGATGCGGACCGCCCCAGCCGTGCTGGCCGTAGCCGTTGACGAGTTCCGTGCCGCCCGGTGGGCTCTGCCCGGCCTCGACGCCGTGGCTGCGCGGGTCGATACCGACCACGACCCAGTGCGTGAAGATGCCCGACGGGGCGTCGGGGTCCTCGCACAGCAGGACCAGTTCCGTCGCGTCGTCCGGTACACCGCTCCAGGACAGCGGCGGAGAGACGTTGGGTCCCTCGTACGCGTACCGGCGCGCGATGAAGGAGTGGTCGTTGAACGCGTTGCTGCTGAGTTCGATGCCGGTCATGTGCCCCGGGGTACCCCCGAGGGCTCCGGGGCACACGGTTCGGGACCGATCCCCCGGGTACCCGCCAGGGCGGGCCGGACCGAGGCGGGGGAGAGAGGAGCCCGACGATGTCTCCCCTGGCAGCAGACTCCGCGACGGACGTCCGCGAGGACCGGCGCGCCCCCGCCCGCACCGCCCGGCTGCGCAGCCGTATCCCCGAGCCCGACGAGGAGCCCGACCTGCTCGGCCAGTACCTCGCGCAGATCTCGGCGACGGCGCTGCTCACCGCTGAGGACGAGGTGTGGCTGGCCCGGCGGATGGAGACCGGCGTGGGGGCGCTGGAGGAGCTCGACCGGGCCGACGCCGGGGAGCATCACCTCGCGGCTTCCCGGCGCCGGGAACTGGAGGAGGCCGTCCGCGACGGGCAGGCCGCCAAGGACCACATGGTCCGGGCGAACCTCCGGCTCGTGGTGTCGATGGCCAAACGGCACGCCCACCGCGGTCTGCCCCTGCTGGACGTCATCCAGGAGGGCAACCTGGGGCTGATCCGGGCCGTGGAGAAGTTCGACCACACCAAGGGCTTCAAGTTTTCCACGTACGCGACCTGGTGGATCCGCCAGGCCATCGAACGTGGCCTGGCCGCGCATGCGCGTTCCGTCCGGCTGCCGATGCACGTCGTGGAACAGCTGCAGAAGATCGCCAAGGTCGAGCGGCGCCTCCGGCTCGACCTGGAGCGTGAGCCGACCGTCGAGGAGGTGGCTCGCGAGAGCGGCTTGGCCGAGGACCGGATCGGCTGGCTGCGCCACGTCGGACGGGACGCGGTCAGCCTGGACACGCCGGTCGACGAGAAGGGCGAGACGGTCGTCGGCGACCTCATCGCCGACACCGAGGTGCTCCAGGCTCCGGAGGTGGCCGAGTTCCGGGCGCTCGCCGAGGAACTCCGCGAGGCCGTCGGCACGCTCGCGCCCCGCGAGGCCATGATCCTCAGCCTGCGGTACGGACTGCACGACGGGCACACCCGCACGCTGAACGAGGTCGCCCGGCGCGTGGGTCTGACCCGGGAGCGGGTGCGCCAGCTGGAGAAGGAGTCGCTCGCGAGGCTGCGGGAGCCGGAGAGCCGCGAACGGCTCGTGGCATGGGCGGGCTGACCTCCGGCACACCCCGCCTCACGCGGCCGACGCCGCACCTGACGCGGTCGGGCCCGCACCTGGCGCGGTCCGCTCCTGACGCGGTCGAGCCCGCTCCTGGCGCGGCCGGGCCTGCACCTGACGCGGTCGGGTCCGCTCCTGGCGCGGTCGGGTCCGCTCCTGGCGCGGCCGGGCCTGCACCTGACGCGGTCGGGTCCGCTCCTGACGCGGTCGGGTCCGTTCCTCACGCGGTCGGCGTCGCGACGACCAGCGAACCGTCGGCCGCCACCCGTACCTGCACTCCACCACTGATCCGGTCCAGCGTGGCGCGCAGCCAGGCACGGTCCGCCCCGGACGCGGGCTCCAGCCGCATCCGCCGGACCCGGAACGGCACCATGCGCAGCCCCGCCAGGCGCCCGCTGTCCGCCTCGACCGACACGAGGAAGGCCACACGCAGGTCGTCGCGGTACTCCTCGTAGCCGGAGATGCCCTCGTAGTCGTCGACGAAGTCGCCACAGCCGTACAGGACCAGCCGGCCCCGGTACACCTCCAGCGGCCGGGGGTGGTGCGAGGAGTGCCCGTGGACCACGTCGGCCCCGCCGTCGATCAGCGCGTGCGCGAAACGGACCTGCTCCCGGGGCACGCGGAATCCCCAGTTCGAGCCCCAGTGCACGGACACCACCGTCAGGTCACCGGACCGGCCCAGCCGCCGCACCACGGTGTCGGCCGCGGCCGGCGAGAGATCGGGCAGGTACGCGACGCCCGGCCGGCCCGCTGTCGCCGCCCAGCCGGACGGGACACCGCTGGAGTGCGCTCCGAGGGCGAACACCCGCAGCCGCCGGCCACCGGGCAGCGGGACGACCGCCGGTGCGTACGCCTCCTCGGCGTCGCGGCCCGCGCCCGCCGTCCGCAGGCCCGCCCGGGCCAGGGTGTCCAGGGTCTCCAGCAGGCCCCCGCGCCCGAAGTCCAGGACGTGGTTGTTGGCGAGGACGGTCACGTCCGGCCGGACCACGGCGAGGGCCGGCAGGTTCGCCGGGTGCATCCGGTAGTGGATCTCCTTGCCGGGCGCGAAGGTGCCCGCGCGGGTCACCGACGTCTCCAGGTTCACGATCCGCGCGTCCGGGGCGGCCTCGTCCAGAACGCCGAGCGCCGCACCCCACGGCCACGACGCGGGCGCGGGGACGGGCACCGGGCCGTGCGCCGACTCCGCCAGCCGGACGTAGGAGCGCGCGTCCTCCACGTACGCCTCCCGCAGTGCCGGGTCACCGGGGTGCGCGAGGATCTGGTCGACGCCGCGCCCGAGCATCACGTCACCGCACAGGAACAGCGTCACGACACCGCCGCCCACCACTCCACGGTAGGCGTGCCCCGGCCGCCGGGGTCAGGCCTCGACCCTCACCGCGCACGACCAGCCGTACGGATCGGGCCACATCCGCAGATCGTCCCAGGCCACCGCCGGGACCGCGCCCGTGACCTCCACGTCCGCGAGGCCGGCGACCGCCAGCCGTACGTCCAGTCCGCCGTCGGCCTCGTCCGCCTCCACGTCGACGGGCACCTGACCGTAGACCTCCAGCCGGAAGAGCACCTCGTCCAGCAGCGCGGCGAGCAGGTCGTCGTCGCAGGCTTCCGGCAGCCTCACCCGGTCCACGGCGGTGGGCCGCACCCGGGAGACGTCCGCGAAACACTCGACCACCGCCAGGACGGCCTCCGCCAGACAGTGCTCTCTGCACGCCGCCCACGCCTCGATCCGGATGTCGCCGGGATGCGGCACCGCCCGGTGCCCCCACTCGCCCGGCTGCCGCCCTTGCCCTCCGTCGCTCGTGTCACCACCCATCCACATCGCCTGCCCGAGGCCCGCCCACCCATGCGGCCCCGAACCGGCACGCCACTCAAACGGGCTCGTCCGCCAGGTAGGGCGGCGCCGGGTCGTACTGGATGCAGCGCCGCACCGCCCGCGCGTGCTCCCGGCCGTGCAGCCGCCCGACCAGCCACAACGCACTGTCGATCCCGGCCGATACGCCCTGGCTGGTGACCAGGTGGCCATCGACCACGTAGCGGGCGTCCCGGACCACGGTCACGTCCCCCCGCGCCTCCAAGGTGTCCTCCTGGCTCCAGTGCGTGGCGACCCGGCGCCCCCGGGCGGGTCCGGCGGCATGCAGCGTGCCTCACGTTCCACCGGCGCGCGGCGTGGCGTCAACGACACGCACCCCACAGATCGCGCCATGGGACGTCCGGCCCGGCGTGGGTACCACGGACAACGGGGGAGGAGAAGGCCGAAGCGGGGGAGAGGAGGCTGACGATGATCTCCCGGACGGTCACCCTGCCCGTCGGCGGTGCCGGCATCACCGGCGACCTGATGGTGCCGCCGGACGCCCGAGCGGTCGTGCTCTTCGCGCACGGCAGCGGCAGCTCCCGGCACAGCCCCCGCAACCGCGAGGTCGCCGCCGGTCTGCGCGCGGCCCGGCTCGGCACCCTGCTGATCGACCTGCTCACCGAGGAGGAGGAACGCCAGGACGCCGTCACCGGCGAACTCCGCTTCGACATCCCCCTGTTGGGCCGTCGGCTGGTGGCCGCCCTGGACTGGCTGGCGCAGGACCGGGACACCTCGGGCCTGCCCGTCGTCCTGTTCGGCGCCAGCACCGGCGCGGGCGCGGCCCTGGTCGCCGCCGCACACCGTCCCGACCGGGTACGGGGTGTCGTCTCGCGCGGCGGACGGCCCGACCTGGCGGGCGACGCGCTGGACGCCGTCCGGGTCCCGGTGCTGCTGATCGTGGGCGGCCGGGACACGCACGTGCTGCGGCTCAACGAGGAGGCGGCCCGTCGGCTGCCCGGCCCGCACTCCCTGCACGTGGTGCCCGGCGCCACCCACCTGTTCGAGGAACCCGGCGCACTGGACCAGGTCACCGCCACCGCCCGGCAATGGTGCGACGAGCAGCTGACACGAAGCGGAGGTGACCGTCATGCGGTTCCGTGACCGCCGGCAGGCCGGTGAGGAACTGGCCGAAACACTGCGCACCCGGCAGCGTGCAGGGGAGCTGCCCGATCCACTCGTGCTCGCTCTGCCCCGCGGCGGGGTCGCCGTGGCGCGCGAGGTCGCCGCCGCGCTGGACGCTCCGCTCGACGTGCTCGTCGTACGGAAGATCGGGGCGCCCCGCCACGAGGAGCTCGGCGTCGGCGCGATGGCGGGGGACGAGGTGCCCCTCCTCGACGCGGACGCCCTGCGCCACCTGGGGATCCGTGAGGCCGCCCTCGCCCCCGTCATCGAGCGCGAACGCGCCGAACTGCGGCGCCGCGAGCGGCTGTACCGGCAGGGCCGGCCGGCCCCTGACCTGCGAGGGCGGACCGTGATCGTCGTCGACGACGGCCTGGCGACCGGCTCCACCGCCCGTGCCGCGGTGCGCCACGTACGCCGTCAGGCACCCGCGCGGGTGCTGCTGGCCGCGCCCGTCTGCTCCCCGGAAGGAGCCGACGCGCTGCGCGCCGAGGCCGACGAGGTGATCTGTCTGCACCGGCCGGCCGCGTTCATGGCCGTGGGGCTGTGGTACGAGAACTTCGAGCAACTGACGGACCAGGACGTCCTGGAGGCGCTGCGCGTGCCCCATTGACCCGTGGCTCAGCTCACAGGAGTGGCGAAAACAAGCCACACGGGCGACGATGCGCCCTCCCCAGTCCCGCCAGGCGGCCGCCGCGGGGCTGCGCTCAGACGACCCCCTCCGCGCGCAGGGCCGCCACCTCCTCATCGGTGCGGCCCAGTTCGGCGAGGATCGCGCCCGTGTGCTCGCCCACCGCCGGTACGGGGTCCATGCGCGCGGGCAGACCGGCCAGGTCGGCGGGCGGGAGCAGCGCCTCCACGGTGGCGCCCGGCACCTCGACCTCGCTCCAGCGGCCCCGCGCGGCCAGCACGGGGTGGTCCAGGAAGGCGGCCACGTCGTTGACCCCGGCGCAGGCGATGCCGATGCGGTCCAGGTCCTTGAGGATCTCGTCGGAGCCGGAGCGGCGGACCCGCTCGGCGACGAGGGCGTTGAGCTCATCGCGGTGGGCGACGCGGTCGGACCCGGTGGCGAAACGCGGATCCTCGGCCAGCTCCGGCCGGCCGAGGAACTCCGCGCACAGTGCCACCCATTCGCGCTCGTTCTGGATGGAGAACAGCACCTCCTTGCCGTCGGCGGCGGCGTACGTCCCGTACGGCGCGATGGTGGCGTGCTGGGTGCCGAGCCGCGGGGGCTGGGTGCCGCCGTGGCGGGTGTAGTAGGCGGGCTGGCCCATCCACTCCGCGAGCGCCTCGAACAGGGACACCTCCACCGGGTGGGCCTCGCCGGTGGTGGCCCGCGTGTACAGGGCCGTGAGGATGCCGCTGTAGGCGTACATCCCGGCGGCGATGTCGGCCACGGAGATCCCCGTCCGGGCGGTCCCCTCGGGGGTCCCGGTCAGCGACACCAGCCCGGTCTGGCACTGCACGAGCAGGTCGTAGGCCTTGCGGTCGGACCAGGGGCCGGTCGTGCCGTAGCCGGAGATCGTGCACGGGATCAGGCCCGGCCGGCGGCTGGTGACCGCGGCGGCGTCGAGACCGAGCCGGGCGGCGGCGCCCGGGGCGAGGTTCTGCACGAAGACGTCGGCGCCGTCGAGGAGGTCGTGGAGGATCTCGTGGCCGCGGGGGTCCTTCAGATCGAGGGTGAGGGACTCCTTGGAGCGGTTGAGCCAGACGAAGTAGCTGGAGTGCCCGTGCACGGTCGTGTCGTACCGGCGGGCGAAGTCGCCGTCGCCCGGCCGCTCCACTTTGATCACCCTGGCTCCGAGGTCGGCGAGCTGCCGCGTGGCGTAGGGCGCGGCCACGGCCTGCTCCAGACTGACCACCGTCACCCCGGCCAGGGGGTACCGCTGCACACTCATGCCTCAAGCTCCCGATCGTGTACGGAGGGCGCTCGGACAGTCTGCCGCAGCGCGGCGGCGAGAAGGCGGCCCGCCGACGCGATCCGGATCACGCCGGTGGGCGGTTTCACCGGCGGGGGTGTCGCTGACGTGCGGCTTCGCCGACGCGTGGCTTCCACCGACGTGCCGCGTGGCTGTCGCGCGGCGGCCGGTGGTGGTCCCGGGGTGTTCAGAGGTGGCGGTGACGACGGCGTTCAGGAGTGCCGCAGGCTCGACGCGGCGCCCGTACGAACGCGGCGACGGCCCCGGGCGACGGCCCTGCTGCGACGGTCACGTGGCGACCAGGCAGCGAGCATGCGACCACTGCCGGACTCACCGGCCAGGGGAGCGGCCTGCCGCCACCCGGCCCGACCGGACCCGCAGGAACTCCGCCGCTTAGCGGAGCCCGCCGCGCGGCCCGGCGGTACCGCAGCGCACGCCGCTTCGTGGGGCCCGCCGCCCGGCCCGGCCGGACCCGCAGGAACTCCGCCGCTTCGTGGGGCCCGCCGCCCGGCCCGGCGGGGCCGCAGCGCACGCCGCTTCGTGGGGCCCGCCGCCCGGCCCGGCGGGACCGCAGAGCTGCGCCGCCCAGCCCGCCGGTCTGGCCGGACTCGCAGGGACTCGGTCGCCCGGCCCGGCCCCACCCGCTGGGACTCAGTCGTCTCGCAGGGCCCGCCGACCACCCCCGCTATACCCTTTCCTATTACTCAGGCCGATTGATGCGGATCGGTAGTCATCCGGCAGGGATGAGAATGCGGTGACGAGGGAGCAGCGGACGCCTGGGCTGCCCGGCGCACACGACACAGCGCAGACCGACGTGCTGCCGTTCCACCCGCACGTTCTCACCACCGCCCGGCGCGTGGCCGAGGGCGCGGCCCTGGCGGCCGGTCTGCTGGGTCTCGTGAGCCTCATCGGATGGATGTCGGGGGCCGACGCCCTGAAGGAAGTGCTGCCCGGTGTCTCGGTGGCCATGAAGGCCAACACCGCCATGGCCCTCGTCGCACTCGGCCTGTCCCTGTTCGTGATCGTCCGGGGCGGGCCCCGGACGGCGGCGCTCATCGTGTCCCGTGCGGCGGCGGTCCTGGTCGCCGTGCTCGGCGCGCTCACGTTCGTCGAGTACGCGACCGGAAGGAGCCTGGGGATCGACGAACTCCTCTTCCACGACGACACCGCCCACCAGGGCACGGGCCCGCCGGGGCGGATGGCGCCGAACACGACCGGGGCGCTGATGGCCGCGGGGGTGGGTTCGCTGTGCGTCGGTGCGGCCCGCGTCCCCGCCTGGGTCAGTCAGGTCCTGGGCCTGACCGTCGGTGCCCTCGGCATGCTGAGGCTGTACGGGGCCGCCTACGCGGTGCCGGAACTGGAGCAGTTCGGCCCGTACTCGGGCATGGCCCTGCACACCGCCGCGGCGCTGGTGCTGATCGGGACCGCTCTCCTCCTGGCCCGTCCGGGGGAGGGCCCCGCGAGCCTGCTGCTGAACGCGGGTACGACCGGTGCGCTGGGCCGCTGGCTGTTCGTCACCGTCGTGATCGTGCCGCCGCTGCTCGGGTGGGCCGTCCTGAAGGGCGAGGACGAGGGGGTGTTCGGGGAGCGGCTGGGCACCGCGCTGCTCGTCTGCGGCCACGTGGCCGTGTTCACGGCGGTGATCTTCACGACCCTGGCCGTGGGCCGTCGGGTCGAGGTGGCGCACGGCCGTCTGGAGTGGCAGGTACGCCAGAACGAACTGCTGCAGGCCTTCATGGACCACACGCCCGCGGTGGTGTTCATCAAGGACCTGGAAGGCCGCTTCCTCGCCGTCAACACGACGTTCGAGCAGAGTCTCGACCTGCCCCGGCACCGGGTCCTGGGCCGCCGGGACGACGACGTCATGCCGTCCGACCTGGCACGGCAGGCGCGAGCCGCCGACCTGGCGATGCTGGCGGAGGGCAAGCCCGTGCAGCGGGAGGAACAGCTCGTCCTGCCGGGCGGCCCGCGTGAGTTCCTCTCCACCCTCTTCCCGCTCAAGGACGCCTCCGGCACGCCCTACGCCCTGTGCGGTGTCGTCACCGACATCACCGAGCGGGTCGTGGCCCAGCGCGAGGTGCAACGGTCGCACCAGCGGTTCGTCGCGCTGCTGGAGTCCGCCCCCGACGCCACCCTGATCACGGACGGCGACGGCACCGTCGTCATGGCCAACCCGCAGGTCAAACGCTTGTTCGGGCGCGAGCCGGGTGACCTGGTCGGTACCGGGGTGACCGGCCTGGTGCCCGCCGCCCGGCGCCGACGGCACGGCGCCCTCCTGAAGGCGCATCTCCGTCAGCGCGATCCGAGGCCGACGGTCCTGGACACCGACCTGTTCGGGCTGCGCGACGACGGCTCCGAGTTCCCCGTCGAGGTGAGCGTCAGCAGCCTGCGGTCCGAACAGGAGACGCTGGTGCTCCTGACCGTCCGGGACATCACCGAGCGCAGACGCCTGGAGGCCGAACGCGCCGAGCGTTACGAGCAGCAGCGCCACATCGCCTACACCCTCCAGCACAGCCTGATGGGGGAGCCGCCGCGTCTGGCACACCTGCCGTCCGCCTACCGGTACCTGGCGTCCGTCCAGGACCCGGGTGTCGGCGGGGACTGGTTCGACGTGATCCCGCTCGACGAGCGCCGTACGGGCGTCCTCATCGGCGATGTGATGGGCCGGGGCCTGGAGGCCGCGGCCGTCATGGGGCAGTTGCGTGCCGCATCCCACGCACTGGCCGGCACGGGCGCCACGCCCAGCGGCCTGATGGCGGCCCTCGACACGTTCGTCGGCGACTTGGGGGACCAGCTCGTCACCTGCGTCTACCTGGTCCTGGACCAGGGCAGGCACGAGGTCACCCTGTGTTCGGCGGGGCACCTGCCCGTCATCGCCCTGCCGCCCGACGGGCCGGCCCGCAGACTGAGGGCACCGGTCGGCGTGCCGCTGGGCGTCAACGACGCGAGGAGCGCGGTGCCGTTCGAGGAGGCGACCGAGCCGCTCCGGCCGGGCAGTGCCGTGGTGCTGTACACCGACGGGCTGGTCGAGAGACCCGGCACCGACATCGAGGCCCAGGTCGACATCCTGACCCGCACGGTCGACGTCGTACTGAGGGGCGCCGTCGTCGAGGACCCCGGCACCCTCGACCAGGCGGCGGACCACCTGCTCAAGGCCCTCATCGCGGACACGGACACCTCCGACGACGACGTGACGCTGCTGCTGCTCGGTGTGCCGGGCCCGGCGGCGAAGGGACCCCGGGTCTGAGCGGGCGTCCCGGTTGGCTGCCCTCAGCGGCACGACGGGGTCTTTGTCACGGTCCGGGTACGCCTCGCGCGTCTTTCTGGCCATGCAACCGCAGTGGCCGAAAGATGTGTCTCCGAGCGTGTGGCCCGCCGCTGGGGAGCGGCCGCCTCGGGGGGTGGGAAATGAACGCATGGGCGGTGCCCGGGTACACCGAGTCGCTCGAACTCGGTTCAGGGGCCAGCGGCCGGGTCGTGCTCGCCGTGCACGAGGAGACCGGCGTGCCGGTCGCCGTGAAGTACCTGAGCGAATCACTGCGCACCCGGCCGGGGTTCGTGCACGACTTCCGGGCCGAGGCCCGGCTGCTTGGCGGGCTGGAGAGCCCCCATGTCGCCGGGTTGTACGAGTACGTGGAGAGCCCGGACGGCGCCGCCATCGTGATGGAGCTGGTCGACGGCGCCCCGCTGCGCACGCTGCTCAGACGGGAGGGCCCCCTGGACCCCGAGGCCGCGCTCGTCGTCCTCAAGGGATCCCTGCTCGGCCTGGCCGACGCGCACCGCCTCGGTGTCGTCCACCGCGACTACAAGCCGGAGAACGTCCTGGTCGTACCCGACGGGTCCTCCAAGCTCGTCGACTTCGGCATCGCGGTGGACGCGGGCACCAGCGCGGGGGTGGCGGGGACCCCGTCCTACATGGCCCCCGAGCAGTGGACCGGCGCACCCGCCTCGCCCGCCGCCGACGTGTACGCCGCCACGGCCACCTTCTTCGAGTGCCTGACGGGTCACAAGCCGTACGAGGGGGACAACCTCGCGGAACTCGCGCTGCGGCACCTCGACGCGCCCGTGCCCGCCGAGGAGGTCCCCGAGGCGGTGCGGGAGCTGGTGCGGCGCGGGCTGGCCAAGGACCCGGTGGAACGGCCCGCGCGGGCCGAGGTGTTCGTCACCGAGCTGGAGACGGTCGCCGGCACCGCCTACGGCCCCGACTGGGAGGAACGCGGCCGGGGCAGGCTCGCCGCGCTGGTGGCCCTGCTGCCGCTGCTCCTGCCGTCGGCCCGCACGGCCCCCCGGAGCACCACGGACACCGCTCGCACGGTGCTGAGCCGGACACCGGGCCCGGGCCGGGCGCGCCCGTGGCTGCCCGGCCGCGCCGGACTGCTCGTGTCCGCCGCGGCCGTGCTCCTCGGCGCCCTCCTGACGTACGGGCTGCCGTTCGATCCCGGCACCGCCGCACAGGGGGCGGCGCAGGCCCTGGCCACCACGGGTGCCGGATCCGGTGCCGGTCCGGCGGCTTCCGGCGCACCCGCCGCCGACTCCCCGACGCCCACGCCGACCGCCTCGGACGGCGGGTCGCCGTCCCCCACGCCGTCGGGCTCCGACCCCGCGGCCACCGGCACGCCCGCGGCTTCCGCCGCCCCGCCCGGCGGCTCCGGCGGCTCCGGTGCGGGGACGGCCACTCCCGCGGTGACGGCCACCGTGACACCACCCACGGCCACGTCCACCGCCCCGGCAACGCCCACCGGCCCGGCGGTGGAAGACGTCACCGTGTCCGGCTTCCGGCAGACGGGCCCGACGACCGCCACGGCGACCCTCGGCGTCACCACGGACGGCACCGGCCCGGTGACCATCACCGTCTCCTGGTTCGCGGGCGACACGGCGGGGCAGCCCGGCACCGCGGACGGCGCGTCGCAGACCTTCGAGCGCAGCGGCGCCACCCAGTACACGCTCAGCGTCGACCACACCTTCCAGAACACCGGCTGCTACTGGACGGTGCAGGCCACCACGACTCCGGCCGCCGCCGACGGCGGAGCCTCGCAGCAGCTCCTGACCCGGCGGTGCGACCTGCGATGACCGCATCCGACGACGACCACCGCCCCGACGCCGACGCGGAGTACAGCGCGACGGTGCTCGCCAGCCACTGGATCCAGCGGCCCGGAGCAGACGAGACCCTCGTGGAGCAACCGGAGACGGGGCCGACGCTTCCCGACCGCGTCGAAGGAACCGTGCTGCGTTTCGGGCCGGGCGTGACCGCCGCCGCCCACCGGCGCACCCACCGGACGCTCCCCGCCGTCCCACCGCCGACCCCGGCACCCCGGTCCCGGCGGCTGCGCAGACACGCCCTGCCCGTGCTGGTCCTGGCCTGCGTCCTGGCGTTCCTCGCCTGGCAGCGCCTCGAGCCGCCGCTGAAGGTGAGCGCGGTGACGGTCACGGCCCGGCCCACGTCCCTGGGCTGTGACGCGACCGCGGACCTCGTCGCCGTCGTCACCACCAACGGCCGCCCCGGCACGCTGTCCTACCGCTGGGTCCGGAGCGACGGCACCGCCTCGGGCGTCCTGAGGGACGTGCTGGCCCGGGGCCGGACACAGACCCGTCTTCACCTGCGCTGGACCTTCCAGGGCCCCGGTCACCGCACCGCACGGGCCGAACTGCGCATCCTCTCGGGCACTCCGCGCACGGCCGGCGCCGCCTTCACGTACGACTGCCCCTGACGACCCACCGCCGCTTTCACGGACGACCGCGCCGAAGTGGGCCCTGGTGGCGGATTCAGGCGCTCGCGGCACCCGCCGCTGCCGCGGGCCTGCTGCGCGAGACGACGCGTGTCCCGCGCCCGTCGGCCACCCGTACCTGCAGCGAGCCGCATCGGCAGCGTGCCCATTCCGTGTGGCCCGTCGCGGTGAGGTGGCGGGACAGCACCCGGAACGGCCCGGCGCCGTCGGGTCGGCCGCAGTGCGGGCAGGAGGTGGTGTCGGTGCTGGTCATGGCCGGCTCCTCGTCCGTCGTGGCTGGTGGGATCGTCGCGACACACCCAGCGTGCGGCCGCGGATCCGTGTATGTCCAGGTTGACTTCGCGGACCTCACTGTGAAGCCTGGGCTTCATGATTGACCTGCGCAGGCTGCACGTCCTGAGGGCGGTCGCCCACTACGGCACGGTCACCGCGGCCGCCCGGGCCCTGCACTTCACACCCTCCGCCGCCTCCCAGCAGGTCCGGCAACTCGCCCGGGAACTGGGCGTCGACCTGCTGGAGCCGCAGGGGCGCGGGGTGCGTCTCACCGCGGCCGCCGAGAGCCTGCTGGCGCACGCCGACGCCATCCAGGCCCGGTGGGACCAGGCCGAACTGGAACTGCGGGCCGATCACGGGGCGCCCTCCGGGGTGCTGCGGGTGACCGGGTTCCCGGTGGCCGTCTCGGTACTGCTGGCGCCGATGACGGCCCGGCTGCGGGAGCTGTATCCGCAGCTGTCCGTCCGGATCACCGAGGCGGGTGTGCCGGAGAGTTTCGACCTGCTCTTCGAGGGCGAGAGCGACCTGGCCGTCGTCGAAGTGACCCCGTACAACCCGCCGTTGAGCGACACGCGGTTCGTCCAGCAGCCCTTGCTCGACGACCCGTTCGACCTCGTCGTACCCGAAGGGCACCGGCTGGCGGGGCGGGCACGGATCGATCTCGCCGAGGCCGCGCGGGAGGCGTGGATCGCGCCCGTGCAGGACAGTCCCTGCCGTCCGCACGTCCTGTCCGCCTGCGGCGCGGCCGGATTCACCCCCGAGGTCGTCCACCACGCCCTCGACTGGAACGTCTGCGCCCATCTCGTGGCCCACGGGCTCGGCGTCGCCCTCGTGCCGCGCCTGGCCCAGCTGTCCCCGCAGCTGCCGATCACCCGGGTCCGCTGCACCGGCAACCCTCACCGCAAGTTCCTGACCTGCACCAGGAGCGGCGGCCACGCCCGGCCGGCGGTGACGGCGGCACTGGAGGAACTGCGGGCCCTGGCGGCCGCGGCGGTCGCCTGACGGGAGGCCGGATCGCTCGCGGGTGCCGGCCGGGCCGGCGTCTCACCCCCGGGGCGCACCCACGCGCAGCCCGTCCATGACGAAGTCCAGCAGGCGCGTGGCGCGCGGCTGCCAGTCGGTGCGGGGGTCGATCGTCCAGAGCCCCCCGATGACGAGGAAGAGGTCATCCGCGGTGACCCCCGGGCGGATGGTGCCGGCCTCCTCCGCGGCCCGGAGCAGCAGTTCGGCCGCCTCGGTCACCGGGGCGTGCCCGGGCTTCGCCGGCTGCCCCGGTGCGCTGGTGGCCTGGCGGATCGCGTCGGCGAGGCCCGCCTTGGCCATGGCGAACCGCGCCAGCCGGTCCATCCACTCGCGCAGCGCCCGGTCCGGCTCCCGGCTCTCCAGCAGCGGCGCCGCGGTGTCGGCGACCTGCTGCATCTCGTGCCGGTAGATCTCCAGGACGAGTGCCTCACGGGTGGGGAAGTGGCGGTAGAAGGTGCCCTGCCCGACGCCCGCCTTCTTCGCGATCGCGCTCAGCGGGACGTCCGCCGCACGCGTCAGTTCCTCCAGCGCCACGGCCAGGATGCGCTCGCGGTTGCGCTGCGCGTCCGAGCGCAGGGGGGTGTCCTTGTTCTGCCGCACTCGTACTCCTCGCGGTCCGCGGCCGAAACCGGACCTTGCTAACCGGACAGTTGTCCGTTACGTTTCCCGAGTAACGGACAACTGTCCGCTTGTTCCATCGTATCGGCGGGCCATCCCTGCGGACACCCCGCGTCCGGCGCGCTGTGCTCAGGCACGCCCCGCCTCCCGCACGGCCGCCGCCCGGCGCCACCGCCGGGCAGCGACACCGCCCCAGACCTCGCGATGTGAGAGAGAAGGCTTCCATGCCCCCATCGACGTCCAGCGACCTCACCCTGTCCGTCAACGGCGAGAAGTACGCGCTGACCGTCGACCACCGCACCACCCTGCTCGACGCCCTCCGTGAGCGCCTGGACCTGACCGGCACCAAGAAGGGCTGCGACCAGGGGCAGTGCGGCGCCTGCACCGTCCTGGTCGACGGCCGCCGCAAGGTGGCCTGTCTGCACCTGGCGGTCGCGGCCGAAGGACGCGAGATCACCACCATCGAAGGCGTGGCCGAGGGCGAGCGACTGCACCCGGTGCAGCAGGCGTTCCTCGACCTGGACGGCTTCCAGTGCGGCTACTGCACTCCGGGGCAGATCTGCTCGGCCATCGCCGTGATCGAGGAGCACGCGGCCGGCTGGCCGAGCGCGGTCACCGGTGACGTCCGGCCCGAGGCGGGTCCCCCGCCGCTGACCCCGGAGGAGATCCGCGAGCGCATGAGCGGCAACCTGTGCCGCTGCGGCGCGTACGTGTCGATCGTCCAGGCCGTGGCCCGGGCCGCTCAGGAGACGAACGGAGCTGCGGCATGAGGGAGTTCGGCTACCAGCGGGCGTACGACGTCTCCGGCGCCGTCGCACTGCTCGACGGCGACCGGGAGGCCCGGTTCCTCGGCGGCGGCACCAACCTCGTCGACCTCATGAAGACCGGCGTCGAACGGCCCGCCCGGCTCGTCGACGTCACCGAACTGCCCCTCAACCGCGTCGAAGAGACCGCGGACGGCGGGCTGCGCATCGGCGCGACCGTCACCAACAGCGACCTGGCCGCCCACCCCGAGATCAGACGCCGCTACCCGGCCCTGACACAGGCGGTGCTGGCCGGCGCCTCCGGGCAGCTGCGCAACATGGCCACCGTCGGCGGCAACCTGCTCCAGCGCACCCGCTGCGGCTACTTCACCGACGTCAACTCCCCGTGCAACAAACGCGTTCCCGGAAGCGGCTGCCCCGCGATCGAGGGCGAGCACCACAACCACGCCGTCCTGGGCGCCTCGGATCACTGCGTGGCCACCCACCCGTCCGACATGGGCGTGGCCCTGGCCGCCTTCGACGCGCGCGTCAGCTACGAAACGGCGGCCGGGCCGGGGGAGTTGCCGCTCACCGACCTGTACCTGCCGGTGGGGGAGACCCCGCACCTGGAGACCGCCCTGCCGCCGGGTGCCCTCATCACCGGCGTGACCCTCCCGGCCACGGCCACAGCCGCCCACTCCCGCTACCGCAAGGTGCGTGAGCGGGCCTCGTACGCCTTCGCCATCGGCTCCGTCGCCGCCGCGCTCGACGTACGGGACGGCCACGTCCACGACGTGCGTCTGGCGTTCGGCGCGGTCGCCTCCCGTCCCTGGCGCGCCCGCACGGCCGAACGCGTCCTGACCGGTGCCCCGGCCGACGCCGGGAACTTCGCGGCCGCCGCCGACGCCGAACTGACGGCCGCCCGGCCCCTGCCCCACAACGGATACAAGGTGACCCTGATGCGCAACCTCGTCGTGGCCGTCCTGAGCGAACTCGCCGAGGAGGCCGCCCGATGACCACCGCCACCAAGGGCGGCGCCGGCACCGCGCACACCCGCGTGGAGGGCCGCGACAAGGTCACCGGCGCGGCCCGTTACGCCGGCGAGATCCCCTTCGCGGACCTCGCCCACGGCTGGCTGGTGCTGTCGACCGTGGCCCGCGGCCGCGTCCGCGCCCTGGACGCCGAGGCCGTGCTCGCCATGCCCGGCGTCCTCACCGTCCTCCACCACGGCAACGCCCCGCGTGTCGACACCGGCTTCACCGGCATGATGGGCGTCCCGCCGGACCCGAGCACCGGTCTCTTCCAGCACGACCGGGTGCCCCACATGGGCTGGCCGGTGGCCCTGGTCGTCGCCGAGACGTCCGAGCAGGCCCGCGAGGCCGCCGAGGCCCTCGTGGTGCACTACGAACGGGAGCCGCACGACGTCGCGTTCTCCGCGCGGCGCGAGTCCGAGGCGTACCCGCTCGACGGGCACGTTCCGGCCGTGATGGAGAAGGGCGACCTGGAGGCCGAGCTCGCGGCGTCCGCCGTCGTGGTGGACGCCGAGTACACCACCCCCGAAGAGCACCACAACCCGATGGAGCCGCACGCGGCGGCGGCCCGCTGGGAGGGCGGACGGCTGGAGGTCGTCGACTCCAACCAGGGCACCGGCTGGGTCGCCGGCGAGCTCGCCCACCTCTTCTCCCTCGACCCGGCGTCCGTGCGGGTCCGCTCCGAGCACGTCGGCGGGGGCTTCGGCAGCAAGGGCACCCGGGCGCACCAGGTGGCCGCCGTGATGGCCGCGACCGTGCTGCAGCGCCCCGTCCGGGTCGTGCTGACCCGCCGGCAGATGTTCTCCCTCGCCGGCCACCGCAGCCCCACCGCCCAGCGGGTCAGGCTCGGCGCCGACGCGAACGGGCGGCTGCGCGCCCTGGAGCACCGCTCGCTGAACCAGACCTCGACCGTGCACGACTTCGTCGAGCCGAGCGCGGCCGCGAGCCGCTCGATGTACGCCGCCGACGCCCACCACACCGCCAGCCGGCTGGTGAAGCTCGACGTCCCCACCCCGACCTGGATGCGCGCCCCGGGCGAGGCGCCGGGCTCGTTCGCCCTGGAGTCGGCGCTCGACGAGCTCGCCGAGCGGTGCGGCGTCGACCCCATCGACCTGCGGATCCGCAACGAGCCCGCGGTGGGCCCGGTCTCCGGGCTGCCCTTCGGAGGCCGCAACCTGGTCGCCTGCTTCCGCGAGGGCGCCCGGAGGTTCGGCTGGGCCGGGCGGGACCCGCGGCCCGGGTTGCGCCGGGAGGGCCGCTGGCTGCTCGGCACGGGCATGGCGGCGGCCTCCTTCCCCGTGATGGCCATGCCGTCCACGGCCTCCGTGACAGCGGAGACGGACGGCACCTTCACGGTGCGGATCAACGCCGCGGACATCGGCACCGGCGCCAGGACCGCGCTCACCTTGGTCGCCGCGGACGCCCTGGAGGTGCCCGCGGACCGCGTCCGGGTGCGCATCGGGGACAGCGACCTCGGCCCCGCGATGATCGCCGGCGGCTCGGCGGGCACCCGCTCCTGGGGCTGGGCCGTCACGGAGGCGGCCGAGGAACTGCGCCGCAGCCTCGCGCCCGGCGCCGACATCCCGCCGGAGGGCGTCACCGTACGCTCGGACACGAGCCGGGCCCTCGGCGCCCTCGCCCAGAAGGAGCGGCACTCCTTCGGCGCGCAGTTCGCCGAGGTCGCCGTCGACCCCGCCACCGGGGAGGTCCGCGTCCGCCGGATGCTGGGCATCTTCGCGGCCGGCCGGATCGTGAACCCGCTGACCGCCCGCAGCCAGCTCGTCGGCGGCATGGCCTGGGGCATCTCCATGGCCCTGCACGAGGAAGCCGTCCGGGACCGCGCGAGCGGCGGCCTGTACGGCGCGGACCTGGCCGGATACCACGTCGCCGCGCACGCCGACGTACCGCACATCGAGGCCGACTGGGTCGACGACCGCGACCCGGACGACCCGGTGGGCATCAAGGGCATCGGCGAGGTCGGCATCGTGGGCGCGGCCGCGGCGGTCGCCAACGCCGTGTGGCACGCGACCGGGGTGCGCCACCGCGACCTGCCGATCCGGCCGGACCGGGTCCTGCTGGCGGGCGCCGATGCTTGATCTCGCGGGGCCCCTGCACGAGTGGATCAATGAGGGCCGGGACTTCGCCGTCGCCACGGTGGTCGCCGTCGGCGGCAGCGCCCCGCGCCCTCCCGGCGCCGCGCTCGCGGTCCGGGCCGACGGCACGGCCGTCGGCTCGGTCTCCGGGGGATGCGTGGAAGGAGCGGTGTACGACCTGTGCCTCCAGGCCCTCCAGGACGGCGAGACGGTGGTCGAGCGGTTCGGCTACAGCGACGAGGACGCCTTCGCGGTGGGCCTGACCTGCGGCGGGACGATCGATGTCATGGTCACCCCGTTCACGGGCGGTCGGGCGGCCGAGGCGGCCGCCCTGGCGGCCGCCGCCCGGCGGGAACCCGTGGCCCTGGCCCGGGTGGTCCGGGGCCCGTCCGGCCTCCTCGGCCGGGCCCTGCTGGTCCGCCCCGACGGCTCCTGCGAAGGCGGCCTCGGCGGTGCTCCGGGCCTGGACCGCACCGTGCTCGACCGGGCAGGCGCCCTGCTCGCCGGCGGACGTACCGGCACCGTGGACCTCAGCGAGGACGGGTCACACTGCCCCGGCGGTCTCACGCTGCTCGTCGAGTCGGCCGCCCCACCGCCGCGCATGATCGTCTTCGGCGCCATCGACTTCGCCGCGGCCCTGGTGCGGGCGGGGAAGTTCCTGGGCTACCACGTGACCGTGTGCGACGCCCGTTCCGTCTTCGCGACCCGGGCCCGCTTCCCGGAGGCCGACGAGGTCGTCGTCGACTGGCCCGACCGCTACCTCCGGCGGACGGTGACCGACGGGCGCACGGTGCTGTGCGTGCTCACCCATGACGCGAAGTTCGACATCCCGCTGCTCACGGAGGCGCTGCGGCTGCCGGTGGCCTACATCGGCGCGATGGGCTCGCGCCGCACCCACGCGGACCGCGAACGGCGGCTGCGGGAGGCGGGGCTGGGCGAGCCCGAAATCGCCCGGCTCAGGTCTCCGATCGGCCTCGACCTGGGGGCCCGTACGCCCGAGGAGACCGCCGTGTCGATCGCCGCGGAGATCGTCGCGGCACGGCACGGGGGCACGGGCGCTCCCCTCACGGGTTCGGCCAGACCGATCCACCGACGCGACCGCGAGCCGCAGCCGGCCTGAGGTCACCGGTTCGGGCACGCCGATCCCGCCGACCGGGCCCACAAGCCGCAGCCGGCCCTGACGGCTGCCGCCGACGCGCCGGAGGGGCCGGGGCCGCAAACGGCCCCGGCCCCTCCACGGGCGTGAGGTGTGCGTCAGGCCGCGGCGGGCTCCGAGGCGTGACCGTGCAGACGGGCGATGACCTCGGTCAGCTGCTCGGCGACCTCGGCGTCGTCGGCCGGGTGCGTCTCGGCGAAACGGGTCATCGAGCCGGGGATGGACAGCTTGACGTCCTCCAGGACCTTGCCGCCGGCCACACCGACGGACTTGCGGGTCTCGTCGTGCGCCCAGACACCGCCGTACTGGCCGAACGCGGTTCCGACCACGGCGACGGGCTTGCCGCTGAGGGCACCGGCACCGTACGGGCGGGACAGCCAGTCGATGGCGTTCTTCAGCACGGCCGGGATGGTGCCGTTGTACTCGGGGGTGAACAGGATCAGGCCGTCGGCGGCGTTCGCGGCCTCGCGCAGCCGTGCGGCGGCGGCCGGGACGCTGCCCTCCACGTCGATGTCCTCGTTGTAGAAGGGGATCTCGGCCAGGCCCTCGAACAGGTTCACCTCGGCACCTTCGGGGGCGAGCTTGACAGCCGCCTCGGCCAGCTGGCGGTTGTGCGAACCGGCACGGAGGCTGCCGACGAGGGCAAGGATACGAACGGACATGCTGACTCCCACATCTGAGGCGCTGCTTAGGTCACTGACGATCCGGACCGGGGTCCGTTTATTCGTTCTAGCATCCTAACCGGACCGCGGTCCAGTTTTGTTCCCGATGCTTTACGCTGGCTTCATGTCCGCCGCACCGCCCCCCTTCCCGACGCCCCAGGAGCCCGTCGCCCGCCCCGAGCTGCTGCAGCTCGACACCGCCCTGGAGGGCGACGAGCCGTGCCTGCGGGCCGATGCCGCCCGCAACCGCGCCCGGCTGCTGGAGGCCGCCGGACGCCTGGTGGCGGAGCGCGGCGCGGAGGCCGTCACGATGGAGGCCGTGGCCGCCGAGGCCTGTGTCGGCAAGGGCACCGTCTTCCGCAGATTCGGCGACCGCACCGGCCTGCTGACGGCCCTGCTCGACCACTCCGAGAAGAAGTTCCAGGCCGCCTTCCTCACCGGTCCGCCGCCGCTCGGGCCCGGAGCACCGCCCGTGGAGCGACTGCGCGCGTTCGGCTGCGCCATGCTGCGTCGCTCCGCCGACGACCTGGAGCTCCAGCTGGCGGCCGAGCCCGGCGCCAGCCGCCGCTTCGTGGCCCCCGCCCGCCGGGTGCTGCGGCACCACATCGAGATGCTGCTGCGCCAGGCCGTCCCCGAAGCGGACTGCGATCTCCTCTCCCACGCGCTGATGGGTCAGCTCGACCCCGCCCTGATCCACCATCTGACCAGGCAGTGCGGGATCCCCCTGGCCCGTCTGGAGGCCGCGTGGATCGACCTGGTCGACCGGGTGACGGGTGCGGGCACCACCTGCCCTTGAGTGCCACGGTACCCCGTGAGCGCTCACGGGTTTCTCACAACTCCCCCGCCGCGAGGGGGCCTTGGGGCTTCTGCCAAGATGCCGTACGTCATGGTGCAGATACCGAAAACGCCCGCGCCCCCGTCCCCCGCACCGTCGCGCTCCGTGCCCACGAGCGCCGATGTGGCCCGCCTGGCCGGCGTCTCGCGCGCGACCGTCTCCTATGTCCTCAACAACACCAGCGCCGTACGGATCAGCGAACCCACCCGACGCCGCGTGCGCGAGGCCGCGAGGGAACTCGGCTACGTCCCCCACGCGGCGGCCCGCAGTCTGCGCGCCGGGCACAGCCGCATGGTGCTGATCCCCGCGCCGACCTTCCCCGTCGGCCCTCTCTACAGCCGATTCCTCACCGACCTCCAGGCCTCGCTCGCCGCCCTGGACTACACCGTCGTGCAGCACGGCACCGGCGGCCCGCACGGTGACGAAGCTGCCCGCGCCTGGGCCGAGTTGCGGCCGGTGGCCGTGCTCGTACCCGGCTCCGGGCCGGGCCCGCGCGGGGTGGCGGTGCTCAAGCGCTCCGGAGCGCGGGCCGTGGTCACTCTCGGACCGGAGACCATCGAGGGCGCGCACGCGCTGCTCATGGACCACGACGTCGTCGGCCACAGCGCGGGCGCCCACCTCTACGACCGCGGCCGGCGCCGGATCGGCGTCGTCGTCCCGCAGGAGCCGGGCCTGGAGGCGTTCTCCGCACCGCGCCTCGACGGCGTGCGCCAGTCGGTGCGCGGCACGGACGCCACGGTGACCGAACTGCCCCTCGCCTATGACGAACAGGCGGCGGCGCGTCTCGCCGCGCGCTGGCGCATCCTGGGTCTGGACGCCGTGTTCACCTACAACGACGAGTACGCGATGCTGCTGATGCGGGCCCTGCTGGACGAGGGCATCCGCATCCCCGAGGAGACGGCCGTGATCGGCGCCGACGACCTGATGCTCGGCCGGCTGCTGCGGCCCCGCCTCAGCACGGTCCGGCTGCGGCTGCCCTCCGGCCGTGAACTGGCCGAACTGGTCGACCGCGCGGTGCGCAGGCCCGCCACCGAGCCGGAGGCGCACAAGGTGCTGGGGGCCACGGTGCTGCACCGCGAGTCCAGTTGACCCGCAGAGGTGCGCGGCTTGACCTGTAGGGGCTACGACTGACGTGCGCAGTAAGCGACTTGACCCGGAGGTGGGCGCGGCGGCCGGCGGTGGACAACGAGGCGGATGGCCCGTTCCGCGGGCGCGGCACGGCTAGGATGTTGCGTGCTCAACTAATGGGGACGCGTTCCCGCGCGGGCAGCGGTGCACACCGCCGCGCCCGCACGGTCCGTTCCGCCATGTGACCGCCGAACCGGCCGCGCACGTACGGGAGTTCCGCTTCACCCGTCAGCCGGTGACCGATCGATCGGAGAGCCGTCATGCCGTTGCTCGACACGAGGACCTGGCAGCCCCGCACGCTCACGGGGCCCGGGTACACGGTCACCGAGCCAGCCACCGGCCAAGCCCTCGGCCCCCTCACCCTCGCCGGCCCCCAGGACGTCGAGGCCGCCGCCGGACGGGCCGCCGCCGCCCGGACCGCATGGGCCCGCACCCCGCACTTCGCTCGCGCCGCCGTCCTGCGCAAGGCCGGCGACCTGTTCACCGAACACGCCGTCGAACTGCGCGAATGGCTCGTGCGGGAATCGGGGTCCGTCCCCGGCAAGGCCGACTTCGAGCTGCACGTCGCCGCCCAGGAGTGCTACGAGGCCGCAGCCCTCGCCTCCCGCCCGGCCGGCCAGGTCCTGCCCAGCGAGGCGCCGCGCCTGTCGTACACGCGCCGCGTCCCGGCCGGCGTGGTCGGTGTGATCTCGCCGTTCAACGCGCCGCTGATCCTGTCCATCCGCTCCGTCGCACCGGCCCTGGCGCTGGGCAACGCGGTCCTGCTGAAGCCGGACCCGCGCACCGCCGTCTGCGGAGGGCTGTCCCTCGCCGCGGTCTTCGCCGCCGCGGGCCTGCCGGAGGACCTGCTGCACGTACTGCCCGGCGGCCCGGACGCCGGACAGGCCCTGGTCGCCGACCCGCGCGTACCGGTCATCTCCTTCACCGGCTCCACCGCCGCCGGGCGGGCCGTGGGCGAGGCCGCCGGCCGTCACCTCAAGCGGGCCCACCTGGAACTGGGCGGCAACTCGGCCATGATCGTGCTGGAGGACGCCGACCTCGAGGCGGTGATCTCCACGGCCGCCTGGGGCTCGTTCTTCCACCAGGGCCAGATCTGCATGACCACCGGACGCCATCTGGTGCACGCGTCCCTCTACGACGAGTACGTCGAGCGACTGGCCGCCAAGGCCGACTCACTCGCCGTCGGCGACCCGTACCGGGACCAGGTCCACCTCGGCCCCATCATCGACTCGGGTCAGCTCGCCAAGATCAGCGGCCTGGTCGACGCCAGCACGGCCGCGGGCGCGAAGCTCGCCGCCGGCGGCACCCACGACCGGCTCTTCTACCGGCCGACGGTCCTCGCCCACGTCGACGACCGCACCCCCGCCTACACGGAGGAGGTGTTCGGCCCGGTGGCGCCCGTCCGTTCGTTCACCACCGCCGACGAGGCGGCGGCCCTGGCCGCGCAGAGCCCGTACGGGCTCTCCCTGGGCATCGTCACCAGGGACCCGGTCCGCGGCCTCGACCTCGCCGAGCGCATCCCGACCGGCATCGTCCACATCAACGACCAGACCGTGAACGACGAAGCCGTGGCGCCCTTCGGCGGGGTCGCCGCCTCCGGCACCGGCGCCCGGTTCGGCGGCGAGGCCAATCTGGAGGCCTTCACCGAACTGCGCTGGACGACGGTACGCGGAGACGTCGCTCCCTACCCCTTCTAGGAGCTCCGCCCCCCGCCCGAGGGCCCGGCCGTCCGGGCCCCGTGCCGGGTCACTCGGCCGGCTGCTGGGCCTGCTGCTCGGCGACCGCCTTGCGGACCTCGTCCATGTCGAGATTGCGGGCCTGCCCGATCACGTCCGTCAGGGCGGCCTCGGGCAGGGCGCCCGGCTGGGCGAACACGGCGACCTGGTCACGGACGATCATCAGCGTGGGAATGGACTGGATACCGAAGGCCGCGGCCAGCTCGGGCTGCGCCTCGGTGTCCACCTTGCCGAACACGAGGTCCGGGTTCTCCTCCGCCGCCTTCTCGTAGACCGGGGCGAACTGCTTGCACGGCCCGCACCAGTCGGCCCAGAAGTCGATCAGGACGAACTCGTTGTCCGTGACCGTCTGGTCGAAGTTCTCCTTGGTGAGCTCCACGGTGCTGCTCATGGCGTACATCCCTCTTCCTGGTGTGGGGTCAAGCCGTCGGCACAACACGGCCGACCGGACACGTATTCCGCGCCCCTACCCATGTGGCCAGGGCGCACACCACCCACCAGACTGACCCCATGACGGAAACGGAAACCAACACGTACGACGTCGTGGTGCTCGGGGCCGGGCCCGTGGGGGAGAACGTCGCCGACCGCACCCGCGCGGCCGGACTGACCACCGCGGTCGTGGAGAGCGAACTGGTCGGCGGCGAGTGCTCCTACTGGGCGTGCATGCCCAGCAAGGCCCTGCTGCGGCCGGTGATCGCCCGCGCGGACGCCCGACGCGTGCCGGGCCTGCGCCAGTCCGTGCAGGGCCCCCTCGACGCCTCCGCGGTCCTGGCCCACCGGGACTACTACACCTCGAACTGGAAGGACGACGGCCAGGTCGGGTGGCTCGACTCCATCGGAGCCGACCTCTACCGGGGCCACGGGCGCCTCACCGGCCCCCGCGAGGTGACGGTCACCGGCCCGGACGGCGGTGAGCGCGTCCTGACCGCCCGGCACGCCGTCGCCGTCTGCACCGGAAGCCGCGCCGCCCTGCCCGGCCTGCCCGGACTGGACACCGTCAAGCCGTGGACCAGCCGGGAGGCCACCAGCTCGAAGTCGGTGCCCGGCCGGCTGATCGTCGTCGGCGGCGGAGTGGTCGCCACCGAGATGGCCACCGTCTGGCAGGCCCTGGGCTCGCAGGTCACCCTGCTGGTCCGCGGCAAGGGCCTGCTCCCGCGGATGGAGCCCTTCGCCGGAGAACTGATCGCCGAGGCGCTCACGGAGGCCGGAGCGGACGTCCGCACCGGCACCTCGGTGGCGTCCGTGACCCGGGAGAACGGCACCGTCATCGCCGTGACCGACAAGGGCGACCGTATCGAGGCCGACGAGATCCTCTTCGCCACCGGCCGCGCCCCGCGCACCGACGACATCGGCCTGGAGTCGATCGGCCTCGACCCCGGTTCCTGGCTGCCGGTCGACGACAGCCTCCGGGTGACCGGCCACGACTGGCTGTACGCGGTCGGCGACGTGAACCACCGGGCCCTCCTCACCCACCAGGGCAAGTACCAGGCCCGCATCGCGGGCGCCGCCATCGCCGCGCGGGCCACCGGTGAGACTTTCCTCGGCGAGCCCTGGGGCGCCCACGCCGCGACCGCGGATCACGCGGCCGTTCCCCAGGTCGTCTTCACCGACCCGGAGGCCGCGGCCGTGGGCCTGTCCCTGGCCGAGGCGGAACAGGCGGGCCACCGGGTGAAGGCCGTCGACGTGGACCTGTCCACCGTCTCCGGGGCAGGCCTGTACGCCGACGGCTACCAGGGCCGCGCCCGCATGGTCGTCGACGTCGAGGACGAGATCCTGCGCGGCGTCACCCTCGTCGGTCCCGGAGTCGGTGAACTCATCCACTCCGCGACGATCGCGGTCGCCGGCCGCGTCCCGATCAGCCGCCTGTGGCACGCCGTCCCGTCCTACCCGACGATCAGCGAGGTGTGGCTGCGGCTGCTGGAGGCGTACCGGGACGCCTGAGGCCCCTTCCGCCGACCCCGAGGCGGTCCCGACACCCGCGGGACAGCCTCGGCCGCATGAAGACGACGCCCTGCCGGGCGCCGACGGCGAGGAACCAGATCACGCGTCCGCGGGCACCACCAACTCCCGGTAGTCGTCGTCCCACAGGTCCTCCTCCGCCTCCGGCAGCAGCAGCACCCGGTCCGGCCGCAGCGCGTCCACGGCGCCCTCGTCGTGCGTGACCATGACGATCGCGCCCGGGTAGGTGCCGACCGCTGCCAGGACCTCGGCGCGCGAGGCCGGGTCCAGGTTGTTGGTGGGCTCGTCGAGGAGCAGGACGTTGGCGCCCGAGTGCACCAGACCCGCCAGGGCCAGCCGGGTCTTCTCACCGCCCGACAGGACACCGGCCGGCTTGCCGGTGTGGTCGCCGGTGAACAGGAACGCGCCCAGCACCTGGCGGACTTCACCGTCGGTGAGGTGCGGTGCGGCACCGGCCAGGTGCTCGCGGACCGTCGACTCCGGGTCCAGGGTGTCGTGTTCCTGCGCGAAGTAGCCGAGGCGCAGACCGTGCCCGTGCACCACGCGGCCGCCGTCCGGCGTGTCCCGCCCGGCGAGCAGGCGCAACAGGGTGGTCTTCCCGGCGCCGTTGGGACCGAGCACCACCAGGCAGCTGCCCCGGTCTACAGCCAGGTCGACGCCCCGCAGAACGTGCCGGCCGCCGTACGACCTGGTCAGGCTCACCGCGCCGAGTGGGATGCGGCCGCAGGGCGCCGGCTCGGGCAGCCGGATTCTGGCCGTCTTCGCGGCGCGCCGGGCCGGTTCGAGGTCGGCGAGCAGCCGGTCGGCACGGCGGGCCATGTTCCGGGCGGCCACCGCGGTCGAGACCCGGGCCCGCATCCTGCCGGCCTGGGCGTGCAGCGCCGCCGCCTTGCGCTCGGCGTTCGACCGCTCCCGCGCCCGGCGCCGCTCGTCGGCCTCCCGCTGCGTCAGATAGGCGTCCCAGCCGGTGTTGTGGACGTCGAGCGCGGCCCGCCCGGGGTCCAGATGGAAGACCCGGTTCACGGTGCCGGCCAGCAGGGAGGTGTCGTGGCTGATCATCACCAGACCGCCCTGATGGCTCGTCAGGAAGGAGCGCAGCCAGGCGATGGACGCCGCGTCGAGGTGGTTCGCGGGCTCGTCCAGCAGCAGCATGCCGTACCCGGCGAACAGGATGCGGGCCAGTTCGACGCGGCGGCGCTGACCGCCCGACAGCGCGCCGAGCCGCCGGTCCATCAGCTCTGCCGGCAGGCCGAGACCGGCGGCGACCCGGGCGGCCTCCGCCTCGGCCGCGTAACCCCCGCGGGCCTGGAACTCGGCCTCGGCCCGCACGTAGGCGTTCATCGACCGCTCCGTGCCGTCGGCCATCGCGGCCTCGGCGCTCCGCAGCGCCCGCACGGCCAGGTCCAGGCCGCGTGCGGACAGGATCCGGTCGGTCACGGTGACCGACTGGTCGGCGGCGCGGGAGTCCTGGGGGAGGTGGCCGACGCCGGCCGTGCGGACGACCGAGCCGGCGGCGGGCCGCAGTTCGCCCGCCAGGGTGTGCAACAGGGTGGTCTTCCCGGCGCCGTTGCGGCCGACCAGGCCGATGCGGTCGCCGGGGGAGACGTGGAAGGAGACGCCGTACAGCAGCAGACGGGCGCCCACGCGCACGTCGACGTCACGAACGGTGATCATGAGAAAACGCTCCGAACCAGCAAGAGGACACACGGGTGGCGTGGAAGTGGGTCCTCGGCTAGGAAATTCGGGGCGCAGACATGCGGACACGGTAACGGGGGCACCGCGTCGGGCGCCTGCCGATTTCGGCGGCACCGCCTGCCGGGCTGTGGCGGCTCGGTTCGCTGCCGGGTGCCTGCGCATCCCGCCGGCACGCCTGCCGGGCTGTCTCCGTCGCAGGCTCGCCGGGCTACGGCAGGTCGAAGCCGAGTGCCCGTGCCGCCTCGTCGGGGGTCGGCTGGGCCCAGCGCTCTGCCATCGCCTGGTGGGACGAAAGGGAACGCGGCTCGGCGCGGTCCAGGTACAGGACACCGTCGAGGTGGTCCGTCTCGTGCTGCACGATCCGTGCCGGCCAGCCCGTGAACACCTCGTCCAGCGTCCGCCCCTGCTCGTCCTGCCCGGTCAGCCGGACCTCGGCCGGCCGCGCCACCACCGCCTGCCAGCCCGGCACGCTCAGGCAGCCCTCGAAGAACGCGGCCCGCGCGTCCCCGACGGGCTCGTAGGCGGGATTGACCAGGACGCGGAACGGCTGCGGCACCCGCCCACGCGCCAGACGTACGTCGTCCGGAACCGGTGCGGGGTCCTCGATCACCGCCAGCCTGAGCTCCACGCCGACCTGCGGCGCCGCCAGGCCGACCCCGGGCGCCGCGCGCATGGTGACCCGCAGCGCCTCGACGAACCGGTCCAGCAGGGCGGGCCCCAGTTGACCGTCGTACGGCACGGTGCCGTGCCGCAGCACCGGGTCGCCCGCCGCGACGATGGCCAACGGCAGGCCACTGTCGAGGAGTAGCTCGACCCGCTCGGCCAGGGGTGCGCGATCGCCCGGAGTTCCCATCGCGCCAGGATGGCACGGCACTTCCCACCTCAGCGTGACGCACGTCACCCATGCCTGCCGGGAACTGAACGCCCCGCGGCCCCGACTACTGCACCGCAACAGACACCGTCCGCACCGCGACGGCCCAGCAGACGTCCCCCGGAGAAGCCCGCCGATGACCACCGCTCCCTCGACCACCACGGACGAGGCCCCGCAACCAGCCGCCCCGGCACCGTCGAGGAGCAGCTGGGCCTCCCTGCGCCCGCTGATCCTCCGCCTGCACTTCTACGCCGGGGTGCTGGTGGCGCCGTTCCTCCTGATCGCCGCCGTCACCGGCCTGCTCTACGCCGGCGCCTTCCCGGCCGAGAAGCTCGTGTACGACCATGAGATGACCGTCCCCGCGGGCGAGCGGAAGCTGCCGATCAGCGAGCAGGTCGCCGCCGCGCGCAAGGCCCACCCCGAGGGCACCATCTCGGCCGTGCGTCCCTCGCCCGAGGCCGACGCGACGACCCGCGTGATGCTGTCCGGCGTCCCGGGCGTCGACGAGGGTCACACGCTCGCGGTGTTCGTGGACCCGTACACCGCGAAGGTGCGCGGCTCCCTCGAACAGTACGGCTCGACCGGCGCGCTGCCGCTGCGCACCTGGATCGACGAGTTCCACCGCGACCTGCACCTCGGGGAGCCGGGGCGGTTGTACTCCGAGCTGGCCGCCAGCTGGCTGTGGGTGATCTCGGCGGGCGGGCTGGTGCTGTGGTTCTCCCGCCGCCGCGCCCTGCGCAAGGTACGGGGCACGAAGGGGCGGCGTCGCACCCTCGGACTGCACGGCACGGTCGGCGTGTGGGCCGCGATCGGCTTCTTCTTCCTCTCGGCGACCGGCCTGACCTGGTCCGCCTACGCGGGGGCCACCATCGACGAGCTGCGCACCTCGCTCGGCCAGGCCACCCCGTCGGTGTCGGCGGCCGCCGGCGGTGAACACGCCGGCCACGGCTCCGCAGCGGGGCAGGCGGGCGACGCCGCGCACGGCGTGGGCCTGGACAAGGTCCTGTCGGCCGCACGGGCCGAGGGTCTGGGCGACCCGGTGGAGATCGTGCCGCCCGCCGACGCGAACTCGGCATATGTCGTCAAGCAGGTGCAGCGCAGCTGGCCCACCAAGCAGGACGCCGTCGCGATCGACCCGGCCGACGGGCAGGTCACCGACGTGGTGCGCTTCGCCGACCACCCGGTGCTCGCGAAGCTCACCCGCTGGGGCATCGACCTGCACACCGGCGTCCTGTTCGGCCTGGCCAACCAGATCGCCCTGATGCTGCTCGCGCTGGCCCTGATCCTGCTGATCGTCTGGGGCTACCGCATGTGGTGGCAGCGCGGCCGGGGCAGCGCCTTCGGCCGTCCCGTCCCGCGCGGCGCCTGGCAGCAGGTACCGCCGCAGATCCTCGTACCGCTGCTGGCGGGCATCGCCGTACTCGGGTACTTCCTGCCCCTGTTCGGCATCCCGCTGGCGGCCTTCCTCGCCGTCGACATCCTGCTGGGGGAGATCGCCCACCGGCGGGGGAAGCGGTCGTACGGGTCGCCGGCCGGGTAGCGGTCCCGCGGAGGCACGGATGCCCGGCTCCGTACGGAGCCGGGCATCTCCCTGGGGAGGAGCGGGTCAGTACTGGCCGAAGTCGCCCGCGAGCGCCGAGGCGATCCGCAGGTGCGACTCCGCCTCCTCGTGCCGGTTCTGCCGCTGGAGCGTACGGCCGAGCATCAGCCGGGCGTAGTGCTCCACCGGGTCCCGCTCCACGATCGTCCGCAACTCGCTCTCTGCGCGCCGCAGTTGAGCGGAGTGGTAGTAGGAGCGCGCCAGGAGCAGCCGGGGCCCGGTCTGCTCGGGCACCTCCTCGACCAGCCCGACCAGGACGCGCGCGGCGGCGGCGTAGTCCTTGGCGTCGAAGAACAACTGCGCACGCTCCCAGCGCTCGGCCGGTGTTCCGTGGGCGTAGTACGTCGTGTCCTGCGTCGTCGTGTCGTGGGTCGTGTTCACTCGGTGCCTCCTTCGGGGCCGTCAACCGAGCCCCCCGGCCGCTTATTCCGCCGGTCGGAGCGTGGCCGGGGCCGGAGGGCGCGGTGCCCTCCCCGCACCGCACGACCTAGCGGGTCGGGGCGGTCAGCTCGGCGCCGGCCCGCTCCGTGATCACGCTCAGCACCCGGCCCGTGACGGCCAGGTCCTCCGCCGGGATCCCGTCGTAGACCCGGGCGGTGAGGGGCGCCGTCTCACGGGTGGTCGTGGCGTACAGCTCCCGCCCGGCGTCGGTGATCCGCAGGTCGGACGCCCCCTCCGGGGCCAGCCACTGGGCGGCGATCAGCTGGTCGAGCACGCCGTGCACCTCCGACGCGTCGATCTTCAGCGCGCCGGTGACACCGTCGACGAGCTGCTCGCGCCCGACCGGGCCGTCGGCGACGGCGGCGAGCCGGAGGGTGACGGACTGCTGGAAGGTGATGCCGTGCCGGGCCAGCACGTTCTCGAGGAGGGCGCGGCCGGCGTAGTGGGCCAGGGCGATGACGCGGGGGTCGGCGAGGGGCGTGGTGGTCATGACTGCTCCGTCTCGTTCCGGATGGAGGGATCAAGGGGTGCGTCGAGCAGGGCGGTCAGCTCGCGCTTGAACTCCTGGGTGCGCGCGCTGTCGAGACCGCCGAGCGGGTCGAGGAGCTGCTGGAGGAGTGTGTGGACGACCTCGATCGCCTGACGGGTGACCTCGGTGCCCCGCTCCGTGAGGGCGAGCTGCACCGCGCGCGGGTCGCGCGGGTCCCGGGTGCGCTCCAGGAGGCCGGCCGTCTCCAGGGCGCGGGCCAGCTTCGACACGTAGAGCGGTTCGAGCCCGGTGCGGTCGGCGAGCCGGCGCTGGCTGGGCCGTTCGCCGGAGCGCTGCATGCCGTGCAGCGAGGCGACCAGTGAGTACTGCGCGTGGGTGAGCCCCAGCGGGGCCACCGCGCGGTCGACCGCGACCCGCCATTTCATCGACAGCCGCCACACCAGGAACCCGGGCGTCGCGCCCTCGTAACCGTCGCTCATGAGGAATACGGTACATGGCTACTATATCCATGGCTACTAAATGAGGGTGGTCGGTGAGCGCGGCCGCGGAGCGGCCCGAACCCGACGCTGACGCAAACCGTCGCGCCGGACTAGGTTGGGCGTCATGAGCAATCTTGAGCGCGAAGCGGCCCCCTCCCTGTGCGGCGGCCGTGGCTTCGTGGTGGCGGAGCCGGTGCGTGAACTCCTCAGCCCCCGCCGGGTGAAACTGGGCGAGTCCAGCGAGGTCCGCCGGCTGCTGCCCAACCTCGGCCGTCGCATGGTCGGAGCCTGGTGCTTCGTCGACCACTACGGGCCCGACGACATCGCCGACGAGCCCGGCATGCAGGTCCCGCCGCACCCCCACATGGGTCTGCAGACCGTGAGCTGGCTGCACGAGGGCGAGGTGCTGCACCGCGACTCCACCGGCAGCCTCCAGACGATCCGCCCGCGTGAACTGGGACTGATGACCTCCGGCCGGGCCATCAGTCACTCCGAGGAGAGCCCGCGCTCGCACGCCCGCTTCCTGCACGGCGCGCAGCTGTGGGTCGCGCTCCCCGACAGCCACCGCCACACCGACCCGCGCTTCGAACACCACGCCGGTCTCCCGGTCGTCACGGCGCCCGGCCTCACGGCCACCCTGATCCTCGGCGACCTCGACGGGGCGACCTCGCCGGGCACCGCGTACACGCCGATCGTCGGGGCCGACCTGGCCCTGACCCGAGGCACGGACGTCCGCCTGCCCCTCGAACCGGACTTCGAATACGCCGTCCTGTCCATGTCGGGCGAGGCCCACGTCGACGGCGTCCCGGTCCTGCCCGGCTCCATGCTCTACCTCGGCTGCGGCCGTAGCGAACTGCCCCTGCGGGCGGAGTCGGACGCGGGCCTGATGCTCCTGGGCGGCGAACCGTTCGAGGAGGAACTGATCATGTTCTGGAACTGGATCGGACGGACGCAGGGGGAGATCGAGCAGGCGCGGCGGGACTGGATGGAAGGGACCCGGTTCGGGGAGGTGAAGGGCTACGACGGGCACCCGTTGCCGGCTCCGGACCTGCCGGCGACGCCTCTGAAGCCGCGGGGGAGGGTGCGCTGATCCGCAGAAACGGCTGATTGGTGAGTGACGGGTGATGACTCGCCGCCGTGCGTTGTCTTGCGCCGTTCCATCGTGCGCTCCACCGGGTCGGTCCTGATGACATCGGGGCCCACCGCGCCTTGGTGGCCGTCGGCGCCGACGAGCATGGAGGCCGGGTCCTAGGGTGCTACGCGCTCGTCCTCGCCATCGGTGAAGCCCATCCTGAAAACAGTCGGCGGCGGGGAGCACCTGCCTCGCCGTCGCCTTGTGAAGAAGAAGGGCGCAACCGCTTGATCACCCTCGGCCGAGCCTCATGGGCGATCCAGCCCTTCGTTCCGGGCCGGATGTCGGCGCGTTTTGGCTAGCGGCTTCCGTCATGCCGTTATAGCGTTGTGATCAGCAGTCGTGGTTCCGAAGTTCCGTTCGCCCGTGATCGCCATCACGGGCGTTCTTGCTGTTCAGCGCCTCTCCGGACCAGGGCGATCACCTCCCGGTCGCGCAGGGTGCGTGTCCGGTTTCCCGCAAAGGAGCCAGTCATGGCCAAGGGCACAGTGAAGTGGTTCAACAGCGAGAAGGGCTTCGGCTTCATCGAGCAGGAGGGCGGCGGCCCCGACGTCTTCGCCCACTACTCCAACATCGCCAGCCAGGGCTACCGCGAGCTGCAGGAGGGCCAGAAGGTCGAGTTCGACGTCACGCAGGGCCAGAAGGGCCCGCAGGCGGAGAACATCCGCCCCGCCTGATCGCGCGCCTCAGTCAGGGCCCGGCATCCCGGCTTCGGGAGGCCGGGCCCTGCTGCCGCAGTGGTCAGCAGTCTCCATGGGGTCACCTTTGGGGTCACCTTTTCTGAGGGTCGACGACAGCGTTTTCGCTGCGGGGCGCGTACTCGCCGTGCGCTCGGAGATGGTCGAGCAGCAGGTGGCTCAGCGGCTCGGGCGCTTCCTCGGGGATCCAGTGGCTGACGCCTTGGAGGATCTCGAATCGGTACGGCCCCTTGACCCATCGCTCGGTCTCCTGCGCGGCTGCCGGGCCGAACGCGCTGTCGTCCGTGCTCCAGACGTACAGCGTGGGAACGTCGATGACGCCGATCGCGCCGTCGGGGCGGCCGGCGCGGTACCAGTTCAGCGCAGCGGTGAGAGCGCCAGGCCGGGACAGGTGACGCACATAGGCGTCCGCACTGTCTTGCGGGACCTTTCCGGCGTAGAAGTCGCGAAGCTCTTGGGCGCCGTGGGCCAGCATGCGCTCTTCGGTCGCGGGCGTTTCGCGCCAGTCGATCATGTAGTGCGAGCGACTGCGCTGGTCCTCATCCGTGCGCAGGGTGGTGGCCAGGGCGCCGGGGTGCGGGGTCGAGACGACCGTGAGGGTGCGCACGCGGCCGGGGTGGGCGTCAGCCGTCCACCAGGCCACCGCGCCGCCCCAGTCGTGGCCGACCAGGTCGAACGTTTCCCAGCCCAGTTCCTCCGTGATCGCGACGACGTCGTCGACGAGATGGCTGATCCGATAGTCCTCGGGCCGCTGGGGGCGGGCCCCGGGTGAGTACCCACGCTGGTCGGGTGCCACCACCCGGAAGCCGTGCGCGGCCAACACCTTGATCTGCCGCCGCCACACCACCCCCGTCTGCGGGAATCCGTGCAGCAAGAGCACCGGGCGGCCCCCAGTGGGACCGGCCGCGATCGCGTCGAACACGCCCGCATGCGTGGAGATGCTCAGCTGAGTCACGAGCCACCCCTTCGTACCGACTGGTCGGTACCCTTGCGGTGAGGAGAGGGGCTGTCAAGAGCCCGCGACGGTTGAACCTGACGTCGAATTCAAATATAACCGGGTCGGAAGGCCGATACCTGTCACCCCTGCGGCCATGACATGTCCTCGGATCACCCGAGGAGACGGTCAGAGCCATATCCGCACGGCAGTTGGCGTTCGGCACCGTCTACCGGCAATCGAGCCCGGCTCACGGAGCTCGGAGTTTCGGCACCGGAGTCCCCGGACGCACCGGACCGACAGGAAACAGCGAGGCGACATGAGGGAAGCAGTCATCGTTTCGACGGCACGGACGCCGATCGGAAAGGCCTACCGCGGCGCGTTCAACGACACCCAGGCGCAGGAACTCGCCGCCCACGCCCTTTCGCACGCGGTGCGGCGCGCCGGTCTCGAGGGAGGCGAGGTCGAGGACGTCCTCTTCGGCTGCGCCGTGCAGCAGGGGTCCTCCGGTTTCAACGTGGCGCGTCAGGCCGCTCTGCGGGCCGGACTTCCGGACACCGTGTCGGGCATGTCGATCGACCGGCAGTGCTCGTCGGGTCTGATGGCCGTAGCGACGGCCGCCAAGCAGATCGTCACGGACGGCATGCAGGTCGCCGTCGGCGGCGGTGTCGAGTCGATCTCCCTGGTCCAGAACGACCACATGAACACCCATCGCATGACGGATCCCTGGCTGGTCGAGCACAAGCCGGCCATCTACCTGCCGATGCTGCAGACGGCGGAGATCGTCGCCGAGCGCTACGGCGTGAGCCGGGAGCGCCAGGACGAGTTCGCGCTGCTGTCACAGCAGCGCACCGCGGCGGCGCAGGAGGCCGGCCGGTTCGACCAGGAGATCGTCGCGCTCAGCAGCGTCAAGAAGGTCCTCGACAAGCAATCCGGGCACGTACGGGACGAGGAGGTCACCCTGACCCGGGACGAGGGCAACCGCGCGTCGACCACCCTCGACGGCCTGGCCGGCCTGGCACCGGTGCTGCCCGACGGTCAGGTGAGCGCGCACTCCAGCGTGACGGCGGGCAACTCCTCGCAGCTGTCGGACGGGGCGTCGGCCTCGGTGCTGATGGAGGCGAAGGAGGCCGAGCGCCGCGGCCTGGAACCGCTGGGCGTCTACCGGGGTATGACCGTCGCCGGGTGCGCGCCGGACGAGATGGGCATCGGCCCGGTCTTCGCCATACCGAAGCTGCTGAAGCAGCACAACCTCACCATCGACGACATCGGCCTGTGGGAACTCAACGAGGCCTTCGCCTCCCAGGCGCTGTACTGCCGCGACGAACTGCACATCGACCCGGAGCGGTTCAACGTCGACGGCGGCGCGATCTCGGTCGGCCACCCGTACGGCATGACCGGCGCCCGACTGGTGGGGCATGCCCTCATCGAGGGCAAGCGCCGCGGCGTTCGGTATGTGGTGATCTCCATGTGCATCGGCGGCGGAATGGGCGCAGCCGGACTGTTCGAGGTCGCCTGAGCATGGACACGTTGTCGAACGAGGTGGAAAAGACCCGGAACGCGGTCCTGGTGGACTTCGGCGGTGTCATCACCTCCAGTGTGTTGCGGGCCTTCACTGAATTCGGCGCCTCGCTCGGGGGCGATCCGCGCCTTCCGCTGGACCTCCTGAGCCGGGATCAGCCCTCACGCACCCTGCTGGCCGACCACGAGTGCGGCCGTATCGACGCCCCGGCCTTCGAGCGGGGATTCGCCGAACGCCTCCGTGTCCATGGCGCGGAGGTGTCGGCCGAGGGGCTCACGGCCCGGATGCAGGCGGGAATGTCGATCGACGGGGACATGCTCGCGCTGCTCGGTGAGGTGCGAGCCGCCGGTCATCCTGTCGCGTTGGTGTCCAATGCGTTCGGCACCGGGACCTACGACAG
The DNA here is from genome assembly GCF_021474405.1 of [Streptosporangium] indianense. Taxonomy (GTDB): domain Bacteria; phylum Actinomycetota; class Actinomycetes; order Streptomycetales; family Streptomycetaceae; genus Streptomyces; species Streptomyces indiaensis. The sequence goes on from NZ_JAKEIO010000002.1 coordinate 71,897, forward strand.
CGTCGACCTCGCGGCCGTCGCCGATGTGGTCGTCATTTCGTCCGAGGTCGGTATCCGCAAGCCTTCCCGACGGATCTACGCGATCGCGTGTGAACGCCTCGGCATCGACCCCGAGGAGGCGGTCATGATCGACGATCTGCAGCAGAACCTCGACGGAGCGGCACGGATCGGAATCGGAGGCGTACTGCACACCAGCGCCGCCGACACCCGCCGCCAACTCGCCGAACGCTTCGGGATCACTGCCTGACCGATACCCATCGACTGACCGGCCGGACGCGCTGAGGTCGGTCATCCGGCCACACCGCCCGAGGACTTGATGACCAAGCCGGGCAAAGTCACCTCGTCGGCGAGGGTGCGGCCGCACCATCACCTGCTCACATCGCGGAAGGCAGCACCGCCCCATGACCAGCGTTTTCGATCCTGTGTGCCGCCACGCGGCCGTCACCCCCGACAACATCGCACTGCGCGGTGCCACGGATCAGTGGACCTACCTTCGGCTTCGGGACGCGACCATGCGGTACGCGGGCGCCCTGGCAGCCGCCGGCCTGGCTCCGGGGGACCGGGTGCTGCTCGCCGCGCCCTCGGTGCCCGAGTTCGTGGTGGCCTACCTGGGGATCCAGGCGGCGGGCTGTGTCGTGGTGCCGGTCAACACGATGTCCACCCGGGCCGAGGTCGAGTACGTCCTCGGCGACGCCGGATGCTCCTTGGCGATCGCATGGCACGCCCTGGGCCCCGCTGTCTCGGAGGCGGCCGCGGCGCTCTCGGTGCCCTCCTGGGCGTTGTCCCCGGGCACGCCGGTCGGCGCTGCCCCTGCCGACGTCGTCGACCGTGATCGCGACGAGACGGCGGCCATCCTGTACACGTCGGGCACCACCGGGCGGCCGAAGGGGGCCCAACTCACCGTCGGGAACCTGCTGTCCGCCGGGGAGATCGGCGCCGAGTGCAGCCGAGCGTCGAGCGCCGACCGCACCGGCACCGGACTCCCGCTGTTCCACGTGTTCGGCCAGGCATCGGTCATGATGGCGACCTTGACCGTGGGCGGCTCGATGTCGTTGCTGGCCCGATTCGACCCGGCGTCGATGCTGGAGATGCTGCGCCGCGACCGGCTCACCATCATGGCCGGCGTACCGACCATGTGGAACGCGATGCTGCACGCGGCGGGTGATGCGAACCCGGCGGACTTCGCCGGGCTCCGTGTCGCCGTCTCCGGCGGCGCGTCGCTTCCCGGGGAGATCGCCCGGGCCTTCGAGGCCCGCTTCGGCTGCACGATCCTCGAAGGGTATGGGCTCACCGAAACCACCGCGTTCGGCACCTTCAACGACCTCGACCGCGGCGCCAAGACGGGGTACACCGGCAGAGCGGTACCGCGGACGCGAGTGCAGGTGTGTGACGACAACGGCAACGAGTGCCCGCCGGGTACCGTCGGCGAGGTCCGCATCAAGGGGCCCACGGTGATGCGCGGCTACTGGAACCGGCCCGCGGACACCGCCGCGGCCATCTCCTCCGATGGCTGGTTCCGCACCGGCGACCTCGGTGAAACCGACACGGACGGCGACCTGCGCATCGTCGACCGTGTGAAGGACCTGATCATCCGCGGCGGCTACAACGTCTACCCCGGCGAGGTCGAGGAAGTCCTCTACGAGCACCCCGACATCGTCGAGGCAGCCGTGATCGGCGTTCCCGACGACCACTACGGCGAGGAGGTCGCCGCGCTCGTCGCCGCCCGGCCCGGTGCGGACCTCGGTGCCGCCGAGGTGTCGAACTGGGCACGAGAGCGGCTGTCCGCCTACAAGATCCCGCGCATCGTCCGGTTCGTCGACGCGCTGCCCAAGGGGCCGACGGGGAAGATCCTCAAGCGGTCCATCGACCGTAGCGCTCTGACCCGCGACACCGCCCTCGGTGACGTTGCCGCCCGCCGCCCCTGAACCCCCGGGAAACCCGGACATCAGCCTGCTCCGTCTGCCCTTGGGGGTTCATGACTATGGCGTCGGATTCAAGTAAAGTCGCGGGGATGGACACTACTGCGCCCGAGGAGACCGACAGCGACCAGGCACCGCCCGTGGCGCCCTTCTCGCAACTTCGCGAGCCGCCCACGACGCAGCGCGGAGCGCGGACCCGGGCCGCTCTGGTGAAGGCAGCGCGCAAGGTGTTCGAACGGGACGGTTACCTCGACACCCGCCTGACCGACATCACCAAAGAGGCCCGGTGCGCGGCGGGATCCTTCTACACCTACTTCGCCAACAAGGAAGAGGTGCTTGCCGCCGTCCTCCTGGAGGCGCAGGAGGACATGATGCACCCCGGCATGGGCCGGGTGCAGGGCACCGACGATCCCCATGCGGTACTCGAGGCGAGCAACCGCGCCTATCTCGCGGCGTACAAGCGGAACGCGAAGCTGATGGCACTGCTCGAGCAGGTCGCCCAAGTGGAGCCGGAGTTCCGTGAGTTCCGAAGGCGGCGCGGGGACGCGTTCATCCGCCGCAACGCCCGCGGTATCGCCGACCTGCAGGCGCGGGGTGTCGCAGACCGTGAGGTCGATCCGATGATGGCGTCCCGTGCGCTGTCCGGCATGGTCAGTGTCATGGCTTACAACGCCTTCGTGCGCAGTGAAGAGCAAGAAGAAGACGCGCCGGTGGACTTCGAGGAACTCGTGTCCACGGTCACCCGCCTGTGGGCGAACGCCCTGCGGTTCCCCGGCCACCGCTGATCCGCCCGCCTCGCAGCCGCTCGTACCCCTGGGGTCGGGCGGCTTCTTCATGGGGTCCGTGCGGCCGGCTATTGAACTTGACGTCGGATTCAATTATACAGGTCGGACGCATCGCACGCCCCGTCAACGGAGAGGGTTGCCGTGAACCTTGCAGACAGAGTCGCCATCGTCACCGGTGGGGGCGGCGGCATCGGCAGCGCGCTGGTCGCACGGCTCGCTCGCGAGGGCGCCCGGGTCGTAGTCGCAGACCTCGACGCGGAGGCCGCTCGGGCGGTGTCGGAGACAGTCAACGCCGGCCGTCGGGGCACCACCGTCAGCGCCGGAGCGGACGTGTCGGACACCGAGCAGATCCAGCAGGTGATCGACCTGGCGGAGAGCGCCTTCGGTCCGGTCGACTTCTACTTCGCGAACGCGGGCATCGGCGGCGCGCTCGGCCTCGACGTGAGCGAGGAGGACTGGGATCGCTCGATCGACGTCAACCTGCGAGCCCACATCCGTGCGGCAAGGCTGCTGGTACCCCGGTGGCTCGAGCGCGGTGAGGGCTACTTCGTCAGCACGGCTTCGGCGGCCGGACTGCTCACCCAGGTCGGCTCCGCCACGTACGCCGTCACCAAGCACGCGGCCGTCGCCTTCGCCGAGTGGCTGAGTGTCACCTACGGCGACCGCGGCGTTCGGGTCAGCTGTCTGTGCCCGATGGGCGTGAACACCAGGATGCTGACCGCCGGGGAGGACTCCGGGGACGCGCTGGGAAGAGCCGCGACGCGGGCCGTCACCTCCGCCGGTGACGTCCTGGAGCCGGCCGAAGTCGCCGACGCCGTCCTGGCCGCCATCGAGGACGAGCGCTTCCTCGTCCTGCCGCACGAAGACGTTCTCGAGATGTACCGGCAGAAGGGCTCGGACTACGACCGCTGGGTACGCGGGATGCGCCGCTACCAGAGCTCCCTGCTGGCGCAGGCATGACCGGCGCGCCGGGCGAGCTCGTCCTCGCCGAACGCCGCGGGCAGGTGCTGCTGGTCACGTTCAACCGGCCCGCCAAGCTGAACGCCTGGACCGACGAACTCGAGGACCGCTACTTCACGCTGCTCGACGCCGCCGAGGACGATCGGGACGTACGTGCCGTCGTGGTCACCGGCGCGGGACGCGGATTCTGCGCCGGAGCCGACCTGCAACGGCTAAAGGCGGTCGGCGAGGTCTCCGAGGCGGGCCGGGCCCGGCGCCGTCCCCGGGACCTTCCGCGGACCCTGCGCAAGCCGCTGATCGGAGCGGTCAACGGAGTGGCCGCCGGCCTCGGCATGGTGGAGGCGCTCTACTGCGACCTCCGCTTCGGCTCGCCCTCGGCCCGGTTCACCACGGCATTCGCGCACCGAGGGCTGATCGCCGAATACGGGATCTCCTGGCTGTTGCCCCGGCTGGTGGGGCACAGCCGAGCAGCGGACCTGCTGCTGTCGAGTCGCATGGTGGATGCCGAGGAGGCCTTCCGTGTCGGACTCCTCGACCACCTGGTCACCACCGGCAGCGTGGTCGATGCCGCTGTCGCGTACGCCGCCGATCTGGCGGAGCGCTGCTCTCCGGCATCCATGGCCACCATCAAGAGGCAGCTGAGCAACGACGCGGACGGCACCTACGCCGATTCCGTGACCCGGGCGGAGGGCCTGATGCTCCAGGCCTTCGGCGGGTCCGATGTCGTCGAAGGCGTGGCCAGTCACCTGGACAAGCGCTCGCCCGACTTTCCCTCCCTACCCGTCAGGAGTTCGGATGTCCCTGTTTGATGTGTCGGATCGTGCCAAGAAGTACCGGGCGGATCTGCTCGCGTTCATGGATGAGCACATCTACCCCGCCGAGGCGGTGTACGACGAGCAGATGCGCGCGTCGGGCGACCCGCACTTCCACCCGCCGATCCTCGAGGAGCTCAAGGCGGAGGCGCGCAGGCGCGGACTGTGGAACCTGTTCCACCCGCACCCGGAGTGGGGCCCCGGCCTGACGAACCTCGAGTACGCGCCGCTGGCGGAGATCATGGGCCGCAGTCACATCGCCTCCGAGGCGTGCAACTGCAACGCGCCCGACACCGGCAACATGGAGGTGCTCACCCTCTTCGGCACCGACGAGCACAAGGAGAAGTACCTCAAGCCGCTGCTCGACGGGACGATGGCCTCGGCCTTCGCGATGACCGAGCCGCGTGTCGCCAGCTCCGATGCCACCAACATCGAGCTGCGGATGGAGCGCGACGGCGAGGAGTACGTGCTCAACGGCCGCAAGTGGTTCGCCTCGAACGCGATGCACAAGAACTGCAAGGTGCTCATCGTGATGGGCAAGACCGACCCCACGGCGGCCCCGCATCGCCAGCAGTCGATGATGGTCGTGCCCGTGGACGCCCCCGGCGTCACCGTGGTCCGCAACCTCCCGGTGTTCGGGTACGCGGACCGCGAGGGCCATGCGGAGATCATCTTCGAGAACGTCCGGGTGCCGTCCAAGGACCTCCTCAAGGGCGAGGGCGAGGGTTTCGCCATCAGCCAGGCCCGGCTCGGGCCCGGCCGCATACACCACTGCATGCGGGCCATCGGCGCGGCCGAGCGGGCACTGGAACTGATGTGCCGGCGCGCACAGTCACGGGTGACCTTCGGCAGCCCGGTCGCCGAACGGTCGAACATCCAGGACTGGATCGCGGAAGCGCGGATCGACATCGAGATGATCCGCCTGCTCACGCTCAAAGCCGCGTATCTGATGGACACGGTCGGGAACAAGGAAGCGCGTACCGAGATCGCGGCCATCAAGGTGGCCGCCCCCGACATCGCGTTGAAGATCGTCGACCGCGCGATCCAGGTGCACGGGGGAGCGGGAGTGACCGACGACTTCCCCTTGGCGATGATGTACGCCCATCTGCGGACGCTGCGGCTGGCTGACGGTCCCGACGAGGTTCACAAGCGGGCCATCGCCAAGCAGGAACTGCGGCGGTACCGCGACGCGGCGGCGGTGAACTGAGATGGCAGGACTCGACCTCACCGGTCGTACAGCCGTCGTCACCGGGGCCTCGCGCGGTATCGGGCTGGCGGTGGCCCAGTCCATCGCCGAGGCCGGCGCAAACGTCGTCCTCACCTCCCGGACCCAAGAGGCGGCGGAGGCCGCCGCGGCCCAGGTCAAGGGCACAGCGGTCGGCGTGGGAGCGCATGCGGTCGACGAAGAGGCGGCCCGGCGCTGTGTGGATCTGACGCTCGAGCGCTTCGGCAGTCTGGACATCCTCGTCAACAACGCGGGGACCAACCCGGCCTTCGGGCCGGTCATCGACCAGGACCACGGCCGGTTCGCGAAGACCTTCGACGTGAACCTGTGGGCGCCCCTCCTGTGGACGGGTCTGGCCACGCGGGCCTGGATGGGGGAGCACGGCGGGGCGGTCGTCAACACCGCGTCGGTGGGCGGCATGGCCTCCGAGGCGAACATCGGGCTGTACAACGCCTCGAAGGCCGCGCTGATCCATCTCACCAGGCAACTGGCCCTGGAACTCTCGCCGAAGGTCCGCGTCAACGCCGTGGCACCGGGGGTGGTGCGCACAAAGCTGGCCGAGGCTCTGTGGAAGGAGCACGAGGAGGAGGTGTCCGCCTCGGTGGCGCTGGGCCGGATCGGGGAGCCCGCCGACATCGCGTCCGCGGTAGCCTTCCTCGTCTCGGACGCCGCGAGTTGGATCACCGGCGAGACGATGGTGATCGACGGCGGCCAACTGCTCGGTGATGCGCTCCCGTTCAGGCAAGGAGCCGGTATCGGTGTCTAGCGCGGACATCGTCGGAGTCGACGCCGGGGCGGTGGGCCGCTGGTTCGCCTCCCTCGGCGTCGACTTCGCCGGACCCTTGGCCTTCGAGCGGATCGGGCTGGGCCAGTCGAACCTGACGTATCTCGTAAAGGATCAGGACGGCCACAGATGGGTGCTGAGGCGCCCACCGCTGGGTCACCTGCTGGCGTCGGCGCACGACGTGGCCCGCGAGGCGCGGATCATGACCGCCCTGGAAAGCACCGCCGTCCCGACTCCGCGGGTGCTCGGGCTGACCGACGACCCCGCCGTGACCGACGTCCCGCTGCTGCTCATGGAGTTCGTGGACGGCCAGGTCGTCGACACGATGGCGATCGCGCGGTCGTTGACGCCCGAACGTCGCCGGGCGATCGGGATGTCGTTGCCGCGGACTCTGGCGAAGATCCACGCGGTGGATCTCCAGATGACCGGGCTGACCGGTCTCGCCGGCCACAAGCCGTACGCGCAGCGTCAGCTCAAGCGGTGGTCGGCCCAGTGGGAGAGGTCCAGGACCCGCGAGCTGCCCGCCCTGGAGGACCTCACCCGGCGCCTCGTCGCGGCCGTCCCCGAGCAGCGCGAAGTGACTCTCGTGCACGGCGACTTCCATCTGCGCAACGTCATCACCTCCTACGACACCGGGGAGGTGACCGCGGTGCTCGACTGGGAACTGTCGACGCTGGGGGATCCGCTCGCGGACCTCGGCAGCCTGCTGGCCTACTGGCCGGCCAAGAGCGAGAACACCTCGGGCGACTTCGCCGCGACCGCTCTCGACGGCTTCCCGACCCGTGAGGAACTCGTGGCGGCCTACTCGGCGGCGTCGGGACGCGACCTGACGGCGCTGGGCTACTGGCACGCGCTGGGACTGTGGAAGGTCGCGATCATCGCGGAGGGCGTCATGCGCCGCGCGATGGACGAACCGCGGAACAAGGCCGCGTCCGGGACCCCGACCGCGGAGCGCATCGACGCACTGGTGACGAAGGCCCACGACGTCGCGGACACGGCAGGTGTCTGAACCGCTCGCCCGCACACGGGACCTTGACACTCACATACACAGAAAAGGAGCGGTGATGAGCCGAGCAGTCCTCGCGCGTACGCCGATCGGTAAGGCGTGCATGGGTGCGGCAGAGCTGATCGGGGTGGTGTCGTGAACCCCGCCGCGCTGTTCGACGTCAGTGGAAAGACCGTGGTGGTGACCGGCGGTTCACGCGGAATCGGGCTGATGATCACGCACGGTTTCGTGGCGGCCGGGGCTACGGTGATCATCAGTTCCCGCAAGGCCGACGCGTGCGAGAAGGCGGCAGCGGAGTTGAACGCACTGACGTCCGCCGGCGCCGGAACCTGTCTGGCGCACCCGGCGGACCTGTCCACCACCGAGGGCCTGGAGAGCCTGGCCGAGCGGGTCGCCGAGGTCGCGCCGCGGCTGAATGTCCTGGTCAACAATGCGGGAGCCGCCTGGGGTGCGCCGCTCGGCGAGTTCCCCGACTCGGGCTTCGACAAGGTGCTGAACGTCAACGTCAAGGCCGTCTTCTCGCTGACGCAACGCCTGCTTCCGCAACTGCGGGCGGCCGCCACCGCGGAGGACCCCGCGCGAGTGATCAACATCGGGTCGATCGACGGGCTCGTGGTCTCCGCGTCCGACAACTTCTCCTACGTCGCGAGCAAGGCGGCGGTGCACATGCTGACCCGTAAGACGGCCGCCACACTGGCGAGTGATCACATCACTGTCAACGCCCTTGCGCCGGGCCCGTTCCCGACCAAGATGATGGCGCACGCCCTGGACGACCCCCAGTCGCGGGACGCCGTGGTCGAGCGGGTGCCCCTCGGCCGCGTCGGCACTCCCGAGGACATCGCGAGTTCCGCGATCTTCCTCGCCTCCCGCGCGGGCGCCTACCTGACCGGCACGGTGATTCCCGTGGACGGGGGGATCTCCGGGACGCGCTGACCGGTCGCAGGTGAAGTGATCCGCGCCCCGCGCAAGCCCCTCCACACCCTCCTGAAAGGCGGTTCGGCGGCGATGAGCTGGTTCGACGACAGGCCGTGGACGGCGCAGTACCGAGAGCGGGTCGCCCGCTGCCGTGAGCGCCTGGCCGCCTGCAAGGCCCCCCGGACCGTCAGTGTCCGGGGCGAGCTGCCCAAGACCACCGGCGGCAAGATCCTGCGCCGCGAACTGCGCTTGAAGACGTCCGCGTGACGAGTGAGAGGAGCCGAAGCATGACCGGCCTGCCAGAGGTCCTGGCCCTCGACGAGACCGGGCCGGACCGGTTCCGGTCAGGTCCGATCCCCAGCGAGTGGGCGCGGACGTTCGGTGGCCAGATCGCCGCCCAGTCGCTGATGGCAGCGGCGCGCACCCTCGACCGGTCGTACTCGGCCCACTCGCTGCACGGTTACTTCCTGCGGCCCGGCCGCCCGCACGAGCCGACCGGCCATCTGGTCGAGCGGCTCCGCGACGGCGGCAGCTTCTGCACCCGCCGGGTGACCGCGCTCCAGGCGGGGGAGGCGATCTTCACGGTGACGGCGTCGTTCCATCGCGGGGACGAAGGGTTCTCCCACCAGGTGGACATGCCGGCCGTGCCGGCGCCGGACGACATCCCGGAGTCCGACCGCATCAACGGCTGGGGCATGCCACGGCCCGCGGAGTGGAGCCACTGGGAGATGCGATGGGTGCCGGGGGGCGAGCGGGGCCACGTCCCGGGGGCGCCGGCCTGCCAGCGGATGTGGATCCGGTACGGACGCCCGCTGCCGGACGACGGTGCCGTCCACGCCTGCGCACTGACCTATCTCAGCGACATGGCGCTGCTGGGCTCCGCGCGGCTGCCGCATCCCCCAACCGCCGTACAGGGGGCGTCGTTGGACCATTCGCTGTGGTTCCTGCGCCCCTTCCGCGCGGACGAGTGGCTGCTGTACGACCAGGTCTCCCCTTCGGCCGAGCACGGCCGGGCGCTCACCCGCGGAAGGCTGTTCGATACGGGCGGGCGTCTGGTGGCCGCCGTCGCGCAGGAGGGACTCATGCGCTTCGACCGGCCGCGTCCGACGGAGGGCGGTGACCGGGAAATCTCCCTGTCACCCCCCGCTTCAACTGTCCCCGACCCGCGTTGACGACGCGGAAGACCCCGGCATGCCCTGGGACGAGATCGCGCATCGACGTGGTCCACATCACGGGGTACGGCTTCCCGACGTACGGCGGCGTACCGATGTTCTACGCCGAAAGGGTGGGTGCCGCCCAAGTCCTCTCCGCTCTCAGGCGGTTCCACGGAGATGAGGGTTCGGAGCCCGCGTCGTTGCTGATGCGGATGGCTGACGAGGCCGGGTCATTCAACTGACGCCACCATGGCCGGGGTGGGATCCGGCGGTCCCGCGGTCCTGGCTCGGTGCCCCAGACCCCTGGGGACCGGCCCCGCTCAGCCCGTCGTAACCCTCTTGCCCGCCGTGCCGCGCGCCGGACAGGGCCGCGGCCCCTGCCGGGTTTCAATAGGCTTACCGGGTCAGCAGGAGACATCGGCGACCGAGTACGCGGTGGTGTCCAGCGGTGGAGAAGCCGATGACGGAACTCAGCGAAAGCCACGACGATCCGTTCGCCCCGCACCTCGCTGGCTTGGTGGTGCTCGACGACCGGGGAGTAGTGGTCGGGTGGAACCGGCGGGCTCAGGAGCTGCTCGGCCATTCGGACACAGCCGTGATCGGTCGTCCGGCATTGGAGGTGCTGGTCGATCCTCCTGATCTGCCGGCTGTCACCGAGGCCGCGGCGAAGTGCAGGAGAGCCGGTGGCTGGTTCGGCGTGCTCACACTGCGCCACCGCGACGGGCAGCTCGTGGAGCTGGGGCTCAGGGCCCATGAGCTGTCACGCGGTGACCGGGGACGTGAGTGGTTTGTCGCGGGGGCACCCGCGGGTGACGTCCTCGAATGGCAGAGGGACCGGGCGGTCCTCGACGGGTTGTACCGCCAGTGCCCGATCGGCTTGGTCATTCATGGCCCCGACCAGAGGATCCTCCGGGTCAACCGGGCCATCGAACGGTTCAGCGGCGTCCCGGCAGCGGACTTCCGGGGGCTGTCCACCGGCCGGTTCCTCCTCGCCGACGACGCGCGCAAGGCTGTGGACCGTGTGCGCCAGGTGATGCAGACCGGAAGACCCCTGGTCTACTCCGAGCAGTTCGTCCGCCTGGAGCAGGATCCGGCACGAGAGCGGGTCGCGTTGGTCTCGTCCTTCCGGATGGAGGATCCCTCCGGCCGTGTCCTGGGTGTGGCCGAGATGATCGAGGACATCACCGAACGCCATCGGGCCCAGCGTCGGCTCGCGCTCCTCGACCAGATGGGCAGCCGTATCGGAACCACGCTCGACGTGGCCGAGACCGCCCGGGAACTGGCCGAAGTGATGGTGCCCCACCTCGCCGACCATGTGTCGGTGGACCTGCTTCAGGCGGTGACGCGCGGTGAGGAACCGACGCGCGCCGTGGCAGGGCCCGTGGTCCGGCTGGGGACCTGCGGCGTTGGTGCCCAGCAACCCGGCCCGCCCCACCCCGAGGGCCACCCCGTGGAGTTCGGGCCCGACACACCACAGGCCGGATGTCTGGCCGAGGGACGGCCCGTGCTGGAGCCGGTTCTGCCGCCCGACTGGGTGTCGGCGGCGGGCCGTCAGGGGGCCCAGGCTCCGGACCTGGGCGCCCACTCCCTGATCGTGGTACCTCTTGCCGCGCGCGGCCTGGTGCTCGGTGTGATGACCCTGTGGCGCTCGCGCCGCCCCGATGCCTTCGAGACGGACGATCTCACCCTCGCTCAGGAACTCGCCTCGCGCGCCGCCGTCGCCATCGACAACGCCCGGCGCTTCACCCAGCAGCAGCAGACCGCGTTCACCTTGCAGAGCAGCCTTCTGCCCCGGACGGTTCCGGACCAGTCGGCCGTCGAGGTGGCCCTGCGGTACCTGCCGGCCAGCGCGGGCCCGGGCCTGGGCGGCGACTGGTTCGACGTCATTCCCCTGTCCGGGGCCCGGGTCGCCCTCGTCGTCGGCGACGTGGTGGGACGCGGCATTCATGCTGCCGCCACCATGGGCCGGCTGCGCACCGCCGTCCATACGCTCGCCAGCCTTGACCTGGAACCGGACGAGGTCCTCTCCCGCCTCGACGACCTGGTCGACCTGCTGGCGGCCGAACACGAAGCCGTCGGCGAGCGACCCGTGGGTGAGCAGGTCGTCGGCGCCACGTGCCTGTACGCCGTCTACGACCCGGTCTCCGGACGCTGCTCCGTGGCCCGTGCCGGTCATCCGCCGCCGGTGGTGACCGCCCCGGATGGACAGGTGGCGCTGCTCGACCTGCCGGCCGGCCCACCGCTGGGCCTGGGCGGTCTGCCGTTCGAGACCCGGGACATCGAACTGGCCGAGGGAAGCCTGCTGTCTCTGTACACCAACGGGATCATCGGCGAGCGCCACATCGATGCCGACGCCGCCCTGACGAAGCTGTGCGCAGCGCTCGCCCGTCCTGCGGGCGCGCTGGAACGCACCTGCCAAGCGGTGATCGACGCGCTGGTGCCCTCGCGCCCCAGCGACGACGTCGTACTGCTGATCGCCCGTACCCGCATGCTGCCACCGGCCGACGTCGCCTCCTGGCATCTGCCGCCAGAGCCTGCCAGCGCCGGCCGGGCCAGGGCGTTGACCTCGGCCAAGCTGACCGAGTGGGGTCTGGAACACTTGGCGTTCACCACGGAGTTGATCGCCAGCGAACTGGTCACCAACGTCTATCGCTACGCCGGCGGCCCTGCGACCCTGCGGCTGATCCGTGAGCAGTGTCTGGTGTGCGAGGTCAGCGACACCAGCCACACCTCACCACACCTGCGCCACGCCCGTACGACCGACGAGGGCGGGCGCGGCCTGTTCCTGGTGGCCCGGATGACCGAACGCTGGGGTACCCGCTACACCCGCGAGGGCAAGACCGTGTGGACGGAACAACCGCTGACCGGCACGCCCGTCTGACCGTCTCGGGCCGCGGCGCGGGAGGCCGCCTGGAGTCGGCCCGCCCGCGCCGCGGTGGTCATTCGGCTGCGGCGAGAAGCCGTGCCTCGCTCTCCTCGTACAGGCGCCGCTGCTCACGGCTGTCGGCGGCACGGCGTCGGTGGTCCAGACGGCTGCCCAGCCAGCCCGCGAGGTAGCCGAACGGGATGGAGACCAGCCCGGTGGACTGCATGGGGAACAGGTCGAAGTCCGCATGGGGGAAGACGGCGGACGGCGTGCCCGAAACGGCCCTGGAGAAGACCATGAGCAGCAACGCGCACGTCGCGCCGCCGTAGAGGGCGGCGAGCAGGCCGGTGCGCGTGAACCCGCGCCAGAACAGGGAGTAGGTGAGCGCGGGTGCCACCGCTGATGCCCCTATGCAGATGGCCAGAGTGGTCAGCACGCCGACGTCCCAGTTCTGCACCGTGGTGGCGAGCCCGATGGCGACGATCCCGACGGCCACGCTCGTCCAAGCCGCCACCGTCATCTCGGTACGGGGCTCGGCCTGTCCCCGCCGCACCGCGTGGGCGAACAGGTCGTGGGCGAGTGACGAAGCCGCGGCCAGGGTCATCCCCGCGACCGACGACAGCAGGGTGATGAACACCATGCCCGCCACGGCCGAGTACAGGATCGCCGCGCCCGCGGAGCCGGGGGCCCCGCCGAGTACCTGGGACAGCATGAGCACCGACGTCCTGCCGTGCGGGTCCGCCGCGGTGATGTGCTGCGATCCCACCAGGGCCGCCGCGCCCGTACCCATGATGATCACGAGCAGGCAGAACGTGGTGACCGTGCCGACCGCCCATGACATGGAGCGCCGCACGGCCGGTACGTCCTGCGCGGAGTACAGGCGCATCGTGATGTGCGGCAGGCAGGCCACGCCGAGGATGATGGTGATCTGGAGACTGACGAAGTCCAGCCGGCCACCGGTGGACGTGCCGAGCTGCAGGCCCTGCTGAAGGTAAGCGGGGCCCGCGCCGCTGCCGTGCTGGGCTGCCCTGAGGATGTCGCCGGGGCTCCAGTCGAAGCGGTTGAGGACGAGAGCGGCGACGACGATGCTGGTGCCGAGCAGGAGCACGATCTTGATCATCTGGATGAGCGCGGTGCCCCGCATACCGCCGATCGCCGCGTAGATGATCATCAAAGTGCCGACGATGACGATGCACGCCGTCCTGGCGCCCGCAGCGTACGGAATGTCGAGGATGAAGGTGAGCAGCGACCCGGCTCCGGAGAGCTGGACGACCAGGAAGGGCAGGGTCGCCGAGAGTGTCACCACGCAGGCCGCGATCCGCACGGCCCGTCCGGACATGTTGCGGGCCAGGACGTCGCCCATGGTGAACCTGCCGGCATTGCGCAGGGGTTCGGCCAGGAGGAACATCAGCAGCACCAGGGACAGCGCGGTGCTGACCGCAAGGACGTAGCCGTCGTATCCGGTGAGCGCGATGATGCCGGTGGTGCTCAGCACCGTGGCGGCGGAGATGTAGTCGCCCGCGATCGCCAGGCCGTTCTTGAGCGGGGTGAGCGACAGGTAGCCGGTGTAGAAGTTCGCCAGGTCGTCGCGGTCCGGTCCCGCCATGACGCACATCAGCAGCGTGACGGTGACCAGCGTGGTGAACAGAACCAGGATGATGGCCTGCGTCCCGGAGCTGAAGTCGTTCATCTCGCCATCCCCGCGTTCCGGCCGGTCGGGACCGCACGCTCCCGGACGGCGCGGGCCAACGGATCCACGGAGCGTTGTGCGCTGCGCCCGTACCAGAAGACCGCCGCGAAGGTGACGACGAGTTGAAGGATGCCCAAGGCCATGCCCAGGCTCAGCTCACCGGTGACCTTGGATCCCATCAGACCGGGCGCATAGCAGGACAGGACGACATACACGACGAAGGAGCCGAGCGCGGTGAGGGTGGAGATCCGGCGGAGCAGGCGGTAGGCCGAGCGGAGGGCGGTGAGGTCGGCGTCGTCTCGATGGGGCTCGTGCGCGTAGGGGGCGTCCCAGGGGGCTTGCCGACCGTACGAGTCGTATCGCGCGGCGTCGTCCCCGTACGGCTCCGGCCACGGGTTCTGTCCGTACGTCTCGTGTCGAGGGGGGATCCCGTAGGACTGTGCTGGGGGTGGGTACCGGTTCTCGTCGGCGTATGTCATTGCCTGGCCTTCCACTACGGCTCGGATCCGTGCGGCAAACGGGAAAGAGTGCTTCAGGCGGCGCACCATACCGACTGGTTGGAATGCCTGTAAGTCCGCCGTAGGTCACATTTCGGCGTTGATGTGATCCCCTGGGCGCGGAAGCATGGGATACATCACAGGCAGTTATGTTGTGCACAATTTAATTGCTGGCTAGCGTCTGAGGTCAGGAGAACCCACACAGGGAGGCAGCACGATGGATCCCGTCCGCTACGAGCAGTACCGTCCCGTCGAACGCCCGACCTATCAGGAAGAGTTGGACGCCGTGGTCGCACAGGTGGCGCAGCGCACCCGCGCCTCGGTCGAGCGTGAGGCCGTCGGCCGCGCCGTCCGTACGGCCCACGGAAAGACCTACGGCCTGCTGAAGGCCACTGTCACGGTCGGTGACAATCACGGCTTCCACGGGCAGGGCATCTTCGCCCGGCCCACCGAGTACGACGCCGTCGTCCGCTACTCCAACGGTCTGGGCCACCAGCGTCCCGACCATCAGCTGGGCGCGGCGTGCGGGATGGGCATCAAGCTGTTCGGGGTCCCCGGGCCCTCATTGCTGGCCGACGAACCCGACACCGGTACCTTCGACCTCAACCTGATCAACAACGACGTCTTCTTCGCGAACACGGCCTATGACTACATGGTCATCGAGGACCTGTTCGCGGAGCTGCCCGAGGCCCTGGTGAACCCCGCGCGCCGCAAGACCTGGATGGCGGAGTTCCTGACCCGCCGGGGCACGCTCACCGACCCGGACGGCTGGCTGTGGGACGAACTGTTCGCCATGCTCTCGTTCACCACCGTCCCCCGCAGAAACCTGCTGTCGTACACCTACAACAGCATGGGTGCCTTCCGGTACGGCGATCACATTGCCAAGATCCGCACCGTGCCGACGGCCGAGTCCCTGGCCGCTCTCAAGCACCAGATCGTGGACGTGCGCGCGGACAACGAGGCGTTTCGCCGCACCCTCGTCGCCGAGGCCGCGGAACGGGACCACTCCTTCGAGCTCCAAGTGCAGCTGAACACCGATCTGGCCCGTATGCCGGTGGACAACACTTCCGTGAAGTGGCCCGACGAGTTGTCCCCCTGGGTGACCGTCGCCCGTGTGGACCTTCCGCGTCAGGACATCGGCGGGGACGACAACGTGACGGCCGCCGACGCCACGTCGATCACACCGTGGCGCTCACGAGAGGAGCACCGGCCCATCGGCGAGATCCAGCGGGTGCGGCAGGAGGTCTACCGGCGCTCGTCCATCGAGCGGCACCGCATCAATGGACAGCAGCGGCGCGAACCGGTCAGCAGCGCGCACGTGCTCGGCTGAGCCGGCCGAGCCGCGTCCCGTCACCTGTGCCGACCGTGCTCGGCCACCGCACTGGCTCGACGGCCGGCCCCGGCGCTTCCCTCGACGAGGGCGAGGAACCGGTCGTCGACGGGACTCCGGTGCGCGGTGGGCGGGTTGCCGGGCGGACGGAAGCCGTCAGCGGGCCAGGGCGCCCAGGAGCTGCCAGGTGCGTCGGCGGTCGGCCTCTCCGGCGATCTCGGTGCTCGAGAACACCACCTCGGTGGCGCCGGCGTCGCGATAACGGCGTACCTCGGCCTCGACCGTCTTCTCGTCGCCGATCACGGCCAGATCGGCGGCCCGCCTGCCGCCGGAGAGTCCGATGACCCGCGCGTAGGACGGGATCTGCTCGTAGAAGGCCAGGTTCTCGACGGCCTTGGCCCGCACCGCGTCGACGTCGTCGGTGACCACGCCGGGCACCAGGGCCACGATCCTGGGGGCGGGACGGCCGGCGGCCTCGGCCGCGGCGGTCACGGCGGGGACGATGTGTTCCGCCAGGGCGCGCGGTCCCGCCAGGTAGGGCAGGATCCCGTCCGCCAGCTCACCGCTGACCCGCAGGGCCTGCGGCCCCATCGCGGCGACCAGCACGGGGACACCGCTCTCGGCACCCGGCACCCGGGCGGAGATCGGGGTGGTGGCGGTGAGCAGCTCGCCGTGGAAGTCGGCCGTGCCGGTCTCCGTCAACTGCCGCAGGGCGGTGAGGAATTCACGCAGCCGGGCGATGGGGCGTTCGAAGGGTAGACCGAAGCCGGTCTCCGTCAGGAGTCTGGTACCCAGGGCCAGCCCGAGGTGGTAGCGACCGTGGGTCGCGGCCTGGGCGGTCTGGGCCTGGCTGGACACCAGCAGCGGGTGGCGGCCGAAGACGGGGATCGCGGAGGTGCCGACCTGCAGTCCGGGCACCTCGCGTCCGACGATCGCCGCGAGCTGGGGTGAGTCCGCGCCGAAGGTCTGCCCGAACCAGGCCGATGCGAGTCCCGACTCCGAGGCCTCGCGGGAGAGTTGCACGGTGGCATCGATCTGGTTCGGCGCGTCGGACGCGTTGAGCGCTACTCCAACAGTCATGTCGGTCAGAACGACCGCGGGCCGAACCCGCATTCCGGCCGTGTGTGACAGCTTCTTGTCAGTCATGTGTACAGGACCCGGCGCCGCGCGGGGCCCGCCGTCCAGCGGCGCGTCCGAGATGCGGGACGGACCTCTTGACGCCGGTGCCCGACGGATCGACACTCACTGAGGTAATCCCAGTGAAGAGGTAGGGAAACATGAGGCGTCTGGAACCGGTCACCGTCCGAGTGAGCCGTCCGCCTCTCCTTCTCACCTCCCGCCGCCACATCGACCTGCAGCGCGTCTGCAGCGCGATCAGGTCCCAGGGCTGAGCCGCGCCCATCCCGCGCCGACAGCGTCCCCCTTCCCTGAGGTTTCGTCCTGTCCGGTGCGCACGGGTGAGCCCTGCTCCCTCGTCCGACGTCGCTTCCGCCGCGCGTACGTCCGCGCCCGCTCCCGGGGAGAACCATGACCGTCACACCGCTGGCCGCCCACGCGTCCGACCGCCCCGTACCGGCCTTCCGCGGCCGTATCGGCAGGGACGCGCGCAGCGGCCACTACGCCGTTCCCGGCCGCTACCGCCTCCATCTGTCGACCGCATGTCCGGACGGCCTGCGCATCGCCGTCGCCCACAGCCTGCTCGGCCGGGACACCGCCTGTCCGGTGACCCTCCTGCCCGCCGTGCCCGACTCTCCCGACGGCGGGCACTCGGCCCTGCGTTCGCTGTACGAGGCGAGTGCCCACCGGTACACCGGTCCGGCCGTCGCGCCCGTGCTCAGTGACGACTGGTCCGGACGGATCGTCAGCACCCACGCCCCGGACATCATGCGCGACCTCGCCCGCCGCTTCGCCACCGGCGGCCCCTCGCTCTATCCGTGCGGCGCGGAGTCGGAGATCGAGGCCGTCGAGCGGATGTGCGCGCAGGGCGTCGAACAGGCCGCGCAGCGCGCCGGATCGGCCGACGGCGGACCGGCCGACCGCGAGGCGGCTCTTGGCGTACTGCTGGACGCACTGGGCGCGCTGGAGCGCTGGCTGGTCGGGCGGACGTACATGATCCGCGACGACGTCACGGCCGCCGACGTCGAGTTGTGGGTCGCCCTGGTCCAACTCGACACCGTGCACCGCAACCATCTGGACGCCTCCGCCGTCCAGCGCATCGCCGACCACCCCACCCTGTGGGCCTACGCCCGCCGTCTGACCACCCACCCGGCCTTCGGCACCCACCTCGACCTCGGCGGCATCGAACGCCGCCACCACGACCGCTGCCACGGCCTGGAGGCCGCCGGGGCAGCCGTACAGATCCTGGACTGGGCGGCACACGCGGCCCGTTGACCGTTCCACCTGGTGGACCGGCGTTGACATTCGTTCGGGCCGTTGCCTTAACTACGGGCCAGAACGGTCATGAGCGTCAGCGACAAGCCCTGGCTTGCTGACCGGCAACCCTCGCATCGCGGTGGGGTGCCCCAGGTGAAGACCGGACCGAAGATGTTTCGGTAAGCGCGAGGCCCACAGGGCCGGAAGAGTGACGGTGACGCCATGTACGCAGCTCCCAGGACGGCCGCACGCCGCCCCCAGGGCTGCGTACGGTCGTACCCGAACCTGCTCGTCGCCGATCGTGCCGTCGATCTGCTCCGCGTGAACAGCGCACTGTGTACCGCACCGGGCCGTGCCCGCTGCCGGGGCTGACACCTCCCCGCAGCCCCCGCCTTCCCTGACGACCACCGCCCGCGCGGTGTGCCGTCGTCCTCCCCGGTCCCGGTACCTCGCCGGCGTGCGCGCCCCCGCATGCCGCGCGCTTCCGGGATCTCCCCTCCCAGCCGGAGCCCACCATGAGTGAACCCCCTGGCGCCACCGTCACCCTCCCCGAGGCGCGGGCTGCCGCCGAACCGCCGAAAGCCGTCACCGCCCAGCGCGTTCTGCCGCTACGGCGGCCGGGACGCTGGATCGCCACCGCGGTCGTCCTGGTCCTGGCGGCCCAGTTCGTGCACGGTCTGGTCTCCAACCCCTTCTACCAGTGGGACCGCTTCGGCTACTGGTTCCTGCGGCCGGCCATCCTCGACGGGCTCCTCATCACCCTCGAAGTCACCGTCTACAGCGCGGTGCTGGGCCTCGCCGGCGGCATCCTCCTCGCGCTGGCCCGGCTCTCCGGGAGCCCGGTGCTGCGGGCGGTCAGCTGGCTCTATGTCTGGGCGTTCCGCTCCGTCCCGCTCATCGTGGTGCTGATCTTCCTCTACAACTTCAGTGCGCTGTACAAGACGTTGAGCGTCGGTGTCCCCTTCGGACCGGCCTTCTTCTCCTTCGACGAGTCGAAACTCGCCACGGACATGGTCATCGCGGTCGTCGGGCTCAGCCTCCACGAGGCCGCGTACGCCGCCGAAGTCGTCCGGGGCGGCATCCTCTCCGTCGACCAGGGGCAGCACGAGGCGGCCTCCGCGCTCGGCCTGCCCAAGGGCTACCAGTTCCGGAAGGTCGTCTTTCCGCAGGCGCTGCGCTCCATCGTCCCGAACTACGTCAACCAGCTCATCGGCCTGATCAAGGGCACCTCGCTGGTGTTCTACGTCTCGCTGCTCGACCTGTTCGGCGCCGCCCAGACCATGGGCTCCACCTACCCCGGCGACATCGTGCCGCTGCTGCTGGTCGTCACCGTCTGGTACCTGGTCCTGACCAGTGTCGTCTCCGTCGTCCAGTTCTACGTCGAGCGGCACTACGCCCGCGGTGCCACCCGCAGCCTGCCGCCGACACCGCTGCAGAAGCTCCGCGCCGGCCTCGCCGGCCTGCGGGTCCGCATCCGCCAGGAGGCCGCCGTATGACCGCCACAACGCATCGAGCCCCGGCGGACACCGAAGCCGCCACCGTCGAGATCCACGACGTGCACAAGTGGTACGGCACCCACCGGGTCCTGGACGGTGTCGACCTGACCGTCCGCCCCGGGGAGGTCACCGTCATCCTCGGCCCGTCCGGATCCGGCAAGTCCACCCTGCTGCGGGTCGTCAACCACCTGGAGAGGCCCGAGATCGGCCACGTCAGCATCAACGGCGAGCTGATCGGCGTACGGCGGCAGGGCGAGCGGCTGAAGGAACTGAGCGAGCGGGCCATCCTCACCCAGCGCAGCCGGATCGGTTTCGTCTTCCAGAACTTCAACCTCTTCCCGCACCTGACGGTCCTGGACAACGTGGCCGCCGCCCCGGTCGCCACCGGGAAGCTCGGCAAGCCCGAGGCCGTGGAACTCGCCCGCGAACTCCTCGGCCGGGTCGGCCTCGCCGACAGGACCGGCGCCTACCCGCGCCAGCTCTCCGGTGGCCAGCAGCAGCGCGTCGCCATCGCCCGCGCCCTCGCGCTGCGCCCCGGCGTCATCCTCTTCGACGAGCCCACCTCCGCCCTCGACCCGGAACTGGTCGGTGAAGTCCTGGCCGTCATCAAGGACTTGGCGACCAGCAGAACCACCCTCCTCATCGTCACCCACGAGATCGGTTTCGCCCGCGAGATCGCCGACCGGGTCGTCTTCATCGACGGCGGCAGGATCATCGAGCAGGGCCCGCCCTCCGAGGTCCTCGACAAGCCCCGGCACGAGCGGACCAGGGACTTCCTCAGCAAGGTCCTCTGACCGCCGCCCCCTCGACTTCCCCCCACGCCACCCGCATCACTCCCCGCATCACTTCCCCACCGACAAGGAACGGCCATGTCTGTCCACTTCACCCGACGCAGCCTGATACGCGGCATCACCGCGGCGACCGCCGTCGCCACCCTGGCCACCGGGCTCGCCGCCTGCGGTGGCGACAGCGACGCGGCCACCACGACGAGCGACAACGCCGGCACGGTCACCGTCGGCCGGCTGTCCAACGGCGCCGCCGAGGAGACCACCCTCAAGGTCTCCGAGGTCAAGTCCATCAGCGCCCAGCTGCCCGACGCGATCAGGAAGAGCGGCAAGCTGGTGATCGGGTCCGGCACCCTGCCCTCCGGCTCCCCGCCGCTGGGCTTCGTGGGCAGCGACCAGAAGACACTCACCGGCTCCGAGATCGACCTGGCCAGACTGGTCGCGGCCGTCCTCGGCCTGGAGTCCGAAGTGAAGCGGTTCACCTGGGAGAACCTCTTCGTCGGCATCGACAGCGGCAAGGTGAACGTCGGCTTCTCGAACATCACCGACACCGAGGAACGCAAGAGGAAGTACGAGTTCGCCTCCTACCGCAAGGACGACCTCGCCTTCGAGACACTCAAGTCCTCGAAGTTCGCCTTCGACGGTGACTACGAGGCCCTCGCGGGGAAGACCGTCTCGGTCGGCGCGGGCACCAACCAGGAGCGGATCCTGCTGGGGTGGAAGGACAAGCTGGAGGAGGAGGGCAAGAAGCTCACCATCAAGTACTTCCAGGACAACAACAGCCTCTACCTGGCCCTGAACAGCGGCAAGATCGACGCCTATCTGGGCCCCAGCCCCAACCTCGCCTACCACGTCACCCAGACGGAGAAGACTCCCGACGCGACCAGGATCGCGGGCCAGTACTCCGGCGCCGGCGCGAGCCTCCAAGGGCTGATCGCGGCCACCGCGAAGAAGGACAGCGGCTTGGCCGAGCCGCTCGCCGACGCCATCAACCACCTGATCGACAACGGTCAGTACGCCAAGTGGCTCGCCGCCTGGAACCTCTCCAGTGACGCCGTCACCAAGTCCGAGGTCAACCCGCCCGGGCTGCCGCTCGACAACTCCTGACCCGTTCCTCATCAGCCGTACGCAGCGTCCCGCGGACCGCCGATCCAGTACGGACCTCCAGGAAGGCAGCCTCGTGTCCTCAACTCCCGTGTCCTCTCTGCACCTTGCCGTCGCCCTCGACGGCACCGGCTGGCACCCGGCCTCCTGGCGCGAGCAAGTCGCCCGGCCCCGCGACCTGTTCACCGCCGGATACTGGGCGGACCTCGTCGCCGAGGCCGAGCGCGGCCTTCTCGACTTCGTCACCTTCGAGGACGGACTCGGTCTGCAGTCCTCGCACTACGGCGAGCCGGACGGCCGCACCGACCAGGTCCGCGGCCGTCTGGACGCCGTCCTGACCGCCTCCCGCGTCGCACCCCTGACCCGGCACATCGGCCTGGTGCCCACCGTGATCGCCACCCACACCGAGCCGTTCCACATCTCCAAGGCCATCGCCACCCTCGATCATGTGAGCACCGGCCGGGCGGGCCTGCGGGTGCAGATCAGCGCCCGGCCGTACGAGGCCGACCACTTCGGCCGCCGCCGCTTCCCGCCGATCAGCCTGGAGGAGCTGCGGACCCCGGCCGGACAGGAACGGCTCACCGGCCTCTTCGACGAGGCCGCCGACCACGTCGAGGTCGTGCGCCGGCTCTGGGACAGCTGGGAGGACGACGCCGAGATCCGTGACGCCGCGACCGGCCGCTTCATCGACCGCGACAAACTGCACTACATCGATTTCCAGGGCAAGCACTTCAGCGTCAAGGGCCCTTCCATCACCCCACGCCCACCACAGGGCCAGCCGGTGGTCACCGCCCTCGCCCACCAGATCGTCCCGTACCGGCTGGTGGCCCGCCAGGCCGACGTCGGCTACGTCACCCCGCACGACGCCGGGCAGGCCCGCGCGATCGTTGCCGAGATCCGCGCCGAACAGGAGGCAGCCGGACGCGCCGGTGAACTGCTGCACGTGTTCGGCGACCTGGTGGTGTTCCTCGACGACGACCGGGCAGCGGCAGAGGACCGGCGCGCACGCCTCGACGCGCTCGCGGGCGAGCCGTACGACAGCGACGCCCGGGTCTTCACCGGCACCTCCTCCCAACTCGCCGATCTGTTGCAGGAACTGGCGGGAGAGGGACTGAGCGGATTCCGGCTGCGGCCCGCCGTCGCCGGACACGACCTGCCGGCCATCACCCGCGGCCTGGTTCCCGAGCTCCAGCGCCGGGGCGCCTTCCGCACCGCCTACGAGGCCGACACCCTGCGTGGCCTGCTGGGCCTGACCCGCCCCGCCAACCGCTACGCCACCGCCTGAGCCGGAGGGACCGCACCCACCATGAGCAAGCCGCTGAAGCAGATCCATCTGGCCGCGCACTTCCCCGGCGTCAACAACACCACCGTGTGGAGCGACCCGCAGGCCGGCAGCCACATCGAGTTCAGCTCCTTCGCCCACTTCGCACGCACCGCCGAACGCGCCAAGTTCGACTTCCTGTTTCTCGCCGAGGGCCTCAGGCTGCGCGAACAGGGCGGGCAGATCTACGACCTGGACGTCGTCGGCCGCCCCGACACCTTCACCGTCCTCGCCGCACTCGCCGCCGTCACCGAACACCTCGGACTGACCGGCACCATCAACTCCACCTTCAACGAGCCCTACGAGGTGGCCCGCCAGTTCGCCAGCCTCGACCACCTCTCCGGCGGCCGTTCCGCCTGGAACGTGGTCACCTCCTGGGACGCCTTCACCGGTGAGAACTTCCGCCGTGGCGGCTTCCTGCCGCAGGAGGAGCGCTACTCCCGTGCCAAGGAGTTCCTGGCCACGGCGAACGAGCTGTTCGACTCCTGGCACGGCGACGAGATCGCCGCCGACCAGGCCGCGGGTGTCTTCCTGCGGGACGCGAAGGCCGGCTCCTTCGTCCACGCCGGTCAGCACTTCGACATCCACGGGCAGTTCAATGTGCCCCGCTCACCCCAGGGCCGCCCGGTCGTCTTCCAGGCCGGTGACTCCGAGGAGGGCCGCGAGTTCGCCGCGTCGAGCGCCGACGCCATCTTCAGCCGGTACGCCTCCCTCGAGGAGGGCCGGGCGTTCTACACGGACGTCAAGAACCGCCTCGCCAAGTACGGCCGCTCCCACCGCGATCTGCTCATCCTGCCCGCCGCCACCTTCGTGCTCGGCGACACCGACACCGAGGCGGAGGAGCTGGCCAGGGAGGTGCGCCGGCAGCAGGTCAGCGGCGCCACCGCCCTCAAGCACCTGGAGTTCGTCTGGAACCGTGACCTGTCGGCGTACGACCCGGAGGGGCCACTGCCCGACATCGACCCGGACGTCGGCGACGAGCACATCTCCCAGGGCCGCGCCCAGGTGCGCATGTACCGCGACCCGCTGGCCACCGTACGCGCATGGCGGGAGCTGGCCGCCGCGCACGACTGGTCCATCCGGGACCTGGTCATCAACACCGGCAACCGGCAGACCTTCGTCGGCTCGCCGGCCACCGTCGCCCGCACCATCAACGACTTCGTCCAGGCCGATGTGTCCGACGGCTTCATCCTCGTCCCGCACATCACCCCCGGCGGGCTGGACCCCTTCGCCGACAAGGTCGTACCGCTGCTGCAGGAGCAGGGAGTCTTCCGCACCGAGTACGAGGGCACGACCCTGCGCGACCACCTGGGACTCGCGCACCCGGACGACGTCCGGGGCGAGCGGGTGGCGTCGTGAGGTTCATCGCGATCACCCTGATCGTCCATCGGCCGGACCCGCTCACCGGGGTGCGGAAGCCGACGCACGACCGCTTCCGAGAGGTGCTCGACAGCGCCCTGCTCGCCGAGGAGCTGGGCTTCGACGGCTTCGGCGTGGGGGAGCGGCACGAGCGGCCGTTCATCTCCTCGTCCCCGGCCGTCGTACTCGGTCATGTGGCCGCCCTCACCAAGCGGATCCGCCTGTTCACGGCCGTGACGACGCTCAGCCTGCTGGACCCCGTCCGTGCCTACGAGGACTACGCCACCCTCGACCACCTCTCCGAGGGGCGACTCGACCTGATCATCGGCAAGGGCAACGGCGCCGCCCAACGCGAGCTGTTCCACGTCACACCCGAGGACCAGTGGGACCGCAACGCCGAGAGCTACGAGGTCTTCCGGCAGCTGTGGCGGCAGGACAAGGTGACGGCGGCGACCCGCTTCCGCCCGCCGCTGACGGACGCCGAGGTGTGGCCTCGGCCCTACCAGCAGCCCGTCCGGGTCTGGCACGGCAGCGCCACCAGCAAGGACTCCGTCGACCTGGCAGCCCGCTACGGCGACCCGCTGTTCTCGGCGAACGTCACCCACCCCGTCGAGCCGTACGCCGAGCTGACCCGCCACTACCGGGAGCGGTGGCAGCACTACGGCCACGACCCGGCCGGCATCGCCATCGGCGCCGGCACGGCGGGCATCCATGTCGCTCCCACCTCACAGGAGGCACTCGCCGCGTACCGGCCGGTCTTCGAGGCCGACCTCGCCTTCTCCAGGAAGGCGGGCCTGCCGGTGGTCTTCGAGACCCTGGAGGACTTCGTCGCGCGCAGCTCGGAGCTGATCGGCAGCCCGCAACAGGTCGTCGACAAGGTGCACCGCTACCACGAGCGGCTCGGCCACACGGTCGTCCACCTGCACGCCGACGCGGGCGGGCTGCCGGAATCCCGGCACCGCGCCTCCCTCGAACTGTTCCAGTCCGAGGTCGCCCCCGTGCTGCGCCGCGAGATCCCCGACCCGCCGTTCGCCTGGAGCCCCGTGCTTCCGGCATCACCGATCACCCAGGAGCCCGCCCGTGCCTGACATCTCCCTCGGCGTCCTCGACCTGGTCCCGGTCTCCTCCGGATCGACGGCAGCCGACGCCCTGCGCAACTCCATCGACCTCGCACAGCAGGCCGAACGCCTCGGGTACGCCCGCTACTGGTTCGCCGAGCACCATCTCAATCCCGGCGTGGCCGGCACCTCACCCGCCGTCGTCCTGGCGCTGACCGCGTCCGCCACCTCCACCATCCGGCTCGGCTCCGGGGCCGTGCAGCTCGGGCACCGCACGGCGCTGTCCACCGTGGAGGAATTCGGCCTGCTCGACACCCTGCACCCGGGCCGCTTCGACCTTGGCCTGGGACGCTCGGGCGGCCGACCGCCGGGACAGCCGGCCGCACCGCTGCCCACGGCGACCCCCGTCGTCGACGGCCGCACCCCGAACGGCCTGCGGATCCCGCCCCGCTTCTCCTTCGAGCACCTGCTCGGCTCACCTCGCATCGCGCTGCAGCGCAGGCTGCTCCTGCTGCCGGGCGCCGAGTCACAGGACTACGCCGAGCAGATCGACGACATCCTCGCTCTGCTGGCCGGCACCTACCGCTCCCCGGAGGGCGCCGAGGCACACGTGGTGCCGGGGGAGGGCGCCGACCTGGAGCTGTGGATCCTGGGCAGCAGCGGCGGCCAGAGCGCCGAGACGGCCGGCTCCAGGGGGCTGCGGTTCGCGGCGAACTACCACGTCAGCCCGGCCACGGTCCTGGAAGCGGTGGAGGGTTACCGGGCCTTCTTCCAGCCTTCCGAGTTCCTCGACAAGCCGCACGTCAGCGTCTCGGCGGACGTCGTCGTCGCCGAGGACGACGCCACCGCCCGTGAACTCGCCGCCGGCTACGGCCTGTGGGTGCGCAGCATCCGCACCGCCGAGGGCGCCCTACCGTTCCCGACGCCGCAGGAGGCGCGTGCCCACACGTGGACCGACGAGGACCGGGCCCTCGTCCAGGACCGCCTCGACACCCAGTTCGTCGGCTCACCGGGCCGCGTGGCCGACCAGCTGGAACAACTCCAGGAGGCCACGGGCGCGGACGAGTTGCTCATCACGACGATCACCCACGACCACACGGACCGGGTCCGTTCCTACGAACTGCTCGCCCGGGAATGGCGCCGACGGGGTCACTCCCTCCAGTCGGGCTGACCCTCGTATGTACACCGCCGAGGGCCGCACGCGACGACGAGCACCGGATCATCCCTTCGTCCGCCGTCGCCAAGCAGCGTCGGACGCCTGGGCGTTGCGCACGAAGAGCTCGTGCAGGTCGCGAACCGCCCGCGGTACGGACGCCGAGAGGCGGCGCTGCAGCACCAGCAGCACGTCCGTCGCATCCCCCGCGAGGGGACGCACGGTGATCGCGCCACGTCGCTCCAGAGGGTCGCCGACGACGCTGAAGTCCGGCAGCACCGTGGCCCCCAGGCCCTCGGCGACCATCAGCTTGCCCATCTCCGCACCGTCGGTGGAGTACGAGAAGGACGGTGACCGGCCGCGGAGCAGCCGGTGCACGAAACGGTGCATGACATAGCCGGACCGCATCACGACCAGCGGCTCGGTCAGCAGGCTGTCCGTGTCCACCGCGTCCAGGGCCGCCAGCGGACTGTCCGGGCGCACGCACACCACCGGCCTGCCGCACACCAGCTCCGTCGTCTCGAAACCGGGCGGCATGTCGTCGCCCCGCAGGTAGTTCACCAGTCCCAGATCGAAGGCGCCCTCCAACAGCCCGCGGTGGATGTCCGCCTGCTGCGCGCCGACCAACTCCACCTGCGTGAGCGGATGCGAGGCCCGGAACTCACGCACGGTCGGGATGACCAGTGGCACGGTGGCCGTGTTCACCGTGCCGAGGCGGACCATGCGACTGATGCGGTGCTGGTCGCCGGCCGCGCCGCGCAGCCGGTCCACCGCGTCCAGCACGCTCATGATGTGCGGCAGCAGCTCCCGGCCCTCGTCGCTGATCTTCGCCCCGGTCCGCTTGCGCTCCAGCAGATCCACGCCGAGCTCACGCTCCAGATTCCGCACGGTCTCGCTGAGCGCCGGCTGGGACAGATGGAGTTCCTCGGCCGCGCGCCGCAGCGAACCGAGCCGAGTGACGGCAGCCATGTATTCGAGCTGTTCGATACGCACGCCCTGGAGAGTGCGCTCTCCCGGGGACGGAGTTCAAGGGAATCCCTGTCACAACCTCGTGAATACCGACTCTCAGCATGTGGAATCACCTTCGGGCATTCTTGACCGGCCGGACTCTCCCCTGGTTCGATCGATGGCATGAAGCGACAGGACCTCACGCGGCGACGCCACGTCGACCTTGCGCGTGTCTCCAGCGCCTTCTGTCGCTGTCGGCTCTGAGCGCACCCGAGGGAAACCCTCCCACTCGCTCCCACCGCGCCTTTCTTCCGCGCATTCCGGCTCGGACCCCCTTTCCGTCGTGACGACGGCTTTTTCGTGAACGCCGCTCCAGCGTGCCCGAATTCCGCACAGCCCTTTCGCCGTCCTGCCCTCGCCGCATTCTCCTGCCAGGAGTTCCCATGCCCGTTCCTCCCGTACCCTCCGCAACCCCTGGATCCGACCCCGTCCGCTTCGCCTACTGGGTCCCGAACGTCAGCGGCGGCCTGGTCACCAGCACCATCGAGCAGCGCACCGACTGGGGTTACGACTACAACCGCGAACTGGCCGTCCTCGCCGAGAACAACGGCTTCGACTACGCCCTCAGCCAGGTTCGCTACATGGCCAGCTACGGCGCCGAGTTCCAGCACGAGTCGACCAGCTTCAGCCTCGCCCTGCTGCTCGCCACACAGCGGCTCAAAGTCATCGCCGCCGTCCACCCCGGCCTGTGGCACCCGGGGGTGCTCGCCAAACTCGGCGCCACCGCCGACCATCTGTCGAACGGCCGCTTCGCCGTCAACGTCGTCAGCGGCTGGTTCAAGGGTGAGTTCACCGCCCTGGGCGAGCCCTGGCTGGAGCACGACGAGCGCTACCGCCGCTCGGAGGAGTTCATCCGCGCCCTGCGGACGATCTGGACCGAGGACCACGCCGAACTCGCCGGCGACTTCTACCGGGTGCGCGACTTCACCCTCAAGCCCAAGCCGCTCAACACCCCCGAGCGCCCGCACCCGGAGATCTTCCAGGGCGGCAACTCCACCGCCGCCCGCGCCATGGCCGGCCGTGTCTCCGACTGGTACTTCAGCAACGGCAAGGACTTCGACGGCGTCACCGAACAGATCGCCGACGTCCGCGCCTCGGCTGCCCGAGTGGGCCGTACGGCACCGAAGTTCGGCCTCAACGGCTTCCTCATCGCCCGCGACACCGAGGCCGAGGCCCGCGACACGCTCCGCGAGATCGTCGCCAAGGCCGACTCCGACGCCGTTCACGGCTTCCGCGACGCCGTACAGCAGGCCGGCCCGTCCACCGCCGACGGCAACGGCATGTGGCAGGACTCGAGCTTCGAGGACCTCGTGCAGTACAACGACGGCTTCCGTACGGGCCTGATCGGCACCCCGGAGCAGATCGCCGAGCGGATCGTCGCCTACAAGCGGCTCGGGGTCGACCTCTTCCTCCTCGGCTTCCTGCACTACCTGGAGGAGGTCGAGTACTTCGGCAAGCGGGTGCTGCCCCTGGTGCGCGAACTGGAGGCACAGCAGGCCGGTTCCGAGCCGGTCGCCGCCCACGCCTGACCGCCGCCCGCCCACGAACACGACGAACCGAAAGGTCCTCCCATGGCCACGATCCTGTCCGTCTCCGGAAGCCCCTCCGCCGCCTCCCGCACCGCCCGGCTGCTGCGCCACCTGGACGAGCGCCTCATCGAGCAGGGGCACGAGGTGATCCCGCTGGACGTCCGCACCCTTCCCGCCGAGGCGCTGCTCGGGGCCGACTTCGGGCACCCGGCGATCGTCCGGGCCACCGCCCTGTTCGAGCAGGCGGACGGGGTGGTGATCGGTACCCCCGTCTACAAGGCCGCCTACTCCGGGCTGCTGAAGTCACTGCTCGACCTGCTGCCCCAGTACGCGCTGGCGGGCAAGACGGTCCTGCCGCTGGCCACCGGCGGCAGCACCGCCCATGTCCTGGCCATCGACTACGCCCTGCGCCCGGTCCTCGCGTCCATGGGCCCCGCCCACATCACGCCGGGCTGGTTCACGCTCGACAAGGACATCACGGTGGGCGAGGACGGCACACCGGCCGTCGCACCGGGCTCGGCGGAGGCACTGGTCCAGGTCACGGACCGGTTCTCCGCCGCGCTGGGCGGCCGTACGACCGTGCTGGCGGCCACCGGATGAGCGGCGCGAACGTCATCGCGGACGACACCGAGGCCCTTGCCGTGGCCGCCGGGCTGGCCGCGGACTTCCGCAAGGGCGCCGCCGAGCGCGACGCACGCCGCAGGCTCCCGCACGCGGAGCTGGAACGGCTGTCCGCCTCCGGGCTGCTCGCCGTGACGGTGCCCGCCGAGTACGGCGGCGCGGACGTCCGTGCGGAGACGCTCGCCGAGATCTTCCGGCTCCTCGCCGCCGCCGACGCCAGCCTCGCCCAGATCCCGCAGAGCCACTTCGTGTACGTCAACGTGCTGCGCCGGCAGGGCACCGAGGAGCAACGGGAGTTCCTCTTCGGCGAGGTCCTGGCCGGCAAGCGATTCGGCAACGCCCAGTCCGAGGCGGGCACCCGGCACGTCCAGGACATCCGCACCCGGCTCACACGGCTCCAAGACGGCAGCCATGTCCTCGACGGCGTCAAGCACTACTCCACCGGCGCCCTGTTCGCCCACTGGATCCCCGTCCTCGCCCGCACCGAGGACGACACCCTGCACGTGGCGTACGTGCCGAGCGACGCGCCAGGCCTCACGGTCGTCGACGACTGGGACGGCATGGGACAGCGCACCACCGCCAGCGGAACCGTCCGCCTGGAGGCGGTGCCCGTCCCCGCCGACCGGATCGTGCCGCACCACCTCACCTTCCACGGGCCGCAACTCCACGGCGCGGTCGCCCAGTTGCTGCATGCGGCCATCGACGCCGGGATCGCCGCCGGGGCGCTGGCCGAGGCCGTGGAGTTCGTCCGTACGAAGAGCCGCCCCTGGTTCGAGAGTGTCGGCGAGGGACACGAGAGCGCGCCGGAGGATCCGCTGCTGATCCAGCGGTTCGGAGAACTGGCGATCCGGGTACGGGCCGCCGACGCGCTGCTCGCCGCCGCGGCCCGCTCCGTGGACGCCGCCCGCGCCGACCTGACCGACGACACGGCCGCCGAAGCCTCGATCGCGGTGGCCGCGGCGAAGGTGACGGCGGCCCAGGCCGCCGTGGACCTCGGCAGCGCCCTCTTCGAAGTCGCCGGCACCCGCTCCGCGCTCGACTCGCTGGGCCTGCACCGCCATTGGCGCGACGCCCGCACCCACACCCTGCACGACCCGGCCCGCTGGAAGGTCCAGCACATCGGCCGGTACACCCTCAACGGCACCAGGCCACCCCGGCACGGCCTGCTCTGACGAACGGCTCCGACGAGCGCAGCACCGACGGGCGCTGCTCCACGAGTGCCCACGCGGCGAACACCTGTCCGGCGAAACCCTGGTCCCGCCACCCCCGACCGTCCCTGATCGGAGACCCCTGTGTCCCTCACGTTCCACTGGTTCCTGCCCACCAACGGCGACAGCCGCCACGTCGTCGGCGGCGGTCACGGCACCCCGGCCACCGCCTCCGGGCGGGACCGGCCGCCGACGGTGGCCTATCTGAGCCAGATCGCCAGCGCCGCCGAGGACCTCGGTTTCGTCGGCGCGCTCACCCCGACCGGCGCCTGGTGCGAGGACGCGTGGCTGACCACGGCCATGGTCAGCCAGAACACCGAACGCCTCAAGTTCCTGGTCGCCTTCCGCCCCGGCTTCGTCTCACCGACGCTCGCCGCCCAGATGGCGTCCACGTTCCAGCGGCAGACCGGCGGGCGCCTGCTCCTCAACGTCGTCACCGGTGGGGAGAGCCACGAGCAGCGGGCCTACGGCGACTTCCTCGACAAGGACGACCGGTACCGCCGTACCGGTGAGTTCCTGGATGTCGTACGGCAGTTGTGGGAAGGCAAGACCGTCGATCTGCGCGGCGAGCACCTCCAGGTCGAGGACGCGAAGCTGGCCAGGGTGCCCGACCCGGTGCCCGAGGTGTACTTCGGCGGCTCCTCGCCGATCGCGGGCGAGATCGCCGCCAGGTACGTGGACACCTACCTCACCTGGGGCGAACCGCCGGCGCAGGTCGCCCGGAAGATCGCGTGGATCCGCGGCCTGGCGGCCGAGAAGGGCCGCACCCTGCGCTTCGGCATCCGGCTGCACGTCATCGCCCGCGACACCGCCGAGCAGGCGTGGGCGGAGGCGAACCGCCTCCTGGACGGCTTCGACCCCGAGACGGTGCGGTCGGTCCAGGCCGGCCTCGCCCGCAGCGAGTCGGAGGGCCAGCGGCGGATGCTCGCCCTGCACGACGGCGGCAGTCGCGACGCTCTGGAGATCCACCCCAATCTGTGGGCCGGCATCGGCCTGGTGCGCGGGGGCGCGGGCACCGCCCTCGTCGGCAGCCACGACGAGATCGCCGAGCGGATCAAGGAGTACCACGCCCTCGGCATCGACGAGTTCGTCCTGTCCGGCTATCCCCACCTGGAGGAGGCGTACTGGTTCGGCGAGGGCGTGCTGCCCCGTCTGGCAGCCCAGGGCCTGTGGCAGCACCCGCACGGGCAGCAGGCGGCTCCCGCAGCCCAGGTCCCCTTCGCCGCCGCGGGGAGTCCGCGATGACCCACTGATAGCCACCGACGGCGAGACGGTGAGCTGATGACGGCCCTGCTCGCGCCCTGCCACGGGCGCACAGGCGTCGACCGGACAGCCGTCGGCCGGATCGCCGCCGAGGCGCTCCGGGAAATCCCCCTCGTGATCGCCGAGGACGACGTGCCCGGCATGACCGCGTGGCGCATCGAGGACGACCGTGTCGCCGACGTCCCCCTGACCGGGGGCAACCGGGCGGGCGCGGCCGTCGGGCCGGCGGCGGGGCGTGCGGCGAAGAACGCCCCACCGATGAGTTTGCGCCGGCCGCGCAGTCCACCCGTCGACACGAAGGGAGCGCACCATGCGCAAGATCATCGTTTGCACGTTCCTGTCGCTGGACGGCGTCATGCAGGCGCCGGGCGGTCCGGACGAGGACGCCGAGAGCGGCTTCGAGCACGGAGGCTGGCAGAAGCCGGTGTCCGACGACGAGGTCGGTGCGGCCATCGCCGGCTGGTACGAGCCCTCCGACGCGATACTGCTGGGCCGCAAGACGTACGACATCTTCGCGGCGTACTGGCCGACCGCCGACCCGGGCAACCCGTTCACCGAGCGGATGAACAGCATGCGCAAGTACGTGGCGTCCCGGACCCTGACGTCCCTGGAGTGGCAGAACTCCACCCTGCTGGAGGGCGACGCCGCCGACGCCGTGCGCGCGCTGAAGGCGTCCGACGGCGGTGACATCAACGTCGTCGGCAGCGGCGACCTCGCCCAGACGCTCATGCGGCACGACCTGGTCGACGAGTACCGGCTGACCATCCACCCGGTGATCATCGGCACCGGCAAGCGGCTGTTCGCCGACGGAGCGGTCCCCACCGCTCTGGAGCCGGTCAGTGTCACGACGACGAAGAGCGGCACCGTCGTCGGCGTGTACCGCCCGACCGGCAAGCCCGGCTACGACAGCTACTAGGGTCTGTCCGTCGTCATCGCGCGCCGTACACCGGCTCCGGTGGCGTCGCCTCCGCGAGGAGCTTCAGCGCCGTCTCCCCGGCTTCCGCCGGGGACCAGCGGGCGCCCTTGTCCGCCGTGGGGCCGGGGCGCCAGCCCTCCATGACGGTGATGCGGCCGCCCTCCGCCTCGAAGACCCGCCCCGTCACGCCCGCCGAGGCCGCGGAGCCGAGCCACACGACGAGCGGGGACACGTTCTCCGGTGCCATGGCGTCGAAGCCCGTGCCGGGGACCGCCATGGTCTCGGCGAAGGTCGCCTCGGTCATCCGGGTGCGGGCCGCCGGGGCGACGGCGTTGACCAGGACGCCGTAGCGGCCCAGCTCGGCGGCGGCGACCAGCGTCAGGCCCACGATCCCCGCCTTGGCCGCCGCGTAATTCCCCTGGCCGACGCTGCCCAGCAGTCCCGCCCCGCTGCTGGTGTTGACGACCCGGGCCTGCGGGGCACGGCCCGCCTTGGCCTCCGCCCGCCAGTGCGCCGCCGCGTGCTGCAGCGGCAGGAAGTGCCCCTTGAGGTGGACGCGCAGGACGGCGTCCCAGTCGTCCTCGCCGAGGTTCACCAGCATGCGGTCGCGCAGGAAGCCGGCGTTGTTGACCAGGGTGTCGAGGCGGCCGTAGGTCCCGACGGCGGTACGGATCAGCGAGGCCGCGCCCTCGGTGGTGGCGACGTCCCCGCCGTGGGCGACCGCCTGCCCGCCCCGGGCGACGATCTCGTCGGCGACCAGCCGGGCGGGACCCGCCTCGCTTCCGGTGCCGTCGAGGCCGACCCCGAGGTCGTTCACGACGACCTTCGCGCCCTCGGCGGCGAGAGCGAGGGCGTGCGCCCGGCCGAGTCCGCGCCCGGCCCCGGTGACGATCGCGACACGTTCGCTGCACAGTCCGGACATGCTGGGTCCTCTCGTCGGACGGTCCCGGGATTTCGGGGGGTCAGTTGCCGGCGGTGGCGGCGTCGAGGAACGCCGGGCGTTCGCCACCGCCGTGGACGAGCAGGCTCGCACCGCTGACGTACGAGGCGCGTGCGGAGGCGAGGAACACACAGGCGTCGCCCACCTCGGCGGGGTCGGCCAGCCGGCCGAGCGGCACCGTGCGTCCCACGGCCTCGATGCCGCTCTCGTCGCCGTAGTGCAGGTGGGACAGCTCGGTGCGGACCATGCCGAGGACCAGGGTGTTGACCCTGACGTCCGGGGCCCATTCCACGGCCATGCTGCGGGCCAGGCTTTCCAGCCCCGCCTTGGCCGCGCCGTAGGCCGCCGAGCCCGGGGACGGACGGCTGCCGCTGACACTGCCGATCATGACGATGGAGCCGCCGCCCGGCTGGGAGCGCATCTGTTCGTAGGCGGCGAGGGAGGCGGTCAGAGGGGTCAGCAGGTTCAACTCGACGACCCGGGCGTGCCGTGCGGCTCCGCCGTCCTCGAGCAGCCGGTACGGCGTGCCACCCGCGTTGTTGACGAGGACGTCCAGCCGGCCGTACTCGCCGCTCACCCGCGCGAAGAACGCGGCGACGGCGTCCGCGTCACGCAGGTCCACCGGAAGGAACCGGGCTGTGCGGCCGGCGGCTTCGACGGGCCGGTCCGCAGGTCGCCGGGCGCAGGTCATCACCTCGGCGCCCGCCTCCAGCAGGGCCCGCGTGACACCGGCGCCCACCCCCCGCGTTCCGCCCGTGACGACCGCGACCCGTCCGCTCAGATCGGTGACCGCTGCCATGAGGG
This sequence comes from [Streptosporangium] indianense, assembly GCF_021474405.1. Lineage (GTDB taxonomy): Bacteria > Actinomycetota > Actinomycetes > Streptomycetales > Streptomycetaceae > Streptomyces > Streptomyces indiaensis. The sequence continues at coordinate 106,778 of NZ_JAKEIO010000002.1, forward strand.
ACCTCCCGCGCCGGGCACTGCGCTGCTACCTTCGTGCCTAACAAACGTTTGGTGGAAAGGTAGCTGATCCACTCATGGGTGTCTCCACCGCACGCCCCGAAGAGGGCATCACCGTCATCACCGTGGACTTCCCACCGGTCAACGCCGTTCCTGTCCAGGGCTGGTACGACCTGGCCGCCGCGGTGCGCGCGGCCGGCGCCGATCCCCGCGTGCGCTGCGTGGTCCTCACCGCGACCGGACGTGGATTCAACGCCGGGGCCGACATCAAGGAGATGCAGCGCACCGAGGGGTACACGGCGCTGGTCGGCACCAACCGCGGCTGCTACGAGGCGTTCGCCGCGGTCTACGACTGCGAGGTCCCGGTGGTCGCCGCGGTGCAGGGGTTCTGCGTGGGCGGCGGCATCGGCCTGGTGGGCAACGCCGACTCGATCGTGGCGAGCGACGACGCGACCTTCGGGCTGCCCGAGCTGGACCGGGGTGCGCTCGGCGCGGCCACCCATCTGGCGCGGCTGGTCCCGCAGCACCTGATGCGGACGCTCTACTACACCTCGCGCACCGTGACGGCCGGGGAACTGCACCGCCACGGCTCGGTGTGGCGGGTCGTCCCGCGCGAGCACCTGCACGCCGCGGCCATGGACCTGGCCAGGGAGATCGCCGCCAAGGACGGGCAGCTCATCCGCTTGGCCAAGGCGTCGATCAACGGCATCGACCCCGTGGACGTCCGCCGCAGCTACCGCTTCGAGCAGGGCTTCACCTTCGAGGCCAACCTCAGCGGCCTCTCGGACCGGCACCGCGAGGCATTCGTGTCGTCCAAGGCGTGTGAGGGGGAGTCCCGTTGAGCGACAAGACGATGACCGCCGAGGAGGTGGCCGGCCGGCTGCGCAACGGCATGACGATCGGGATCGGCGGGTGGGGTTCGCGCCGCAAGCCGATGGCACTGGTCCGGGCCCTGCTGCGCTCCGACGTCACCGGCCTGACCGTGGTGTCCTGCGGCGGCCCCGACGTCGGCCTGCTCGCCGCGGCGGGACGGATCCGCACCCTCGTGGCCCCCTTCGCCACCCTGGACTCCATCCCGCTGGAGCCGCACTTCACCGCGGCACGGCAGCGTGCCGCCTTCGACCTGGTCGAGCTGGACGAGGCGATGTTCATGTGGGGCCTGACCGCCGCCGCGCAGCGGCTGCCCTTCCTGCCGGTCCGGGCGGGACTCGGCTCCGACGTGCCGAGGGTCGGCCCGCACCTGCGCACGGTGGTCTCGCCCTACGCGGACGGCGAGGAGTTCGTCGCGGTCCCGGCGTTGCGCCTGGACGCGGCGCTGGTGCACCTCAACCGGGCGGACGCACAGGGCAACGCCCAATACCTCGGGCCCGACCCGTACTTCGACGACCTCTTCTGTCAGGCCGCCGACACCGCGTACGTCTCCTGCGAGAAAATCGTCGACACCGCCGACCTGCTCAAGGACGCCGCCCCCCAGTCCCTCTTGATCAAGCGCCCCTTCGTGACCGGTGTGGTCCAGGCGCGCCACGGCGCGCACTTCACCTCCTGCGCCCCCGACCACGACCGCGACGAGCCCTTCCAGCGCGCCTATGCCCGGGCAGCCCGTGACCCGGAAGCCTGGCAGGCCTTCACCGATCGCTACCTGTCCGCCGACGAAGAGGCCTACCAGGCCGAGGTCGCGGCATTCCACGAGGAGCGGACGTGAGCAGTCGTTCGACGAACGAGACGACCCGCGCCGAGTACTGTGTCGTGGCCTGTGCGGAGGCCTGGCGTCACGCCGGGGAGGTCCTGGCGACCCCCACGGGCACCGTGCCCACGATCGGCGCCCGGCTGGCGAAGCTCACGTTCGCACCCGACCTGCTGCTCACCGACGGCGAGGCGCTGCTGATCGGCGACGTCCCGGCGCTCGGCGCCCGCGCCCGGGTGGTGGAGGGCTGGCTGCCTTACCGCCAGCACCTGGCCCTAGCGGCCACCGGACGGCGGCACGTGATGATGGGCGCCAGCCAGATCGACCGCCACGGCAACCAGAACATCTCCTGCATCGGCGACTGGGCCCGCCCCACCCGGCAACTGCTGGGCGTACGGGGCGCACCCCTCAACACCCTCAATAACCCCACGAGTTACTGGGTGCCCAAGCACTCCCCGCGCGTCTTCGTCGAGCAGGTCGACATGGTCTGCGGAGTCGGCTACGACCGCGCCGCCGCGGCCGGTCCGTCCGCCACCCGCTTCCACCACGTCCCGGAAGTGGTCAGCAACCTGGGCGTCTTCGACTTCGCCACGCCGGACCACTCGATGCGGCTGCGCTCGCTGCACCCGGGTGTCACGGTCGAGCAGGTGCTGGAGGCCACCGGTTTCGCACTCACCGTCCCCGACGACGTGCCGTACACCCGTGCGCCCACCACCGGCGAACTGCGCCTGATCCGCGAGGTCATCGACCCGGAGCGCGCACGTGACCGTGAGGTGCCCGCATGAGCGGCGGTGCCGCGATCACCACGGCCCTCACCGAACTCGTCGGCGTGCGCACCCCCATCGTCCAGACGGGCATGGGGTGGGTGGCCGGGCCCCGCCTGGTCTCCGCCTCCGCCCACGCCGGAGCCCTGGGCATCCTCGGGTCCGCCACCATGACCCCGCAACAGCTGCGTTCGGCCGTGCGCGAGGTCAAGTCCCGCACCGACGCGCCCTTCGGGGTCAACCTGCGGGCCGACGCCTCGGACGCGGGGGAGAGGGTGCGGATCATCCTCGACGAGGGCGTGAAGGTCGCCTCGTTCGCGCTCGCGCCGAGGCCGGAGCTGATCACCCGCCTGAAGGAGGCGGGGGTGGTCGTCATCCCCTCCGTGGGCGCCCGGCGGCACGCCGAGAAGGTCGCGGCCTGGGGCGCGGACGCCGTGCTGGTACAGGGCGGTGAGGGCGGTGGCCACACCGGCGGCGTCGCCACCAGCGTGCTGCTCCCGCAGGTCGTGGACGCCGTCGGCATCCCGGTGATCGCCGCCGGCGGCTTCCGGGACGGACGCGGACTGGTGGCGGCCCTGGCCTACGGCGCCGCCGGCGTCGCCATGGGCACCCGCTTCTTGCTCACCTCCGACAGCACCGTCCCCGACGCCGTCAAGGCCCGCTACCTCGCCGCGGGCGTCCAGGACGTCACCGTCACCACCAAGGTCGACGGCCTGCCCCACCGGATGCTGCGCAGCGACCTGGTGGACGCGCTGGAGCGTTCCGGCCGCGTGACCTCCCTGCTGCGCGCCCTGCGGCACGCCTTCGCCTTCAGACGGGAGTCGGGCATGAGCTGGACCGCCCTGGTGCGCGACGGTCTGGCGATGCGCCACGGCAAGGACCTGACCTGGAGCCAGGTCCTGCTGGCGGCCACCACCCCGATGCTGCTCAGGGCCGCGATGGTCGACGGCCGCAGCGACCTGGGCGTGATGGCCTGTGGCCAGGTCGGGGGACTGATCGACGACCTGCCGTCCTGCGCCGAACTCGTCGAAGGAATCATGGCGGAGGCACAGGCGACTCTGGGCCGGCTGCCGAAGGTCGCGTGAGGGTGGTGCGTGCGCCGCTCATCCTCGGCCGTCGGGCGCGAGGACCCGTGCCCGGCAGGCGGTCGGGGTACCCCATGCGGTGCGCAGGGGGCGGGCCTTGCGGATCCACAGGGACACGTCCAGTTCGTCGGTGTAGCCGACGGCGCCGTGGAGTTGCAGAGCCGTCCGCGCCGCCCCGTACGCCGCTTCGCAGGCCGACACCTTCGCCGCGGCCACCTCCCGGCCGGCCGCCGGATCGTCCGCCGCCAGGGCCAGGGCGGCGGCGTGGACCAGTGGCTGGGCGAACTCCAGGGCGATGAGGGTGTCGGCCAGCCGGTGCTTCACCGCCTGGAACGAGCCGACGGCCACCCCGAACTGGGTGCGCAGCCGCACGTACTCCACAGTGCGTTCCAGCAACGCCCGTCCCAGTCCGAGGGCTTGGGCGGCCGTGGCCAGCGCGGCGACATCCGCGGCGTGTGCGGCGGCCACCTCCACCGCAGGCCCCTGTGTCAGGACCACTCCGCCGAGGGGGCGGGCCAGTCGCCGCGCCGGGTCGGCCGACGGCTGTACCGGGCCGTGCGACCGTGCGAGGCGTACGGTGTCGCCGTCCACGACGAACACCGCGTCGGCGGCGTCGGCGTCCAGGGCGTACGGGCTGCCTCCCGGAGCGAGGACGCACAGGGACGCCACGGCCTTTCCGGACGCGAGCTGCGGCAGCCAGGCCCGGGCCGTGTCACCCCCGAGCCGGCCCAGCAGGGCCCCGGCGGCGACCGTCTCGACCAGTGGACCCGGCACGGCATGACGGCCCAGCTCGTCGAAGGCCACGGCCAGTTCGACGGGCAGCGGCCCCAGACCCTCGTGCTCCTCCGGAACGGCGAGGGCGAAGACACCGGCCTGCGCGAGCCGCCCCCACAGGGCGCGTCCAGGGCCGTGATCGCCACAAGCCCAGGACCGTACGACACCGGGTGTGCCGGCGGAGCCGAGCAAGCCGTCGAGGGCGCGAGCGAACTCCCGCTGCTCGTCGTCGAGGAGGAAGCGCATCACCGGCGCCCCTTCGGCAGGCCGAGAAGCCGCTCGGCGATGATGTCGCGCTGGATCTCGTTCGTGCCGGCGTAGATCGGCCCGGCCAGGGAGAAGGTGTGGCCTTCCGCCCAACTCCCGTGTGCCGGTGCCTCGGTGGCCTCGTCGGACAGCTCGCCGCAGGGGCCGAGCAGATCGAGGGCGGTCTCGTGCAGGGCGATGTCCAGCTCGGACCAGAAGACCTTGTTGAGGCTGGACTCGGCGCCGATCGAACCGCCGGCGGCGATGCGTGAGGCATGGGCGTAGGTGAACAACCGGTAGGCGCGCGCACCGATCACCGCGTCGGCGACCCGGTCGCGCAGCGCGGTGTCGTGGGAGCCGGAGCCGGAGCCGGAGCCGGAGCCGGAGCCGGAATCGACGGCGTGGGCGGTCTCGGGGGCGTGGGCGAGGTCGGCGGTGGAGTGCCACAACGCGGTCAGCCGATCCGCCGCGGCGATGAAGCGGCCGGGGCTGCGCAGGGTCAGTCCGCGCTCGTTGCCGGTGGTGCTCATCGCGATCCGCCAGCCCTGCCCCGGTTCCCCGACGACGTCCTCGTCCGGCACGAACACGTCGTCGAGGAACAGCTCGGCGAAGGCGGGCTTGCCGTCCAGCCGCCCGATGGGCCGCACGGTCACCCCGTCCGCGTCCAGGGGAAACATGAGATACGTCAGACCCCGGTGCGGCCGGTCCGCGTCCGGGTCGCTGCGGAACAGGCCGAACGCGCGGTCGGCGAAGGCCGCCCGGGACGACCACGTCTTCTGGCCGCCGATGCGCCAGCCGCCCTCCGTCCGTACGGCGGTGGACCGCAGGGAGGCCAGGTCGGAACCCGCCTCGGGCTCGGACCAGGCCTGTGCCCAGATCACCTCACCGCTCGCCATCGGCGGCAGGATCCGGGCACGCTGCTCGTCGGTGCCGTGCTCGAAGAGCGTCGGCGCGAGGAGGTTGATGCCGTTCTGGGAGACCCGGCCGGGCGCACCGGCCCGGTAGTACTCCTCCTCGAAGATCAGCCACTCCAGCAGCGAGGCCCCCCGGCCGCCGAACTCCCCGGGCCACGACACCACCGACCAGCGGTCGGCGAACAGCGTGCGCTCCCACTCCCGGTGCGCGGCGAACCCCGCCGCGGTCTCCAGCGACGGCAGCGGGACGGACGGCACATGGGAGGCGAGCCAGTCCCGGGCCTCGGCCCGAAAGGCGTCCTCGGCGGCGGTGAAGTCGAGGTCCATCAGCGGCCTGCCTCCTTCATCGCGCGCACGTCCATCCCGCCGAGCGAGTCGGCGCTCGTCTCCGCGTTGTGGGCGTGGGCGAGGTGGTGCAGCCCGAAGACCGAGTCCAGCCCCGCGTGCAGGCCCTGGAGGTCCTCGGCCTGGTTGACGGCCCGCTTCGTCAGCGCCAGCCCCATACGGGGCATCCGTGCGACCCGCTCCGCCAACGCCAGCGTGTGCTGCGCGAGCTCCTCGCGGGGCACGACCCGGTTGACCATGCCGACCTCGTAGGCGCGCCGCGCGCTCATCCGGTCGCCGGTGTAGAGGAACTCCTTGGCGATCCGCGGCGGCATAGCCCACGGGTGGGCGAAGTACTCGACCCCCGGGATGCCCATGCGCACCACCGGGTCGGCGAAGAAGGCGTCCTCGGAGGCGACGATCAGATCGCACACCCAGGCGAGCATCAGCCCGCCTGCCACGCACGCCCCCTGCACCGAGGCGATGACGGGCTTGGGCAGTTCGCGCCAGCGCCGGCACATGCCGAGGTACACCTCGGACTCACGGGCGAAGCGGCTCTCGGCCCCCGGCTTGTCCGAGTGGTCCCACCACAGCCCCGCCCTGCGCTCGAACGGCAGGTGCGCGTCCCGCTCCGGGGTGCCGATGTCGTGGCCGGCGCAGAAGTGCTGCCCCGCTCCGGCCAGGACCACGACCTTCACCTCGTCGTCGTCCGCGGCGCGGTAGAAGGCCCGGTCCAGGGCGTAGGTCATCGCGGAGTTCTGGGCGTTGCGGTACTCGGGCCGGTCCATCGTCACCAGGGCGACGGCGCCGCGGCGCTCGTAACGGACGGGCTCCGGGTGCGTGGTGCGATCGGCTGGCATCCGCCTGCTCCTTCCCTAACAATTGTTTGGTAGGTTAATCTACGGCCCGTCAGCAGTCGAGAGCCGTCGGGAGCCGTCCATGACCTCGGTCCCACCGCCCTACCTCCCCGGCCATGGCCTCCTGACCGGCCGCACGGCCGTCGTCACCGCCGCCGCGGGCGCCGGGATCGGCGGCGCGACCGCCCGGCGGCTGCTGGAGGAGGGCGCCCGGGTCGTGGTCTCCGACGCCCACGCCCGCCGGCTGAAGGAGTCCGAGGCGGTCCTGGCCGCCGAGTTCGGCGTGGAACGCGTCACCGCGCTGCCCTGTGACGTCACGGACGAGGCCCAGGTCGGCGCGCTGTTCGACCACGCCGAGGAGCGGCACGGACGGCTGGACATCGTGGTGAACAACGCGGGCCTCGGCGGCACCGCCGACGTCGTCGACATGACCGACGAGCAGTGGGACGAGGTCCTCGGCGTCACCCTCGACGGCACCTTCCGCTGCACCCGCGCCGCACTGCGCCGTATGAAGGCCGCGGGCGCGGGCGGCGTCGTCGTCAACAACGCCTCGGTGATCGGCTGGCGCGCACAGCGGGGGCAGGCCCACTACGCCGCCGCGAAGGCCGGTGTCATGGCCCTCACCCGGTGCGCCGCGGTGGAGGCCGCCGCCTACGGGGTGCGGGTCAACGCCGTCTCCCCGAGCCTGGCCCTGCACCCGCACCTCGCCAAGGTCACCACCCCCGAACTGCTGGAGGAACTGACCGCCCGGGAGGCCTTCGGACGCTGTGCCGAACCGTGGGAGGTGGCCAACGTGATCGTGTTCCTGGCCTCCGGCTACTCGTCGTACCTGACCGGTGAGGTCCTGTCGGTCAGCAGCCAGCACCCATGAGGCGAGAATGCTCCGGTGCCGAAAAGCAGCAACAGTGACCAGAAGAAGTCCACGGTGAGCCCGCCCGAGCGACGGGAGGAACTGCTGGCCGTCGCGGCCCGGGTCTTCGCCGAGCAGGGCTACAACGCCACGACCGTCCGCAAGATCGCGGACGCGGCGGGGATGCTGGCGGGCAGCCTCTACTACCACTTCGACTCCAAGGAGTCGATGCTGGACGAGATCCTCTCCGGCTTCCTGGACGAGCTCTGGGCGCGCTACGACGCCGTGCTCGGAGCCGGACTCGGACCCAGGGAAACCCTCGAGGCGCTCGTGACCGAGTCCTTCCGGGAGATCGACCGGCACCTCGACGCGGTCGCCATCTACCAGAAGGAGTCCCGGCACCTCGCAGTGAGACCGGCCTTCGCGTATCTCGTCGAGTCGCAGCGCAAGTTCGAGAAGGCGTGGCTGGGCACGCTGGAGCGCGGTGTGGCGGCCAAGGTGTTCCGTGCCGATCTGGACGTGCGGCTCACCTACCGCTTCGTGCGTGACACGGTCTGGGTCGCCGCGTCCTGGTACCGGCCGGGCGGCCGGCACAGTCCCGAGGAGATCGCCCGCCAGTACCTGTCGATGGTGCTGGAGGGCATCGCCCTGGACGGCTCGTAGAAAGCCCGCACATCGCAGACACCAAGGAGGAGACGCCATGGCCGAGGCCTACATCGTCGAAGCGGTGCGCACGCCGGTCGGACGGCGGGGTGGCGGGCTGTCCGCCGTCCACCCGGCCGACCTCGGAGCGCATGTGCTGACCGCCCTGATGGAGCGCTCCGGCGTCGACCCGGCCGCCGTGGAGGACGTGGTGTTCGGCTGCCTCGACACCGTCGGCCCCCAGGCCGGTGACATCGCCCGCACCTGCTGGCTGGCCGCCGGGCTGCCGGAGGAGGTGCCCGGGGTGACCGTCGACCGCCAGTGCGGCTCCTCGCAACAGGCCCTGCACTTCGCCGCGCAGGGCGTCCTCTCCGGCACCCAGGACCTCGTCGTCGCGGGCGGTGTGCAGAACATGTCGCAGATCCCCATCGCCTTCGCCACCCGTCAGGCCGCCGAACCGCTGGGCCTGACCCAGGGCCCGTTCGCCGGCTCGGCGGGCTGGCGCGCCCGCTACGGCGACCGGCCGGTCAACCAGTTCCTCGGCGCCGAGGAGATCGCCCGCAAGTGGGACATCACCCGCGAGGCCATGGAGGAGTTCGCGCTGCGCTCCCACCGGCGGGCGATCCGGGCCGTCGACGAGGGCCGCTTCGACCGGGAGACCGTCGCGTACAGGGACGTGGTCCACGACGAGGGTCCGCGGCGCGACACCAGCCGGGAGAAGATGGCGGGGCTGCAGCCGCTGGTGGAGGGCGGCCGGCTGACGGCGGCCCTCTCCTCCCAGATCTCCGACGGCGCCTCGGCCGTGCTCCTCGCCTCGGAGCGGGCCGTACGGGAACACGGCTTGACCCCGAGGGCCCGGATCCACCACCTCTCGGTGCGCGGCGAGGACCCGATCCGGATGCTGTCCGCCCCGATCCCGGCGACCGCGTACGCCTTGAAGAAGTCCGGCATGACGCTCGACGAGATCGACCTGGTCGAGATCAACGAGGCCTTCGCCTCGGTGGTGCTGGCCTGGACGAAGGAGACCGGCGCCGACCCCGAGAAGGTCAACGTCAACGGCGGTGCCATCGCCCTCGGCCATCCGCTGGGCGCCACCGGGACCCGGCTGGCCACGACGCTCCTGCACGAGCTGGAACGCACCGGCGGGCGCTACGGACTGCAGACGATGTGCGAGGGCGGGGGCCAGGCCAACGTGACCATCGTCGAACGCCTTTGACCCACGGCGGCCGGCGCTCATCACGGACGGACCGTGATCTACTTCTCGCCCTGATGTCGATCGACGAGAAGCCGGAGTCATGACCCAGCCCCCCAAGCACTGCTGCGAGGCGATGAACGACCGCGTGAACGTGCGCTGCGACCGGCACGACGATCCCTTCGACTGTCCGGACGCGCTGGTCGGCTTCACCGCCACGTTCCAGGAGTACGGGCTGATCATTCATGACGGCGGAAGGTCGAGCATCACGATCGCGTTCTGCCCCTGGTGCGGGCGACGCCTCCCCGAGTCGCAGCGGGACCGGTGGTTCGACGAGCTGGAGCGCCGCGGGATCGATCCGGCGGAGGACGAGGTCCCCGCCGAATTCCAGGACGACCGCTGGCTCGCCTCCCGACGCGGCAAGTAGCGAACCAGCAGCGCCTCGGGCGACCTGCCGCGTGCCCGAGGAGGCGGGTGTCGCACGGTCAGTTCGGTCGTAGGGCGTCGGCCCGGTCGGTCGAGCCGCGTTCGGTGGGGCCGACCGGTCGTCCCGAGGAGAGGAGCGACGCGGGCAGCAGGGCGAGGACGGCGATCGCGGCCAGGATGAGCAGGGTGGAGCCGAACGCGGGGACCGGCGTCCGGCTCGTGCCGGCCGCGACGGCGATGCCGAGAGTCGGCCCGATGTTCACGGCGGTCTGCTTCAGCCCGCCGACGACCCCGGCGTACCCGGGAGGCGCGTCGCCGACGACCGTCCCCGTGGCGGTGACCATCACGGCGGCGAATCCCGCACCGAGCAGGGCGAAATCCGCACCCGTGGCCGTCCACGTGCCGGCAGGCCCCAGCAGGGACAGTCCCACGAGGCCGACGACGACGAGCGCTGTCCCGCACAGCGCGGTGCGACGCGGGCCGTACCGGCGCAGTGCTCTGCCCGCGACGGGTGAGCCGAGCACCATGAGCGCGGTCAGCGGAAGGACGCGCAGGCCGGTGACGAACGCATCCAGACCGAGCACGTCCTGGAGATGGAACGTCGCGGCGAAGAGCGCGCCGAACAGGCTCGCGGAGGTGAGCAGCAGGAGTGTCATGGAAGCGGTCACCGGCACGGACCGCACCACCGCGTGGGGCACGATCGGGTGCGCGACACGGCGCTCGTGCGCAACCAGCACCGCTGTGAGGCCCGCGACGGCGACGAGTCCGAAGAGTGTCGGAGCGCCGTCCCACCCGTGCCTCGGGACGCCGGCCAACGTGTGCACCAGGACCGCGAGTACGGCCGCGAGCAGCGCCGCGCCCGAGAGGCCGAGCCGCTGGGAGGCCGCCCGGCCGGGCACCGGCTGCCGGAGGGCGAGGGCGAGCGCGGCGAGCAGGAGCGCGATGGGGGCGTTGACCCAGAACACCGCACGCCATCCCAGATGGGCGACAAGGACGCCGCCCAGGACCGGGCCGGTCCCCGCGGCCACCGCGATGGCACTGGTGCGCAGGGCGATCGGCCGACCGAGCCGCTCCGCCGGGTACGCGAGCCGCAGCAACGCGAGGGTGGCCGGCTGGAGCAGCGCGCCGCACACGCCCTGTGCGACCCGCAGGACGATCACCGGGCCGATGTCCGGAGCGAGCGCGATACCGGCGGAGGCGGCCCCGAATCCGAGGACACCGACGAACAGCAGGCGCGTGTGCCCGTAGCGGTCCCCGAGACGCCCGGCGACGACGAGCAACGCGGCCACCGCGACCAGATAGCCGGTGCTCGTCCACTGGATCTGCGCCACGCTCGCGCCGAGGTCGCGCTGCAGGCTGGGCTGGGCCACGAGCAGGATGGTGCCGTCCAGCGCGACGAGCATCGCGCCGACCATGCTGACCAGCAGGGCGAGGCGACGCTGTGCGGGTGCGGTCACGAGGTCACCGGGCCGAGATGGGCGTCCAGAACGGCCGCGATGAGCCGGTCACGACGGGCGTCGCCGGTGTCACCGTCCGGCGGTGGATCGCCGAGGGCGAGTTGCAGGCTGCCCCAGGCCCACAACTGAGCGAGGCCGTGCAGGTTCGACCACAGGGCGGCGGCCGTCACACGGGGTGGCGGTCCGGCCTCGCCCGGCCCGTCGGCGGGTTGCCCGGCATGCCGCTCCGCCCGGCATCGGGCGACGAGTTCGGCGAAGTGCCCGAACAACGGCAGGGTCGACTCGCGCAGCCGCGACCGGCCCGGTGCCTGCGGCGCGCTGTCCAGCAGATCGTGCCGGAACATGAGCTCGAACATGCCGCGCCGTTCCCGCGCATACGCGACGTACTCCCGCGCGAGGGCCTCCAACCGGCCGCGGGCCGTGGTCGTTCCGGCGACCGCGGTCTCGAACCTCGTGCGGAGGTCCTCGAAACCGCGGCGGGCGACAGCCGAGAGCAGCGCGTCGTGCGTGGGGAAATACCGACGCGGGGCCCCGTGCGACACCCCCGCTCGACGGGCGATCTCCCGCAGGCCCACGGATCCGGAACCCTCGCTCAGCACAAGTTCGACGCCGGCATCGATCAACCGCTCCCGAAGGGAGCCCTCATCAGTCATAGACAGTGTCTACCACACGCGTAGACACTGTCTACTCACTTTCCGGTGAGTATTTCGGCGCGCGTACGCGTGGTGGTGAGTGTCCGTCATCGCGAACAAGCGAGCAGCCGGCCGGTGCGAATCCGGCCGGTATCCGAGCGAAGAGAGACCAGGCACATGGACGTCAGCGCCCACATCGAAGCCGTCTACGACGACCTCCGCCGACGCGACCCCGGCGAGGCGGAGTTCCACCAGGCGGCACAGGAAGTCCTGCACACGATGGGGCCCGTGCTCGAAGCGCACCCGGAGTATGTCGAGGCCCGCATCGTGGAGCGGCTCTGTGAGCCGGAACGGCAACTGATGTTCAGAGTCCCGTGGGTGGACGACCAGGGCACGGTCCGGGTCAACCGCGGTTTCCGGGTGGAGTTCAACAGCGCTCTCGGCCCGTACAAGGGCGGCCTGCGCTTCCATCCCAGCGTCAACCTCGGCATCGTCAAGTTCCTCGGCTTCGAGCAGATCTTCAAGAACGCCCTGACCGGCATGGCGATCGGCGGCGGCAAGGGCGGCGCGGACTTCGACCCCAAGGGCCGCTCCGACGGCGAAGTGATGCGCTTCTGCCAGGCGTTCATGACGGAGCTGTACCGCCACCTCGGCGAGCACACCGACGTGCCCGCCGGGGACATCGGCGTGGGCGCGCGCGAGATCGGCTACCTCTTCGGCCAGTACAAGCGGATCACCAACCGCTATGAGGCCGGCGTCCTCACCGGCAAGCCGGTCGGCTGGGGCGGCTCCCACGTCCGTACCGAGGCCACCGGCTACGGCGCGGTGTACTTCGCCCAGGAGATGCTCGCCACCCGGGGACAGCACCTGGACGGGCGTCGCGTGGTGATCTCCGGGTCGGGGAACGTGGCCGTGTACGCCGCCGAGAAGGTGCACGCGCTGGGCGGTCTCGTGGTGGCCTGCTCGGACTCCTCCGGCTACGTGGTCGACGAGGACGGCCTCGACCTGGAGCTGCTCAAGGAGGTCAAGGAGGTGCGCAGGTCCCGGATCTCCGCCTACGCCGAGGCCCGCCCGGCCGCGCGGTTCTCCGACCGGGGCTCGGTCTTCGACGTGCCGTGCGACATCGCCCTGCCGTGCGCGACCCAGAACGAGCTGAACCAGCAGGACGCCGTGGCCCTGGTGAAGAACGGCGTGCTCGCCGTGGCCGAGGGAGCCAACATGCCCTGCACGCCCGACGCGGTCGAGGTGTTCCGCGACGCCCGGATCCTGTTCGGCCCGGGCAAGGCGGCCAACGCGGGCGGGGTCGCCACCTCCGCGCTGGAGATGCAGCAGAACGCCGCCCGTGACAGCTGGACCTTCGAGCGCACGGAGGACCGGCTCGCCGCCATCATGCGGCAGGTGCATTCCCAGTGCCGTGTCACCGCCGCGACCTATGGGGGAGACCCCGATGACTACGTGTTCGGCGCCAACGCCACCGGCTTCCTCCGCGTGGCCGAAGCGATGACCGCCCAGGGAGTCGTCTGAGCGCCGAAGGACACGGGGGCGGGTGTCTCCACGGCACGTGCACCCTGCGCTGCCAGTCGGGCAGCGTGTCGCGGCGGGTGCGCGGGCCGATGGGCGGCTTCCCCGCGTGGTCCAGGACCGGCTTCCGTGTCCTCAGGTCTGCTCGTCGGAGCGCTTGTCCCGGATGCGCTGGGCCACGTCGCGCAGCTTGACGTTGTGGTGCTGGGAGATGTTGCGCAGCACGTTGAACGCGTCCTCGTCGCTCATCCCGTGGCGTTCCATGAGGATCCCCATGGCCTCGCCGATGGCGTGCCGGGTCTCCAGCGCGTGTTCGAGCTGGTCGATGGTGCGGGCGTCCGCGAGGGCGACGGCGGCGTGCGAGGCCAGCAGCCAGCCGGCGGTCGCGATGTCCTCGGTGAAGGCTCCCGGGCGGCGGGAGTAGAGATTCAGCGCGCCGAAGTCCTGCTCGTGCGTGTAGAGCAGCACCCCGGTCATGCTGCCGATGCCCAGCTCACGGGCCGCCTCGGCGTACCGGGGCCAGTCCGGCTGCGGCCGGCCCATGTCCACGATCCGGAACACGCGGTCGTCGTCCGCGCGACGGGCGAGATCGAAGCACGGCCCCTCACCCAGCTCACCCTGCAGACGGTCGGACTCCTCGACCATGTCGCCGTAGGAGGACAGCGTGACGGCCCGTCCCTTGCGCACGGCGAGGATCCCCGCCGCGTCACAGCCGTCCACCAGCCGCACGGCCGACGCCGCGATCTCGTCCAGCGTCTGCTGCACGGTGTCCTGCTTCAGCAGGGTCCGTGCGAGCTCGGCCATCTCCTCGGCGAACTTCTGCCAGTCCATGCCTCACCGCCCGCGTCGATCACCAGTACGGCCACCCTACGCGCAGTCCGGTCCCTCACCGCCGAAGGCGCTATGAGGGTGGTGTGCGCCCCGGGCCGTCCGGTCCCGGCCGAGGGGACGGTGCCGCGTGCGCCGGTCGCGCCACGAGATCGCCCATCAGGTGCTGTGCCGACGGCCCCGTCCCATAACCTCGTGCCTGGGGACGCCGGAGGCCCGGTTGTGTCCGCCGTGAGGAGGCGATGGTGCTCGACATGCGCGCGGGCGGGCGGTTGCTCGCGGGCGCCGTGCTGGCGGTCTGCGTGGTGCTCATCGGCCCCAGCGCACCGAACGGCGCCCTCTTCGCCGGTGCGGAGCCCGCCGTGGCCGCCCGGGACGTCGTGCCGAACCGGGTCATGACGTGGAACATCTGCAACCCCTGCGAGGCGAGCGACGTCGACAAGGCCGCGGAGATCGCCGCGTACGCCCCCGCGGTCATCGGCCTGCAGGAAGCGTGCGTGCGGGACGTCGAGAGGATCCGGGAGTACCTGGAGAACCTGCACGGGCTGGTCTACCACGTCGAGTACGGCTCGGTGCTGCGCAAGTGGGGCCGCTGCGGGGGCGCGCCCTGGAGCCCGGGAGCCTTCGGCCAGGCGATCCTCTCGGCCGCGCCGATGACGGACCGGGTCGCCGTGGAGTATCCCGACGGCGGCTCCGAGGACCGCGGCTACATGGCCGTCACCACCACGGTGGACGGCCGGCCCGTCCGGGTCTTCAACACCCACCTCGCCCAGCGGCGTCAGGAGACCGTCCGGGCCGAGCAGACCCACGTGCTGGCGAGGGCGGTCGCCCGGTACGACCGCGCGATCCTCCTCGGCGACTTCAACGCCGTGCCGGACGCCCCCGAGCTGTCCGGCATCTGGGCACTGGCCACGGACGTCGACCCGCAGTGCCGTCCGTCGCCCACCGTCAGCTGCCGGCCGACGACCGACTGGCAGAGCAAGTTCGACTACGTGTTCCTGCGGGGCGTCGTCCCCCTCCGGCACCGTGTGCATCCCACCGCTTACTCGGACCACGACCTGCTGCACGCCGACGTCGATGTGACATGAGTGCCCGACCGGTCCGTCGGTCCCCTTGAAACCTCAGGTCAGCGGCTTGCCCGGGACAGCAGCCGGCAGTGATGTCGAAGTGGCGCGTGGAATCTTCCCCCGTATGGGAATACGGGGAGGGCGAGCAAGCAGGACACGCCGGTGAGCGGGACGCCGGCCGGATGAGCAGGGAGGCCGCGATGGCGGGGCCGGAGCACACGGGGACCGTTGACGGGCCGTCCGTGCCGACAGCGTCCCTCGCGCCGGCCGTACCGCTGGACGCCATCGGCGCCGGCGCCTACATCGTGGACGAGCAGGGCTTCATCGTCGCCGTGAACGCCTACGCCGAGCAGATCCTGGGCCGCACCGCCGCCGAGCTGATCGGACACGACGCGCACGACCTGCTGCACCGCGGCCCGCAGGGACAGCCCCTGCCGAGAACCCAGTGCGCCATGCGGCAGGCCTTCCACGCCGGGCGTACCGCCCAGGGCGAGGAGGACTACTTCGCCCACGCCGACGGCACCGTGCTGCGCATCTCCTGGCTGATCACGCCGTACGACATCGGTGATCACCACGGCGGCACGCTCGTCGTCTTCCACGCCCCCGACGAAACCCATGTGGCCGAGCCGCAACCGGAGCCGAAGGCCCAGCATCTGTCGGAGCTGGCACGGCTCGCCCTCCTGGCCGAGACCACCACCCGGCTGACCTCCACCCTCGACGTCGACGAGGCGCTGCGGCGGCTGGTGAGCCTGGTCCTGCCCCGCCTGGCGGACTGGGTGGTGGTCGACCTGATCACCGAGCGCGACGAGGTGTGGCGCACCGTCGTGGTCCACGCCGACGGTGAGACGCTCACGCATCGCGAGGACCTCCAGGGGCCGATGCCGCCGGTCCCCGAGGAGTCCCAGATGCCCCTGTCCCGGGCCCTGCGCGGGGTCGCCTCCAACCTGGCCGGCCCGCAGACCTACCAGGGCGCGCCGGACTCCGGCATCGCGGTCGAGCAGCGCCGCCTGTTCGACGTCACGGGGATGCACTCCGCGGCCATCGCCCCTATCCGCAGCACCCGCGCCGTGCTGGGAGCGCTGACCCTGGGCCGCGGCGAGAACCCGGCGGCCTTCACACCGGCGGACCTCCCCCTGATCGAGGACATCGCGCGCCGGGCCGGCCTCGCCCTGGACAACGCCCGCCTCTACCAGCGCCAGCGCAAGGTCGCCGAGACCATGCAGAACCATCTGCTGCCGCAGATGCCGAGCCTCTCCGGTCTGGAGATGACCGTCCGCTACCTGCCCGCACCCGACGCCTCCCAGGTCGGTGGCGACTGGTACGACGCCTTCCCCCTGGCCGACGCCTCCACCGCGCTCGCCATCGGTGACGTCGCCGGTCACGACCTGGAGGCGGCGGCCGGCATGGCGCAGGTCCGCAACATGCTCAGGGCGTACGCCTGGTCCCAGCACGAGCCGCCCAGCCGCATCGTGGAGCGGCTCGACGAGGCGATCCAGCACATCACCGACGTCACCATGGCCACGACGATCTTCGCCCGGGTCGAACCGGCCGACGACGGCGATTGGCAGCTGTCCTGGACCAACGCCGGCCATCCTCCGCCGCTGCTGATCAGCCGGGACGGCCTGGCCCACTACCTCACCGACGGCCACGGCATCCTGCTGGGCACCCAGACCGGCACCCGGCGCCCGGACGCCACCGTGCAGCTCCCGCCCGGCTCCACCCTGGTGCTCTACACGGACGGCCTCATCGAAGCGCCCCGCCGCACCCTCGACGAGGGGCTGGAACGGCTGCGCCAGCACGCCGCAGCCCTGGCCCACCGGCCGCTCGCCTCGTTCACCGACCAACTCCTGCGCCGCGTCCGCCCCTCGGGCAACGACGACGACGTGGCCGTCCTCGCCGTGCGCGTCCCCACGGGCTGACCGGGACGGCGTACGCAGGCGTCTCCTTCTCATCCGCTCCGAGTGCCCTGCGCCACGCTGCAGGCGTGGTGCGCGCGCACGGCGCTGCGGGCCGCTGCCGACCCCCGGCCCGGCTCACCCGTCCGTACGTGCCGGGCAGGGCGTGGGGGGTGCGACGCGGTGAGGATGGGCCGTGCCGGGTGCCCGCGTCGGCAGCTCCGTGCTGCCCGGTGGGACACGCGGCTGTCGCTGCCCGTACGCGCGAGGGAGAGGTATGACCGACACCGACGAGGCCGGGGCCTTCCCTGCCGGGGCCGACTGGCCCGCGGAACACCGTGACCCGAGGACGGGCACGGTCGACCTCCGGCGCGTCGGGGCGAACCCGGACCACTGGTATCCGGTCGCCCTGTCGAGGAACGTGCGGACCAAACGGGCGTTCGCGGCCACGTTCGCCGGGGAGCGCATCGCGCTCTACCGCGGGGAGAGCGGCTCCGTGTACGCGCTGGAGGACCGGTGCGCCCACCGCCAGGTGCCGCTGAGCATGGGCGTCGTGGAGGGCGAGACACTCCGCTGCTGCTACCACGCGTGGGCCTACCGCGGAGACGGCCGCATCTCGCAGATCCCGTACCTCTCCAAGGGCGACGGCCGGCCGCCGCGCGGCGTGCGCGGCTACCCCGTGCGCGAGGCCTACGGCCTGGTGTTCGTGTTCCCCGGCGACCCGGACAAGGCCACCGCCACCCCGCTGCCCGACCTTCCGGCGTTCGGCTCCCCGCGGTACAGGACGATGACCTACTCCCGGACCGTGCACTGCCACTACTCGTTCATGCACGAGAACCTGCTCGACATGAACCACCAGTTCCTGCACCGGGGCGTGGTCGGCCGGCTCCACCCCGAGCTGCTCGATTCCCGCACCGACGAACGGTCGGTGGAGGCCAGATACCTGTTCAGCCACGCCGGGGGCAGGCGGAACCGCGGGGCCAGTCTGCTGGCCTCCGAGGGCATCGGCGGCAGTGACTCCCGCGACGTCATGACGATCCGCACCGAGTACCCGTACCAGACCCTCGACCTGGTCCCGGAGAACGCCGAGCGGCCGGCCTTCCGCCTCTGGGTGGCCTACGTGCCCGAGGACGCGGAGCAGCGCCGGTGCCACACGTTCGGCCTGCTCATGATCGAGAAGCCGCGCCTGCCCGGTGCCCTGCAGCTGGCCTGGCCCCTCATCAGGCGCTTCACGGAACGGGTGTTCGCCGAGGACCGGATGGCCGTCGAGGCCGAGCAGCGGGCCTGGGACGAGCAGGGACAGGACCTCAACCGAGAGGTCTTCTCCCTGATCCTGGACGTCCGCGAGGTGCTGCGCACGAACGGCGTGCCGATCCGCCCCCGGGCCGGCGCGTGCGGCGCGGCCTTGCTGTGCGACGGGCAGGACCGCGGTCCGACGGCGGTGACGGGCACCCCCTAGCGATCGCTCGCGGAGAAGTGCGGTTCAGGCCAGGAAGTCCCGCAACACCCACGTGCGTTCCGCGGGTCCTTCGGCGGGGAGGGACGCCTCGTCGGCGGGAGCGGGCGGCAGGACGGCCCGCCGGGAGAGCGCCGATCTCGCTCAGGCGCGCGGGCGGCGAAAGACGGGCCGGCGTCGCGGTGACGGCCCCGCCGCGCGTCGAGCGGCCGTCGGCGTGAGAGCGCCGGCCCCGCTCAGGCGCGCGGGCGGCGAGACGGGCCGGCGTCGCGGTGACGGCCCCGCCGCGAGCGAGCGGCCGGGCTCACGTTCCGGCGGGCCCGACCGCCGCCCTCACGGGCGGGGGTTGGTGCGGCGCCACCGCGGGCGGGCGTCGTAGCCCCGGCGTCCTGCCACCGACGCGCAGCGTGGGCACTGGCGCCGTACCCGGTCCGCGGCGCCACCGGACTCCGGGAAGGTATCGGGCCAGCCCACGTGCGGGAAGCGGACCAGCCGGGAGCGGCTGAGGGACAGGCCGCAGACCGTCTCGTTGCGGCCCGGCTCCCAGGCGTGCACCTCGCCGGAGGGCAGCCGGCGCCGCCCCTCCTCCTCGTCGGTCCACTGCCCGGACGCGGCGACGGCGTACCGCTTCGTGCCCGCCACGGCGGGTCAGCCGGCCGGATGCTCGACGCGCAGCCGCACCTGTTCCTCCAGCCGCCGCAGGCTGGTGTCCAGGGCATCGGCGACGGCGCGCTCGCCCGGGTCGTGGCCGGCGTCGAAGAACGACAGGTGCACGGTCACCTCGCTGGCGCCGCCGTCGAGACCGGCGACCTGGAGCCAGCCCGCGTAGCCGCCGTGTTCACGGGTGCCCCACTCGAGCCGCATCTGCTCCCGCCGGGCGCGCAGCACGGCGGAGGTGTCCTCATCGGTGCGGTCCTCGTGCACGGTGACGGCGGGCAGCTCCTCCGCCTCCACGTGCAGGGCCTCCGGCAGCCAGCTGTCCAGCCGGCCGACGTTCGCGGCCTGGTCGAAGACGTGCTCGGGCTGCGCGGGCATCGTGCGGGAACGTTCGTACTCGGTCATCGCCTTACCGGCCTTGCCTCGGGAGTCCGTAGCGCACCCGCGTTCCCGGCCTGACCGGACCCAACCGTGGAATGCCCCGCCCGCGAGCGCGGGCTCAAACTGACCCCCTCGCGCGGCGTCCGATTGATCGTCCGGCGTGCGGAACGCGTGCTCAGGGCGAGAGGCGGTCCGCCGCTCCGTCCGGGAGGATCTCCTCGGACGGGTGTGTGCCCGGGCCCCGGCGGGGGAACCTGGTTCGCCGGGTGCGTGCCTGGTGAGAGGAGCCCAAGTGACAGCGTCGGCGGCGGGCGGCCGGAACCAGGACGGGCAGCAGGACGGGTACGAGCCCGACCCCAACCGCTGGCGCGCCCTGTGGGTCACCCTGGTGGCCGGATTCATGAGCCTGCTGGACGTCTCGATCGTGGCCGTCGCCCTGCCCACCGTCCAGCAGCAGCTGCACGCCTCCGCCGCCGAGGTGCAGTGGGTGGTGTCCGGCTACGCCCTCTCCTTCGGTCTCGCCCTCGTCACCGCCGGCCGCCTCGGCGACGCCCTGGACCGGCGGCGCATCTTCCTCGTCGCCCTCAGCGGCTTCGTGCTCTTCAGCGCCGCCTGCGGAGCGGCCCCGAACATCACGCTGCTGGTGGTGGCCCGGCTCGCCCAGGGCCTGGCGGCCGGCTTCATGGCCCCGCAGAACTCGGCGCTCATCCAGCAGATGTTCCGGGGCGGCGAGCGCGGCCGCGCCTTCGGCTTCTTCGGTGCCACCGTCGGCATCTCCTCCGCCGTCGGCCCCCTCACCGGCGGCCTCATCCTCGCCCTGGCCGACGGAGCCCAGGGCTGGCGGTGGATCTTCTACGTCAACGTGCCCATCGGCATCCTCGCGGTCCTCCTCGGCCGCCGCCTGCTGCCCCGCACCCCGCGCGCCGGCCGGGAACACGTCGACCTGCCCGGCGTGGCGCTTCTCGGCCTCGGCGTCCTCGCGCTGATGTATCCGCTGGTCCAGGCCGAGACCGGCGGCCTCGCCCGGCTCTGGTGGATGTTCCCGGTCGGGGCCGGCCTCCTCTTCGCCTTCAGCCGCTGGCAGCGCCACCTGGTGAACCACGGCACCCAGCCGCTGCTCGACCCCCGGCTGTTCACCACCGTCCGCGGCTATGCCATCGGCGCCGGCGTCGGCACGCTGTACTTCATCGGCTTCAGCGGCGTCTGGCTGGTCTTCGCCCTTTTCTACCAGCACGGACTCGGCTTCTCCCCGCTCGAGTCCGGTCTGGCCGTGACACCCTTCGCCCTCGGCTCGGCCTGCGCCGCCGCCCTCTCCGGACGGCTGGTGGACCGGCTCGGCCGCCTGCTCACCGTCGGCGGGCTCACGGGCGTGATCCTCGGACTGGGCGGCACCGCGCTGCTGCTGCGTTTCGCGCCCCTGGACATCGCCCCCTGGATCGCCGCCCCGGTCCTGTTCCTCGGCGGGCTGGGCGGCGGGTGCGTGATCTCGCCCAACATCACCATGACACTGCGCGACGTGCCCGTGCACATGGCGGGAGCGGCGGGCGGCGCCCTGCAGACCGGGCAGCGTCTCGGCGCCGCGGTGGGCACCGCCGCCCTGCCCGGCCTCTACTACCTGGTGCTCGGCAGCAGGAGCGACGACTACCGCGGAGCCCTCTTCCTCGCGATGGCCGCCGGGATCGTCGGCATGGCAGCGTCCCTGGCCCTGGCGGCCTACGACTGGCGGCGCGACCGGCGCGCGCGGGAGCCGCACCGCCCGTGCCCGGACGATGTCGCCCACAGTCCCGTGCACGCCCGGCAGAGCTGAGCCCCAGGCTCTCACGGGGCCTGCGGCTGTGGATCCCGCCGGGCGGACGGGCCGCCATCCAGATCGCCGCGCAGCGCGCCGAGGGCGAAGGCCGTCATGGACGCCAGGATCAGCAGCGCGAGCGGCGCCCAGATCGCCACAATGGCCCACAGCGGCCAGTCGTTGGCCGCCTGCGCCCAGAGCGTCAGGATCGCCGTGCCGCCCAGACCGATGCCGTGCCGGCGCACCATCTTCGCCGCCGCCATGTGACGCGGCTCGCCCCGCGCCAAGAGCGGCCACACACCGCCCACCAGGGCCGCCAGACCGAACGAGACACCGGCCAGCGCACCGCCCAGACGGTCCTGCGGCCATCCCACCGGCCCGTCGGACGTCTGCTGCCGCCGCCCCTCGGCGTCCCGCACCTCGACGACCTGCCCGTGCCAGATCACGCCGACGACCTTCTCGCCCGGCTCCGTCTCGGACAGCACGGGCTCGGTGCGCGGGAACGTCACCTCCCACGGCTTGCCGGACGGCAGCAGCAGTTCCGCCTCCGGCGACTCGCCGCGCTCACCGCGGTGCAGGGCGGCGCTCCGCACGGTGAACTCCTGCTCCCACACGCACCCCGACGCCGTGACGGGAACGGTGGCGCAGACCGGCGCGGCACGGTACTCCCGCTCCCGCTCCAGCGCCCCGCGGACCTGGAAGGCCGAGGCCGCGCCGACACCGAGCAGCACGAGTGCGATCAGCACCCACATCACGGACCGCATGGTCCCGCCCCCCGACGACCCCACCGCGCCTCAGCCCCCTCGGTACGCCCGTTCCCCGGAGCATTGCACCACGCCTCAGCCGACGCCGTGGACCCGTCTGCCTTCCACGAACGTCTCAAGGACGCGGGTCGCGGCGATCTCCTCGGGCGGACCGGCGAACGGGTCGCGGTCGAGGACGACCAGATCGGCCGCCTTGCCGACGGTGATGCTGCCGGCGACGTCGTCCAGGTGGTTCACATGGGCGCTGCCCGCGGTGTACGCGGCGACGGCGGTGCCCAGGTCGAGGCGCTGCTGCGGGAAGAAGGCCGGGGTACCGGCGGGCGCCTCGGGGGATACGCGGTTGACGGCGACATGGAGGGCCTGGAGGGGGTCGGGGCTGCTGACGGGCCAGTCGCTGCCGGCGGCGAGGGTCGCACCGGCCCGCAGCAGATCCCCGAACGGGTACTGCCACGCGCCGCGTTCCGCCCCGAGAAAGGGCAGGGTCAGCTCGTCCATCTGCGGTTCGTGGGCCGCCCACAGCATCTGCAGGTTGGCGCTCGCCCCCAGCGCGCGAAAACGCCGCAGGTCGTCGGGGTGGACGACCTGGAGGTGCGCCAGGTGGTGCCGTGTGTCGCGGTTGCCGTTGGCGGCCCGGGCGGCCTCCACGGCGTCGAGCGCCTCGCGCACCGCACGGTCGCCGAGCGCGTGGAAGTGGACCTGGAAGCCGTACGCGTCCAGCTCGGTGACGTACTTCCGCAACTCGCCGGGCTCGACGAAGCTGATGCCGCTGTTGTCCGAGGCGCAGCCGCAGCCGGTCAGGTAGGGGGACAGCATGGCGGCGGTGTGGTTCTCGGCGATGCCGTCCTGCATGATCTTCACCGTGCCGGTCCGGAACCGGTCCCGGCTCAACTCATCCCGCCGGGCCACGAGTTCACCGATCTGCTCGGCCCCCCGCTCGCGGTCCCACCACAGGGCGCCGACGACCCGCGCGGTGAGCAGGCCCCGGTCCAGCGCCGTCAGATAGGCCGGGGCCGGGTCGGTCAGGTTGGCGTAGGTGCCGACGATGGCGTCCTGCCAGGCGGTGACGCCGTGGGAGTGCAGCACGGCCTGGGCCCGCAGCAGCCCGGCGAGCTGCTCCTCCGGGGAGGGGTCGGGCACCAGCCGGCCCACCAGGTGGACGGCGCCCTCCTGGAGCATCCCGGTGGGGTTGCCCTCGGCGTCGCGCTCGATCCGTCCGTCGGCGGGGTCGGGGGTCCGGGCGTCGATGCCCGCGCGCTCCAGGGCCCGGCTGTTGACCCAGGCGCCGTGGTGGTCGCGGTTGGGCAGGAAGACGGGCCGGTCCGGGACGACCGCGTCGAGGGCGGCGGCCGTGGGGGAGCCGCCGGGGAACGCCTCCAGGGACCAGCCGCCCCCGGTGATCCACTCGACGTCCGGGTGCTCGGCCGCGTACGCGGCGATCACGCGCAGGTACGCGTCCGCGTCGGTGGTGTCGCCGAGGTGGCACAGGCCGAGTTCGAGGCCGGCGCCCATCGGGTGGACGTGGGCGTCCTGGAAGCCCGGCAGCAGCAGCTTCCCGGCGAGGCCGACGACCTCGGTGCGGGGCCCGATCAGCTCGCGCACCTCGTCGTGGCCGACGGCGGCGATCCGCCCGCCGCGCACGGCCATCGAGGTGGCGCGGCTGCGGGCCGGATCGACGGTGTGCACGGGACCGCCGGTGAACACGAGGTCGGCGGGTCCCGGGACAGGGGGGTGCGTCATGGGGGTGAACTCCATGGAGGGTCAGACCGCCGTGCGGTCCATCGGCAGGGTGAGGGCTTCGGCGTCGGTGCCGCGCCCGGTGGTGAAGTAGGGCGAGCGCCGGACGTACTTGGCGACGGCGGCCATGCCGAGGCCGGCGAGCACGATCACGGCGGGCAGCGAGAACATGAACCACCCGTTGTCCGGGCTGAGTTCGAAGTGGTCGCTCATGGTCAGGTACGAGTATCCGAGGTAGCCGCCCAGGCCCAGCAGCACCAGCCCGGACAGGGCCGGCACGACGACGGCGAGCAGCGCCTCGCGCGGTCCCCCGTGCCGGGCGGCGCGGAACCGCACGGCGCAGGCCAGCGCGGTGAGGCCGTAGTACAGGGCCACGATCAGGCCGATCGCGTTGACGGCGGCCAGCAGCATGTCGCTCAGCTCGGGGATCGCGAAGGCGAACACGGCGATCACCGCGGCCACCGACATCACGACGGCCGTTCCCGCGGCGGGTGTGCCCCAGCGCGGGTGGACCCGGGTCCACAGCGGGCCCATGGTGCGGTCGCGGCCCATGGCGAGCAGGCCCCGCGCGGTGGGGATCAGGGTGGCCTGCACGGAGGCGACGGCGGAGAACATCAGGGCGACCAGGGGCAGGGTGGCCCACGGCTCGGCGGCCAGCTTCTCCCCGAGGTAGGGCAGGGCCTGCGGGCCGTTGCGGACGAGTTCGGCCAGGCTCATCTCCCGCTGGAAGGCGACCGAGGCGAACAGGAACAGACCGAGCATCGCGAACAGGGCGATGAGTCCGCCGCGGGCCGAGTCGCCCGGGTCCCTGGTCTCCTCGTTGACGCTGAACGCCGCGTCCCAGCCCCAGAAGAAGAACACCGCGAGGACCATGCCCTGGGCGAAGTGGGTGCCGCTGGAGATCTCGAACGGGTTGAACCACGACAGGGAGACGGCGTGGTCGCCGGTGATCAGGGCCCAGCCGCAGAACCCGAGCAGCACCGCGTACTCGAACACCAGCAGCGCGAACTGGAACCGGGTCGCGCCCCGCACCCCGGTGACGGCCAGGACGGTGAGGGCGAGCAGGATCACCAGCCCGACCGCCGTGCAGACACCCGTGGACGTCGGATCGAGGGCGATTCCGGCCACGCTGCGCGAACCGGCCTTGTTGGCGAAGGCCAGACGACCGAGCCCATGATCGCGCTGGTGTAGGCGCAGAAGATGACCGAGCCGACCAGCGTGACCCAGCCGGTCAGGAAGCCCGGCCAGGGGCCGAGGGATCTGCCGACCCAGGTGTAGCCGTTGCCGCAGTTGGGTTCGGAGCGGTTGAGCCGGGCGTAGGCGAGGGCGATGCCCAGCACCGGCAGGAACGCCAGCAGCAGCAGCGCCGGGGCCTGCAGCCCCACGACCGTGGCGATCGTGCCCATGCCGATGGCGATGCTGGTGGTGGCCGCGGTACTGGACGCGGCGATGGCGACGCCGTCGACCACGCCGAGGGAACGGCGCAGCGCGGGGCGGGGCTGGGACGGTGCGGACGGCATGAAGGGCTCCTCGGGGGAGAGGTGGGAAGAGCCGCGCGGGACTGTGATGGAACAGCTGACGGCCACATTGGGTCAACCCTGTTGACGTAAGGCGGCAAGGGCCGTTCACTGCGTACGCGAGGAACCGCCGGCGCGCGAGGAGAGGAGTCCACGTCATGTCCACCCGTGTCCCGCAGGAACGCAGACGGCGCAGACCGACCCGTTCGGGCGTCCTGCTGTCGGAGGACCTGATCGTGGAGACCGCGCTGCGGCTCATCGGCGAGCACGGACCCGAGGCGCTGAGCGTGCGCCGGCTCGGCGCGGCCCTGGGCTGCGACCCGACAGCCCTGTACCGCTACTTCCACGGCACCGACGACCTGGTGCTCGCCATCGCCGACCGGATCATCGGCGACGCCATGGCCGGCTTCGCCCCGGGGGACGACTGGGTGGCGTCGCTGCGCGAGATGGCCCTGAGGGTCCGCGCGGGATACCTCGCCCACCCCCGCGCCGCGGCCATGGCGGCCCACCGCGTGACCCGGCGCCGCAACGAGATCCGCGCCGTGGACACCGGGATCGGCCTGCTGCTCACCGCGGGCTTCCCGCCGGCCGACGCCGCACGGCTCTACCTGGCCTTCATCGACACCGTGCTCAGCCACGCCGCGGCGGAGGCGGCGTTCCAGGCCCTTCCCCCGCAGCAGCCCGAAGCCGACCGGCGGTCGTGGCGCGATGTCTACCAGGGCCTCGATCCGGCGACCTACCCGTCCCTGACCGCGGTGCGCCCGGAGCTGCCCGCCATGGCGGACAGCTCCTTCGAACAGGCGGTGGACCTCCTGCTGGAGGCCCTGGCGGCCCGGGCGCGCGCACGGAGGTGACGAGCCTGCGCTACAGCACCTCGGCCCGCCCCGGGGTGTCGTCGAGGAACCCGCCCGACTGATGCTGCCACAGCTTCGCGTAGGCACCGTCGAACGCGAGCAACTCCTGATGCGTACCCTGCTCGACGATCCGGCCGCGGTCGAGGACCACGAGCTGGTCCATCCCCGCGACCGTGCTCAGCCGGTGCGCCACCACCAGCGCGGTCCGCCCGTCCATGAGCCGCCACAGCGCCTCCTGGACCAGCAGTTCGCTCTCCGAGTCCAGGGCGCTGGTGGCCTCGTCGAGCAGCAGGATCGGGGCGTCCCGCAGGATGGCCCGGGCGAGGGCGACCCGCTGGCGCTGCCCGCCGGACAGCTTGACGCCCCGCTCGCCCACCATGGTGTCGAAGCCGTTCGGCAACGCGTCGGCGAACTCGGTGACGTGGGCCGCCTCGGCCGCCCGGAGGATCTCGGCGTCGGTGGCGTCCGGCCGGGCGAAGGCGATGTTGTCCCGCAGACTGCGGTGGAACATCGCCGGGTCCTGCGGCACGTACGCGATCCGCCCGCGCAGGTCGGCCTGCCGCACCCGGCTGATGTCCTGGCCGCCGACCAGGATGCGGCCGCTGTCGATGTCGGTCATCCGCAGCAGCAGCCGGGTCAGCGAGGTCTTGCCGCCGCCGGACCGGCCCACCAGACCGATCTTCGTCCCGCTCGGAACGGCCAGGTCGAGTCCCTCGAACAGGGGACGGCCACCCCGGTGGGCGAAGGTCACCTTCTCGAAACGGACGTCGGCGTCCCGGGACCGCAGCGGTTCCGGGGCCGGCGGGTCGAGCACGGTCGGCGGCGTCAGCAGCAGCTCGGTGAACTGCGCGGCCTCCGTCATCGAGCTCTCCAGCCGGCGGTAGATCTGGTTGAACTCGAACATGATCCGGGTCGCGTTGTTGTAGTAGGCGAAGGCCACCACGATCGCCTCCACACCGTGTGTCCCGCCGCCCAGCGAAACCGCGAGGAGCAGGCCCATCGCGTTGGTGAGGACGGACATCGGCGCGACCAGCGTGTCGATCCGCAGATTGCCGTAGTCCCACGACCTCAGGGTGAGCCGGCGGGACGTCGCGACCCGGGAGCGGTGCTCGGCGGCCTCGCGGCGCTCCGCGGCGAACGCCCGCACCGTGTCCATGTTCATCAGGCTGTCGGCGACATGGCCCGACACCCGGGCGATGGCCTCCTCACGCTGGTCCACGAGCGCCTGGCGACGGCGGACGAGCGGTACGACCAGCACCGCGGTGAGCGCGATCATCACCAGGAGACCGACGACGAGCAGCGGTTCGTAGCGCCACAGCACCACCGCCCCGAACGTCAGCGGCACGAAGCTCCCCACGATCTGGAACGTCAGCGTGTCGACGAACTGCTCGAAACGGGAGGCGAAGCTGAGGACCCGCTTGGTCAGCGAACCGGCGAAGTTGTCGTGGAAGAACGCGGCGTCCTTGGCGAACAGTTCGTCCATGCCGATCACGTACAGGTGCTCGATGCCCAGGGCGTCGAGCCGGTTGAGGCAGTGCAGGGCGATGCGCCACAGTGCCTCCGCCACGAGCAGGACACCCGCGAAGGCGAGCACGTACGGCAGCGTCGAACCGGCCGTGACGTCCTCGTGCTCCGCGATGTCGCCGACGAGCTTGGCGACGATCAGCGGCGCGACGTAGTTGATTCCGATGTTGCCCAGCGCCGAGAGCAGCATCGCGGGCGCCGTCCACCGGCGCAGCCGGGACAACTCCCGTCCGTAGTAGCGAAGTGCGAGAAGAACCGAGCGTTTGCCCGGTAATACCCTGTGTGTTTCCGGCGTTTCCATCCCACCCCTGAGTCGTTCTGTGGCCGCCCGCCACGCCGCGCGTGCGGGCAGGGGCCATCGCCGCAACGGATGTGTGAGGCTTCGGGTCGAGTCCGGAAGTGTCCCGCGATGCCGGCCGCGCAGTCCAAGCGTTTTCCGGCCGGTCGGGGGTGTGCGGGGAGCGCCAGGAGGCGCGGCGGCCGAGTGCCCGTACGCCGGGGCGGGGCGAGTGCCCTGCGGGGTGCGGTCAGTCGGTGATCGCGGCGAGCACGCGTGCCGGCAACGAGGCGGCCGTGTGGTCCAGTGGTCGGGTGCCGCGCTTGGCAGCCCGCCCGGAAGTCGCTGTCCAGCACGATCTCGCGCCGCAGGGAGAGGAGAGCCCGTAGCCGGACGACCGGCCCCGCCTCCAGCTCCTTGCGCAGGCTCCGGGCGGCCCAGACCCCGGTGGCCGTGCTTCACGACGACGGTCGTGCAGCCGCGTCGCCCGACGGCGCATCCGGCGAAGGCCGGTCACGACGCGGCGCTGGAGTCCGGTCGCAGCGTGAAGACCTGGTCGAGGCCGACCAGGGTGAGGACGCGCATCAGGTTCGCCGGTACGGCGGTCAGGACGATGTCGGCGTCGGCGGCCAGTGCGTGCTGGCGGGCGGCGAGTAGGGCGGTGATGCCCGAGGAGTCGCAGAACGCGAGGCCCGACAGGTCGAGGACCAGGCACTGCCCCGCAGACACGGGGAGCTGGTCGAGCCGGTCGCGCAGGACGGGGGCCTGGTCGTAGTCCAGGTCGCCCGTCACGTGCAGAACGGGTCCTGTCGCGGTGTCGCGCCGGCTGATGGTGAGCGGATTCATGAGGTGTGACTCGTTGCGGGGACTGTCGGGGAAGCGGGGTCCGGAGTGGATGGGGTGGCGGGAACGCCGAGGGCGAGCAGGGCGGTGTCGTCGTCGAGACCGTCGCCGAAACCCTCGAGCAGTTCGGTGAGAGCGGTGATCACCCCGCGCGGCGAGGCCGGGGCGTGATCGGTGGCGAAGGCGTGCAGGGCGTCCTCGCCGAACAGGTCGTCCCGGCCGGGGCCGATACGGGCCTCGGTGAGACCGTCGGTGTACAGCACGACCGTGTCGCCGGGGGCCAGGACGGTCTCGGCGGTGCCGATCGGCGCACCGGGGACGACCCCGATGAGCAGACCGCCCGGAGTGGGCAGGAACTCCGCGCGGCCGTCCGCCCGCAGGACGAGCGCCGGCGGATGACCGCCGGAGGCGAGGCGCACCACGGCGCGCCCCTGGGCGCCGCCCGGCTCGACGATGCCGAAGATGCAGGTGCAGTACCGGGGGTTGCCGCCACCGGTGTATCGCTCGTGCAGAACGGCGTTCAGCGTGCTCAGCGCCGAGGCCGGGTCCGGGTCGTGGTGGGCCGCGGCGCGCAGGGTGTAGCGGGTCAGCGAGGTGAGCGATGCGGCCTCGGGGCCCTTGCCGCACACGTCGCCGAGGAAGAACGCCCACCGGTCGCCGGCCACGGGGAACAGGTCGTAGAAGTCGCCGCCCAGCTGGTCCGGGGACGCGGTGTGGTAGTGGACGGCCGTCTCCAGGCCCGGCACGTCGGGCAGCGAGTCCGGCACGAGGGAGCGCTGCAGGACGGCGAGGGCGTCGGCCAGCCTGGCCCGGTCCGCCTCGGCCTGCCGCCGGGCCTCGTCCGCCTCGGCGCGAGCCCGCTCGGCGTCCTCGCGGCGGCGCAGGAGTTCCTGCTCGTAGGCGCGGCGGTCCGAGGCGTCGAAGACGGTGATCCGGATCAGCAGCGGTTCGCCCTCGGTCCCGTGCTTGACCACCGCGGAGACCAGGACCGGCAGCCGGCCGCCGTCCTGGCGCCGCATCTCCAGGGCGATGCCCCGCAGCTCGCCCTGCATGCGCAGCAGCGGAGCGAAGTGCGTCTCGTGGTAGAGCTTCCCGCCGATGGTGAGCAGGTCGGCGAAGCGCTTGCGGCCCACGACGGCCTCACGGTCCAGACCGAGCCAGTCGAGCAGAGTGGCGTTGATCTTGGCGATCGTGCCGTCCATCATCGTGGACAGGTAACCGCACGGGGCCGATTCGTACAGGTCCTCCACGCTGTCCTCCAACAGCGCGGTGAACGCCGCGGTCGTGTGCGCCTCGTCCCCCGTCCCGGTGGGCTCCGGCACGCCGCCCGTGCGACACATCACTTCACGGACTCCAGGAAGTCGAGGATCGCCGCGGTGGTGGCCTGCGGCGCGCTGAGCTGCGGGCAGTGCCCGGTGGCGTCGAGCGTGACCAGACGCGAGGCGGGGATCGCCGCGTGCACGTAGGCACCGACCTCGCGGGGGGCGATGGCGTCCTGCTCGCACTCCAGCACGAGGGTCGGCACGGACACGCCCTTCAGGTCCTCGCGGCTGTCGGTGAGGAAGGTCGTGCGGGCGAAGACCCGGGCGATGTCGGGGTCGGTGGCGCAGAAGCTGTTCGTGAGCTCCTGGCCCAGCTCCGGCCGCTCCGGATTGCCCATGATCACCGGGGCCATCGCGGACGACCAGCCCAGGTAGTTCGCCTCCAGGGAGGCGAGCAGCTCGTCGATGTCCTCCGTGCTGAAGCCGCCGCGGTAGCCCTCGTCGTCGATGTAACAGGGCGAGGGGGTCACCATCACGAGCGCCCCGATCCGCTCGGGGGCCGCCTGCGCCGCCAGCACCCCGACCATGGCGCTGACCGAGTGCCCCACGAACACCGCCTGCCGCAGGTCCAGCTCCTCCAAGACGTCCACGACGTCACCGGCGTAACCGTGCAGCGAGGAGTAGCGCTCCTCGCTCCACGCCGCGAGCTCCGAGCCGCCGGAGCCGACGTAGTCGAACAGCACCACCCGATAGCGCTCGGCAAGGGCCGGCGCCACCAGCCGCCACATGTTCTGGTCGCAGCCGAACCCATGCGCCAGGAGCAGCACCGGCGCGTCGGCCGGGCCGACGACGTTGACGTTGTTCCTGCGGCGGATGTCCATGGCGGCCATGCTCCCACCCCGGTCGGAGCGGTGCGACGGCACCCCCGCGCACCGCGGCTTCGCGACCGCGACGTCAGCCCAGGTACAGCGGCACCCTGGAGGCCAGCTCACCGAGCACGGCCTGCTCCGCCCCGGTCGGTACACGCCTCCCGGTGCCGATCAGCAGGGCGTCCGTGTCGGTGAAGGAGGCGGGGAACGGGCCGCCCGCGATCCGCTCCAGCATCGCGCGGGACCGGGAGAGCCCTTCCGCGGGCGGCTGCGGCGCGTCCGGGAGGTGGGCGATCAGGTCGAGGTGGTGCAGCGTCCACTCCATGACGTACGTGGAGAGGTAGTCGCCCACGGTGAGGACCTCGTTGCGGGTGCCGACCCGGGCCGCCGGATCGGCGAGCGCGGCCGCGCGCCCGGCGGCGGAGCCGACGTCGTCCAGATGGAACTTCAGCAGGCCCGGGTCCTCGTACGCGGCGGCGAGCCGGACGGTCAGTGCGTCGAGCGGGTCGTCCCCGGTCGGCGGAGTGTCCGAGACCTCCCAGTACGTCAGCGCGTCACGGGTCGGTT
Organism: [Streptosporangium] indianense; assembly: GCF_021474405.1. Taxonomy (GTDB): domain Bacteria; phylum Actinomycetota; class Actinomycetes; order Streptomycetales; family Streptomycetaceae; genus Streptomyces; species Streptomyces indiaensis. The sequence goes on from NZ_JAKEIO010000002.1 coordinate 138,427, forward strand.
CCCGGTCCGAGGGAGTGGCCAGGGTGATCAGGACGTCCTGGGCGTCGACGACCAGGTGGCACACCAGGTCCCGCACCAGCCAGCCCGTACAGCCGCTGGGCCGCCCGAAGTCCTCGTCGCAGAGACGGGCCACCGCCGCGCGCAACGCCGCCCAGGTACGGGAGAAGGGATCCACCCCGGCAACGTAGAGGCACGCGGCGAGGCCGCACAAGCGCGTTTCGGCCGACCACGCTCACCGCCGCCGCACGGCGCTCACCCTCCGGGCGCCCCGAGCCGTCCACACCGCCGCGTGGCTCTCACGCTCCGGGCGCGCCGGGCCGTCCACACCGCCGCGTGGCTCTCACGCTCCGGGCGCCCCGAGCCGACCACACCGCCGCGGGGCTCTCACGCTCCGGACGCCCTCGGCCGTCTCACCGCCGCGCGAACCTCACCCTCCGGTCGCTCCCAGCCGCCCTCCGGCGAGTGCGGCGAGTTCGTCCGGCGTGCGCGGGCCCGGCTCCGTTTCGGTCAACAGCCCCTGGGAGCGCAGAAGCTCCGCCGTCGCCGCGCCCCACGGCAGACGCAGCCCCGCCTCCCGGAGGAGATCCGGACGGGCCAGTGCCGTGGCCGCGGGCCCGGTGCGGACACCGGACGGGGTGAGCAGCGCCGCGTCGTCGGCCCAGCGCAGCGCGAGATCGACGTCGTGGGTGGCCATCACCACCGTGGTGCCGGCGGCCCGGAGCCCGTCGAGGGTGGTGAGGAGACGCTCCTGTCCGTCCGGGTCGAGTCCGGCGGTCGGCTCGTCGAGGATGAGGACCCGCGGCCGCATGGCGACCGCCCCCGCGATGGCGGTCCTTTTGCGCTGCCCGTAGGACAGCAGATGGGTCGGCCGGTCGGCCAGGGACGTGATGTCCAGGGCGGCCAGTGCCTCCGCCACCCGCGCCCGGACCTGCGTGTCGTCCAGACCCAGGTTCAGCGGCCCGAACGACACGTCCTGCTCGACGGAGGCCGCGAACAACTGGTCGTCCGGGTCCTGCACCACCAGCTGCACGGTCGTCCGCAGCCGGGTCAGCCCCTTGCGGTCGTACGCCACCGGCCGCCCCTCGACCGTCAGCCGCCCCTCGTGCGGTTTCAGGCCGCCGGAGAGCAGCCGCATCAGCGTGGTCTTGCCGCTGCCGTTGCGGCCGAGCAGCGCGAGCGCGCGGCCCTCCCGGATGTCGAAGTCGAGCCCGCTGAGCACGGTCGGGCCGTCCTCGTAGGCGAAGGACGCGCCCCGCAGGGCGACGAGGGCTGGCTCGCTCATGTCAGCGGCCTTTCCAGGACGAGGGTGAGGACGGCCACCGCCGCGAGCAGCGCGCAACTGGCCGTCGTGAAGCGGACGGAGACCCGGGCCTCGGGCACCAGGACCCGCAGGGTGCCGTCGTAGCCGCGCCCGGCGAGCCCGGCCTGGAGCCGGGTGGCCCGGTCGAAGGCGCGGACGAACGCGGTGGCGCCGAGCCCGGCCAGGGACCGCCACTCCGCGGCCCGGCCGGTGTGGCCGAGCCGGGCCGCCTGGGCCTCCCGGATGCGGCGCATCGAGTCCAGCAGCAGAAAGCTCATCCGGTACGTCACGAGCGCGACGTCGACGACCGGCGCGGGGACCCCGGCCCCGACCAGCCGGGGCAGCAGGTCGGACATGGGCGTGGTGAAGGCGAACAGCAGCACGCCCAGGGAGGCCGCCGAGGTGCGCAGCAGCAACTCCCCAGCCCGGACCGGCCCGTCGGCGGCCTCCCTGGGCG